>JAIXXZ010000076.1 GCA_027490465.1 Oxalobacteraceae bacterium
AACATGTTTTCCAAAGCCGCCATCTGGGTCGTGATCGCCCTGGTGCTATTTACCGTCTTCAAGCAGTTCGATGAACGCGGTATTGGTGGTGGCGCAACACCGATTCCTTATTCCGATTTCCTTGATGAGGTGAAAGCCCAGCGCATTCGCGAGGCAACGATCGAAGATCGCACCATCATTGCGATCACGAATGACGGTAAAAAAATCAAAGCCACCACGACCAATCTGGATCGCGGTTTGATCGGTGATCTTGTCAACAACGGCGTGAAGTTTGACGTGCGGCAGCCTGAGCCACCGTCTTTCCTTTCGCAAGTCTTCATCTCCTGGTTCCCTATGCTTTTGCTGATCGGCGTATGGATTTTCTTCATGCGTCAGATGCAAGGCGGTGGCAAGGGTGGTGCATTCTCGTTCGGCAAATCCAAAGCGCGTATGCTGGATGAAAACCAGAATGCCGTGACGTTTGCGGATGTCGCCGGTTGCGATGAAGCCAAGGAAGAAGTGTCCGAACTCGTTGACTTCCTGCGTGACCCCACCAAATTTCAAAAGCTCGGCGGACGTATCCCCCGCGGCGTGCTGATGGTGGGTCCCCCAGGTACAGGTAAGACCTTGCTGGCGCGTGCGATTGCGGGCGAGGCGAAAGTCCCGTTCTTTACTATCTCCGGTTCGGACTTCGTTGAAATGTTTGTGGGTGTCGGTGCATCTCGTGTACGCGACATGTTCGAGAATGCGAAAAAGCATTCGCCTTGCATCATCTTCATCGATGAAATTGATGCCGTAGGTCGTCATCGCGGCGCCGGCATGGGTGGCGGTAACGATGAGCGCGAACAGACACTGAACCAATTGCTGGTCGAGATGGACGGTTTTGAAGCCAATGCTGGTGTCATCGTGATCGCTGCAACCAACCGCTCTGACGTGCTTGATAAGGCGCTGCTACGCCCGGGTCGTTTCGATCGTCAGGTGATCGTGGGTCTGCCTGACATTCGCGGTCGCGAGCAGATTCTCAATGTACACATGCGCAAGGTACCGATCGCGCCCGACGTGAAGGCCGATATCCTCGCGCGTGGCACACCAGGCTTCTCGGGTGCTGATCTCGCCAATCTGGTGAATGAAGCGGCTTTGTTTGCGGCGCGTCGCAGCAAGCGTCTGGTTGAGATGCAGGATTTCGAAGATGCCAAAGACAAGATTGTCATGGGGCCTGAGCGCAAATCGGCGGTCATGCGCGAAGAGGAGCGTCGCAACACCGCGTATCACGAGTCCGGTCATGCGGTCGTTGCCAAGCTCTTGCCCAAGGCTGATCCTGTACACAAAGTCACCATCATGCCGCGCGGATTTGCGCTGGGGCTCACCTGGCAGCTGCCCGAGCATGATCGCGTGAATATGTACAAGGACAAGATGCTCGAAGAAATCGCGATCCTGTTTGCGGGACGCATTTCCGAAGAAATCTTCATGAATCAGATGTCCACGGGAGCATCCAACGACTTCGAGCGCGCGACCAAACTGGCACGTGCGATGGTGACACGCTACGGCATGTCTGAAACGCTGGGCACCATGGTGTATGAAGATACCGATCAGGATTCCTACTTCGGTCGCATGTCTGCTAAAACCGTCTCCGAGGCCACCCAGCAAAAAGTGGACATGGAAATACGCAGCATTCTCGACGAGCAGTATGCGCTCTCGCGCAGTCTGCTTGAGCGTAACAAGGACAAGGTCGAGATGATGGCCAAGGCCTTGCTCGAGTGGGAAACCATTGATGCCGATCAGATCAACGACATCATGGCTGGCAAGGAGCCACGTCCACCCAAAGCTGGCTCACCACCGCCACGTGCGAGTGGCGGTGCCAACGATGGCGGCGTTGAACCCGCTGCTGCGCCTGCCTGATGCGCGACCGTTTGTCCTGACCCGACGGGGTGGGGAGTAATCCTCACCCCGTTTGTTTATCTTCTCGCTCCTTTGCTCGCCCACCTGTGCTGAACCTTCCCGCCGATCATCTCCTCTGTGGACGATATCGTCTGCCGATTGCCGGAGCAGATTATCGTCCGCTGGTCATGGGCATCCTGAATGTCACGCCGGATTCTTTTTCTGATGGTGGTCAGTTCGCGTCACTGGATCTCGCTATGACGCATGCCGAGCAGATGATTGCTGATGGCGTTGACATCATCGACATCGGTGGTGAATCGACTCGTCCCGGCGCCGCCTCTGTATCAGTAGAAGAAGAATTGCGTCGCATCATGCCCCTTGTTTACGCTTTACGCGATTGCGGCAAACCGCTCTCCGTAGATACCCGACGCCCGGCAGTCATGCGGGAAGTGATTCAGGCGGGTGTTGATATGATCAATGATGTCGAGGGGTTTCGGGCCGAGGGGGCCTTACGCTTGGTCAGTGAGAGCGATTGCGCCTTATGTATCATGCACATGCAAGGGCAGCCGCAGACCATGCAGCACACGCCGCACTACGATGACGTGGTGAGTGAAGTCGGCGAGTTTCTGCGCGAGCGTGCCGCCACTGCCACGGCGATGGGTATAGACCGCCGGCGTTTATGCATTGACCCGGGTTTTGGTTTCGGAAAAAATCTGAGTCACAATCTGAATTTGCTCAGGTCACTCGGCGACATGCAGGCGGCAGTCGGCCTGCCCGTGCTGGCCGGGTTGTCACGCAAGAGCATGATTGGTACTCTCACCGGCCGACCGGCAGAGCAGCGACTCGCAGGCAGCATAGGGGCCGCGTTGGCGGCCGTCATGCAGGGCGCGCGCATCGTGCGTGTGCACGATGTAGCGGAAACCGTCGATGCAATCAAAGTATGGCAGGCTGTCATGAACCCGGAACGGCCTGAACCGCACCACTGAAACAACCAGAGATCACATGGCACGACAATATTTCGGTACAGATGGCATACGTGGTGAGGTGGGTACTTCGCCGATCACACCCGATTTCGTCATGCGTTTGGGCTATGCCGCTGGCAAGGTACTCGCGCAGGCAGAGTCCTCAGGCACCAACCGTCCTACCGTCCTGATCGGCAAGGACACGCGGATTTCCGGTTACATGCTCGAAGCTGCACTGGAGGCTGGTTTTTCTGCGGCCGGTGTTGATGTCATGCTGGCGGGCCCCATGCCAACACCGGCAGTTGCTTATCTCACGCGTGCGCTCAGGCTGTCGGCAGGCGTGGTGATCTCTGCTTCGCACAATCCTTTTCAGGACAACGGCATCAAATTTTTCTCTGCCCAGGGCAACAAGCTGCCAGATGCGGTTGAGCTGGCTATCGAAGCTGCACTTGAGTCGCCAATGTCCTGCGTCAGCTCGGACAAACTGGGCAAGGCCCGTCGCCTCGATGATGCACGCGGGCGCTATATCGAATTCTGTAAAAGCACCTTCCCGAATGAACTGGATCTGCGCGGCCTGAAGCTCGTGATTGATTGCGCGCACGGTGCGGCGTATCACATTGCGCCCGATGTTTTCCATGAGCTGGGAGCGGAAGTCGTCGCTATTGGCAATCAGCCCAATGGATTCAATATCAATGATGGTCATGGCGCCACTCAGCCCGCAACGCTGGCCGCGGCAGTTCAGGCGCATCACGCTGACCTTGGCATTGCGCTTGATGGCGATGCCGATCGGCTGCTCATGGTTGATGCCAAAGGCCGCATCTTCAACGGTGACGAGTTGTTATACGTGATGGTGAAAGACAGGCTTGCCAACGGTGGTATCGAGGGCGCAGTTGGTACTTTGATGACTAACATGGCCGTCGAGGCCGCCCTGGGCGAGATGGGCGTGGGATTTGCCCGCGCAAAGGTAGGCGACCGCTACGTACTCGAGCTGCTGCAAGAGCGCGGCTGGGAAGTCGGCGGAGAAGGATCCGGACATTTACTGGTGCTGGACAAGCACACCACAGGCGATGGCATTATCTCGGCACTGCAGATTTTATCGGCCCTGCGTCGAGGCGGTGCTACGCTCTCGGCCATCACCTCAGAGCTCAGTCTCTGGCCCCAGACTTTGCTGAACGTGACGATCAAGGCTGGATTTGACTGGCAATCTAACCGGGACTTGCTGAGTGCCCGAGAGCGTGCCGAGGCCGAGCTAGGTCTATCCGGCCGCGTGCTGATCCGCCCCTCGGGCACCGAGCCACTGTTGCGTGTCATGGTCGAGGCGCGGGACGCCGGAATGGCCCAGCGACTGGCAGAGAATATCGCCAGCTGCATCCCCGGTTGACCGGATCGGCAACAAAACCGATCGGTTTCGGGCTGCATCGGTTATAATTACGGTCTTCGGAGTGTGGCGCAGCCCGGTAGCGCACCTGCTTTGGGAGCAGGGGGTCCAAGGTTCGAATCCTTGTACTCCGACCAATTAAAAAAAACGGGTTGTCATTGACAACCCGTTTTTCATTTCGCAATATCTCTGAATCAATCCTGCAATACCAACTGCCCATAGCTCAGCTGGATAGAGCAACGGCCTTCTAAGCCGTAGGTCGCACGTTCGAGTCGTGCTGGGCAGGCCAGTCTTGTATTTTCGTTAAGTTAGATTTTTTCACTGTGCCGATTGTGGCGGGGGTGGGCGAAAGTGTGTGTGCTTGGTGAGACCGTTAAGGGGCGGGGCTGAGCTAACGTGCTTGATCCAACTGACTATTCAGCGACTGCAAGCGTCCAGTAACGGCACGGCTGCGAGATTTTCAGAGGGTTTTGACAAATCGTGTTTACTGATATGACTAATATCGATTTAAGAAAAAAGTCGGCCAAAATCTGCCATGCAGAAAGCATAAAGCGGCGCTAATTTGCCGCTGTTCATGGTCTCGCGGTTCGGGCTGATCATTATTGCTCGTACAAGGCTTTGCTTAGCAATACCTACAGTCTGGTACAGAGATTGCTTCGCCCAAAGGTTAGCGCAGTTTTAACCCAAAAAACGCATAGGTCAAATCATGGTCTTCACACTCACAGCCAAGAACCGCACTTTACCAAAACAGGCTGAACAATATTCCTCGGCTGACATGTTGAGAGACTTCGAGGCGTGGCTGTTCGCAAATCCATCGTGGCTGGAAGACAAAGGCTTTGGAGGTATTCAAGCCCAAATAATTACTGCAAGCACGACATTCCCTGATTTGGAATTTTCCAATCCGGGAAAAGCACGTGGTTTCGATTATTGGTACGAGAGTGTTTCCAAATCAGCAGATTTATTGGAAGACTTCGAGGCGTGGCTGTTCGCAAATCCGTCGTGGCTGGAAGACAAAGGCTTTGGAGGTATTCAAGCCCAGATAATTACTGCAAGCACGACATTCCCTGATTTGGAATTTTCCAATCCAAGAAAAGCAGGTGGCTTCGACTATTGGTACGAGACTATCGCAAATGCTGGCACCGGTTCAGTCGTGTCAAGCGCGCCGGTTGTAGGTGATGCCGTAGTGAGCAAACCGGCCACGGATGGTTTGGATTCTGCACCCAGCGTCGTACCGGGGCGCTGCATGCCCATCTATTGGGAAGAGAAAGTTTCTGAACCTGTAGATTTTTTTGACAAGGACGGCATCATCGGTGCACTTTCTGCGATTGAGTTACCTACATGCGAAATAATTGAAGAAAAAATTATTCCAAGTATTTGTATTTGCTGGGATGAAGGAAATCCCTATGTTCAAGTAAAGCCCTTGATAGACCTCCCAACTATCAACATTTTCGATTACAGTGATATCTCGACAGATTTTGGGGTTGGACTTGTGGGTGTGACATTAATGTCTTCCGCGGATTTCGTTTTGTAAAGAAATTTTCAAGACAAATTATTTGTTGTAATTACGACTGGATCTGACAGTTTTCTGATTTGATCTTTAGCTCAATGCACCGAGTGTGACCACAAAAACGTGGGCTCGACTGCCGTCGGCAATCCTCTGGACTATTCAGCAACAGTAAGCGTACAGCAACGGTACGCTTGAAACTGGTCGTACTTCAAATGTAATCACTGCAAAATCGCAGGTAAAACTAACCTGCGATTTGCATGAAGCTTGCCCAGCTATTTCCCTCATCAGCCAAAAAAACCGAAACACGCCAACGATCTATCTGCGACGGTCGTATTCGTCTATTCCGCCGCCCGGATAGCCAACGCTGGCAATGCCGCTTCCGACTGGATAACGGCACTTGGCATCAAGTGACTACAGGCACTGCCTTTATAGATCAAGCAGAAACCCGAGCTCGAGCCATTTACGAGACCATCCGACTTCGTGTGAGCAATGACCTCGCTGTACGGACTAAACTATTCCGCCGAGTGGCAGCAGAGGAAGTAGAAGCACTACGCCATGCTCGTTCAGGGCGTTTAACCAAGCAAACCACAGGCGACTACATTTTCGTAATTGAGCGTTACCTGACGCCGTTTTTTGGTCGCTATCCGTTCACTGAACTCACGCAAGAGCTGGTTGATGAATTTGCTCGTTGGCGGATTAGTGAAATGGAGCGAGAGCCCAAGTACTACACGCAGCGACATCATGCTTCCGCATTCAATCGAGTTTTGCGGCGAGCAAAGACGCAGGGCTTGATCACGTTTGGTATGGCGGTGCCTGTGATGCGAGTGGCAGGCGAGCGGGGCGAGGCAAGACCCAGTTTCAGCCAGCAGAAAATTGATCATCTGCTCGGCTTCATGCCTGCATGGGTGGCTCAAGCAAGATCGGGTAGAACAAAACGCTTTTATGAAATGAAGATGCTGTGCTGGCATTATGTGGAGTTCTTGCTGTACACAGGCATTCGGGCTGGCACTGAATCAAAAATGATTCGCTGGCGTAATCTGCAGTGGCACCATGCGGATGGCAGAAGATATCTGCGTGTGTGGGTATCAGGTAAAACAGGACCTCGCTACCTGATTGCCAGAGACGCACTGGTTCCCAGCTTTGAACGGCCGATCACTTGGCAGGGCCATGCCCCTGCCAACTTGGCTGAGATGATTGCAGCAGGAGTGGATAGGCGAATCTTCACAATGCCGGCAGGTGACCAGAGAACTTAAGCTGCGTGAAGATGGTCTAAAAAAACTAAGTAAACCTATATTTGCTAAATTTGACTCAAAGATTGCTCCAATGATGAAGAGACATGACAAGTGGGAAGTTGTGAAAAACAGATGTGCCACTGCAAATGCGGAATCGAATTCGCTTTTGGAAGCTCAAAAATGCTTAGACGATGGGATATCAGACAAAAAAGGTCGAATGTACTGGGAGTCATGGCTTAAATCATTTTCACAAGTGTTCGACTTGACTGCACAGGATGAGAGAATGGCTTTGGATGTAGCTAATGCTTACTGCTTAGATCTGGTAAACAGATAAGACTTCAACTTTAGATTTTTAGTATTCTACGCACACTCTGCGTAGTCATTTGCAACTTCGGGTGTTCTTCATTCGTACTAAATTAAAGGAATGGACAAATGAATTGGTAGTCTCTTCTTTGGCTTTGTCCGTCGCCGTGAAGATAAAATGTTGGTTACTCAGCGCCCAGTTACCGGGCGCTGGGCTGGGTGAATTTCCGGCTAAATCCCGCCTGACCTAGCGATGCTTGCGTAGCCGGCCGTTCTCGCCACTGCCTTCCGCTCAACGCCGTTCAGTGCCGCAGATCACACCGCACGAGGTACGGCAGATTCCCGGCTACTGTCAGGCATTGAAAACACAAGGTTTTCAAAAAAGTAAGCCAGCTTCTAAGCCGTAGGTCGCACGTTCGAGTCGTGCTGGGCAGGCCAGTCAAATCAAGCACTTACAGCGGGGCTTCCATTTTATTTACGGTCCACTGTGACGTAAATGTGATGTGGTAATCGGCTTGGTCAATCTAACAGGGCTTTTTTAACTTCCTCTGGAGAGAATTCAGCTTGCCTGAGGACGCCATTCACCGTTCCAACGTTGACTTCTTTGTGATTCGCCACAACGCATCTTTTTTCGCCTCTTTCAGATTCGCAGCAGCCTCATTCACAGTGTCGCCTTGGCTTGTTGTACCAGTTTCCGAATTCAGAGCGATGTATCCGCCTTCCTCAGCAGGGCTTGATACGGAAGAAAGCAACATGAAACTCTCTTTCTGACAGGTCAGTTTACATGATTCGGCCTATCCCGAATTTGGGCAAACCCCCCGGTAGAAGGCAGTAAAAATGGAGCAAAATAAAAGGCCTGCCTTCGACCGCTGCGCTACGCAAGAAATCACCATACGACAGTCCGGTGATCGCGACAGCATTTCAACCAATTAGTCGGCCACAGGAATTCAGGCCTCAATAAAAACGATGATACCGCGTCATTTTTTTTTGTTTTATATGAACAATTGGTTGCATCAGGTTACTGAAAAGCACTGCGTAAACAAGCGCGGGTCTTTAATTTTATTTGAAAGCCTCTTGATGAATCCCACCTCTTCGAATACCTCCTCTGCTGATCCCGAGATCCAGCGTCAGTACGCCGAACGTGAGGCCTTGCAGCGGCTGCAGCAGGCGCAAGGTCCGTGCATGGTGCAGCGCACTGTCCAGCAGCAGGATGCAGCACTCAATGTAGCGCACACCACCGATGCTAATGCTCACCCGTCATCTTCCAAGATGGAGACGGGGTCGGACGTGCGAGTAATAGTCCGCAGCGATGCCACTGCCGAGGCCCCCTTGACTGCAATGTCAGCAGTGACCGTTACTCGTGAGGTAATTAACAATGCCATTCGCTCCAACGATCTGGAGACGCTCAGGCGCATGCTTCAGAGTGCCCCGATCGATCTCGATGTTGATGATGAAATACATAACCTGCCTTTAGCAGAAGCCGCGAGATGCGGCAATTTTAAAGCTGTCCAACTGTTGCTGAATGCGGGTGCAGATGTCAATGCTGGCAAAACATGGAAGTCGACAGCGCTTGTACAGGCTGTTGAAAATGCTCAAGACAATGTATTCATGCTTTTGCTTGAAGCGGGTGCTGATATCGATGAGGTTGATTATGAAGGCAACACACTGCTGATGTGTGCCGCTAGCAGCGGCAATGTGACGATTGTGGAAGAGCTGTTGAGATTGACGAACAATGCCGATGTCAATCGTGCCAATTTTGGGAGAAGGACACCGCTGATGCTCGCTGCACAGAAGGGTCACGCTGCCGTGTTTTCTTCTTTGGTCAGGGCTGGCGCGGATATTCAATTGAAAGGACCCGAGAAACAAACGTTACTGGAGTATGCGGCCATGGGAGGGAGCACGGCAATTATTGATCAGTTGTTGGAATCGGGCGCCGAAGTCAATAGCGCTGATTTATTAGGCGATACAGCACTGACGAAAGCTGTGCATGGTGGTCACGTTGATGCATATTCGCGCTTGCTTACAGTTGGCGCGGAGTTCGGTTTAGATTTGACTGGTATTTCATTACAGAGGCTTGCTATTTTGGGCGGCAGTGCGTCAATCGTGAGCCTGTTGTTAGATAAGGGTTTCCCTATTATCGACAGCCAAGGTGAAAGCATGCTGGTATTAGCTGCGTCAAAAGGTCAAATCGATTTGGTTTCAGTCATTCTGGAAAAAAAACCGGTAATTGATGCAGTGGATCACAGCGGCGATACCGCGCTGATGGTGGCTGCAAAGGGTGCTCATGAAGATGTTTTTGAGCTCTTAATCGAGAAAAACGCACGGATTGATATGGTCACGAAATATGGTAATACTTTACTGATATGTGCCTCTCGTGGCGGAAGTATCAAGATCGTGAACAAGCTGTTGAGCTTGGGTGTTGATATTAATGCGACCAATGATTTTGGTGAGACAGCGCTGATGACAGCCGCAGGGGAGGGGAATGTTGAAGTGTTTTTACGTTTGCTCGATGAAAAATCGGCAATCGATGCAGTAGATAAAAGTGGTACATCACTACTGATGTATGCCGTGGAAGGAGGCAATGCGGCGATCGTGAGAAGGTTACTCAGCTTAGGGGCTGACATCAATATCACTGACAACGACGATTGCACGCCACTACAGTTGGCTGCGAAAAACGGTCACGCTGAAGTGTTTGCAGCCCTGATTGAGGGGGGTGCGACTATCGATGTGGGGGGCAGTTCAGGGATAACGTTACTGATGGACGCGATCACTGCAGGTAGTACATCGATCGTAGAGAAATTGTTGCGATTGAAGATTGATGTTGATGTCGCCGATGAAGCCGGATTTACGCCGTTAATTGAGACTGTCAGTTTTGGTGAAAAAAGAATCGCCATTCTTGATTTGTTGCTGAAAAATGGTGCCAATGTCAACATGAGAGGGCCTCAAGAACTATACTTAAGCGCGACAGATAGGGCGATATCCTCTGAGAATATCCCTGCACTTGAATTGTTACTGACTTACGGTGGCGAGCCAGTCGATACTGAGTCTGTGCCATCCCCGCTAGTCAGCGACATGCTGCAGTACCGCATGCTATTTAAACCGGAGATAGTTGCCATTACGCCGATGGTTGAGTCGCACTATGGTACGTCATATTCTTTGCTCCCAGATATCAGCGCAGATTACTCCGTGCGTAAATCGCTTGCCCAAATATTTCAAGGGCTGAAAATCTGCAGTCCGATTTTGGGTAGGGTGAATAATCTGCTAGGAGAATTATCGAGTGGGCAGTCACGCGGTTTGCCAGATGATCATCCGTTTTCAGATGCCGAGTCAGGTGAGTTATCGGTTGATCAGCCAGATGAACTGTCAGAGGTTCAGTCTGATAAATTGGCAGACGACAAGCAAGATGAATTTTCAGGCTTAGACTCACGCGATTTACCCGACGACCATGATTTTTCAGATGCCGAGTCAGGTGAGTTATCGGACGACCAGCCAGATGAATCGTCAGAGGTACAGTTCGATGAATTAGTAGATGACAAGCAAGATGAATTTTCAGACTTTCAGTCCAATGAATCATCAGACGTCCAGTCCAAAGAATTATCAGATATTCGGCTAGATCAGTTGTCAGACGAGCCGCCAGGTGAGTCTTTAGGTGCCCAGTCGGGTCCCTTATCAAGTGTCGAATTAAGTGAGTTTTCAGATGATCAGCCCGATCCATCCGACGAACTGATGCAAGCGTTAGCCGGCGCCGGCGGTCCACTTCGGCATGAGCAAAAATCGATGGTTATCGCGGGAGTACTGGCCTTGCTGGACGGTTGGGTCAAGAGCCGGCCCAAGGGATGGAATCCCTACAGGCGGCAGGGCTTGAGCACAGCAGGTGAGAAAAAACTAACGGCGCTTGTCAAGCTGCAGGCCAAGAAGCTGGCGGCGCTGGGTGAGCGGGCTGAAGAGAAACTTACTGTAGGTCTCAAGACGCTCTTGCCGAAGTGCGCGCAGTATACGCAAGCGAAAAATGCTGAGCTGGTCGTCGACGAGTCACGGTTAATGGCATACCTGACTTCACAGCTGGGCCTATATGATCAGCTGGCCAAATTGGTGGCGGGAGCATGGTTTAGTGCAGTGAACGAACAGCAGGAAGTCATTCTGTCATCTTCGCTATTTCAGTCCCAATTTGACGATCGAGCCCGCGAGAGCGAGGCGGGCCAGGCCTTGCTAGATGCGTTCGGGCGGGCTCTCAAACAGATCAATAGCGTTGAAGGCAGGTCGCATCTGCGAATGCCAGCGCTGAAAGGCGAGTTGGCTAATCTCTACAGCGATCTGATGTTACGACAGCTGCAAAGACTGATGCAGTATGTCGAACAGGTGGTTGCGCCAGCAACGTCGACACATTAGCCAACAGCAGACGCTTGAGCTTGTTAAAAAAGGAAGCTGCTGAACTGATTCTGAAAAATTAGACGGTGATCCGATAGGCAATGCAGGACTGGGTCCGGCACTACACCGGACTCGGCCCATTTTATTTATTCATGACGATAGGCTGTCACAGACTTTCTCTCTCTTGGCATAATATCCCCCACCGGAATGTCAAAGACAAAAACAACATAGGAGAATTTCGATGAATCCCTTATCGCGCCGTGATTTCCTTTGCCAGGCCGGCTGGCTCAGTGCCCAGGGTGTGCTGTGTGGAGCTGGACTGGCCCAGGCAAGTCCCTCCCTGGCACAACACGAAACTGGGAAGGCCGTGGACGGCGTCAAGGCAATGGTTTTCGACGTATTCGGCACACTCGTCGACTGGCGCACCTGCGTAGCGCGCGAGTCCCGCATGATCCTTGAGCCTATGGGATATAAGCTAGACTGGATCGCCTTTGCCGATGCCTGGCGCGCTGAATATCAGCCGGGGATGGAAGAGATCCGCGCTGGCCGCAAGCCGTTTTCTCGCTTGGACGTGGTGCATCGGGGTATGCTCGACCGCGTGCGTCCTCGCTTCGGGCTTGAGTCGCTTGACGAGCCGACGCTGCGCAATCTCAATCTCGTCTGGCACCGCCTCGATGCCTGGCCCGGTGTCACCGCCGGCCTGCATCGTCTGCGCCGAAAGTTCATGCTGGGGCCTTGCTCTAACGGTAACATCTCGCTCATGGTTGATCTGGCTCGGCGCAATGAGTTTCCATGGGATGCGATTCTCGGGGCCGAGATCGCTGGAGACTACAAGCCCAAGCCTCGCGTCTATCTTGCCGCTGCAGAGGCGCTTGGCATCGAGCCCCACGAGTGCATGATGGTGGCAGCACACAGCAATGACCTTGAGGCAGCAGCCAAGGTGGGCCTGCGTACCGGTTTCGTGGCCCAGCCCGATGAGTTCGGACCCAACACGGGCGAGGCGACACCAACCCTCAAAGTCGATATAGCGGCCTCCTCCTTCCAGGAGTTTGCATCGCGTATGGTGCCCTGAGTTACGTGATATTCCCCCATTTTTAGCAGATGCCTGAAGTAGCGCCATGCAGCCATGGCTCGCCGTTGATTGGGGACGGCAAAGCCATCGGCCCTGAAAGGTATCAGATTTAAATGGTACGAAGATGGCGAGAGAGGTGGGTTCTCTCCCAAGCTAGGCTTTCATCTTCATATACTTAATTACGGCTTATTCACCTTGGATTTCCGTGTTTTGCGCTTTGGTGGGGCTTCAGCAGGCGGTGCTTCAGCCGCAGGAGCTTCAGCAGGCGGTGCTTCAGCCGCAGGAGCTTCAGCAGGCGGTGCTTCAGCGGCAGGGGCTTCAGCGGCAGGCGCTTCAGCAGCAGGCGCTTCCGCAGGAGCAGGCCCAGCGGCAGGCTGAGCAGATTCGCACATTTTGTCAAGTAAACCAGCGCGCAGTAATGGAATCTGTGCGACGTCGTTCATTTCTAAATCATCCAGACTCCAATCATTCGGCGCGGTAATTTTGAATGGAAGCAATACCCGAACCTTTTTTTGATTGAAGATGATTTTGCCTTTCAGGTTCACATACTTAAATCCTTTTTTTGTGACGACTGACCAGCTTGGTGAGGCAAGGAACGCATTCGCCATATCATCAACAGTCACATTAGGACAGCTCTGGAATGAACTCGAGCGAACCATCATGATGTCCGCATCAGTAGCCTTAGGAGTTTTAGCGCCCGCAACGGCTTCGTTATAAAAGCAAAGCATGAGGCAGCAGGCAAGAGCGTAAAATTTTGAATTTCGCATTGTTTTTTATTCTGACAAGTTTTAATGTTTAAGTCACTGGTGGAATCCGATTTTACTGGCTGTGTGTCACGGCAGTATGTTTGAATTCTTCATCAACTAGTTTTTAACATTCATCGTGCAGAAATTCAATGCTCGCGGTCGCTACCACAGATACTTATGCGTGATCTTCGACGAAATGTCATTTGAGATGACAAATTAATAATTGTTATTGCAAATTTATCCATATTTGCCCCCTTCCATTCAAATGCGTGAATCACAGTTAAGGGAAGCGACTATTAGGCTAGAAAAATCCTCAAGGGGCAGCCAGTTCGGTGACGTCCGTTAGGATGTCGCAAGCATCCGGTAACTATGAGCCGGTTTCGTTAGCCGATGGCAAAACTTCCACGGATTGCACGTCTCAACGTTATCCGCTTAGATATTGCTATTAACATCTTCGGGCAATGGGTGTAGATCTAAGTAGATTGAACGTATAAACCGCCGCGTATCGGTTAGCCAGTGCCGAGATACTTTGTACCCTGCTATCAGTCAATCAAAACTCTGTTCGTATCGCCGATGACTTGTGGCACCTGCTTTCTATTTAATGACATGGCCTGACGCTGCACATTGTCCATTAAGAATTTCTGCATTTCACCGACGGTTATTTTCCCATCTTCATCATAATCGGCATCTCCTTCCATGCCTTTCATGAGATAGAAACTGAATATCCCATGCTGCAGGTCCGCACTGGACGATGATATTTGGTCTGGAGAAGATGCCGTCATCACAGTGAATTCGGATGGGTAATCGATACCTGAAGTTTTCAGCGTCACTGGCTTGGCACCCGCTAGCAGTATATCTCCAGTTTTTGATAACCCTGAATAACAGCTATCGATAAACATTGTCACTGACTTGGGCTGGGTGGCCTGAATTGCTGCCACGATCTTTCTTTGATCAATAGCGGTCTCATCCAGTAAATCCTGATCTACACCAAAGGGTAGGAAGTACAGTGATTTGCCATCGGTGGAGGGTAATCCGTGACCGCTGTAAAAAACAAAGACGTCGGTTCTTTTTTTGTTGACGTATAAAGGTAGCCAGTTTCTGAAAGATTTCAGCAATGCAGCTTGATCCGCGTCCGCATCAGTCAGAATTTTTATCCGGTCTTTAGATATTCCTAAAGCGCGATGGGCATACTCATAAAACGTTTGAGCGTCTTTGTTGGCAAAATCAGCTTTGCCAAGGCGTTTGTAATTTTGTATGCCAATGATGATTGCAACTGCATCATGATCCCCCCGCGGGGGAGTTATCTTGTTAACGTCGAGTTGATATTTTTGATGGTTGAATACTTTGCTTGGCGATTTATTCGCGTCGTCGCCGTTGTCATCGCTGGTTTCAAAGGGAACCTTGCTAACCAAGGTACTCTCAGTATCGTCACAGCGAAAAGTGACTATCGATGCCTGGGAAGAGCGATCCTGAATTCCATCTCTTTGCTCGCCAATAAAAATAAACTTCCTGCCTTTCTTCTTGCAAAAATCCTTTGCCTTTTGCATAGCTTCCTGGGAAGAACGCTCCCAGCCGCCATTCAGCGATCCATACTGCGCGGAGACCGCGTAAGTGGAATTGTCCCCACGACTGCTGCCTGATGTTTTACAGCCCATTGAAACAACAACAGTGACAGCGGCGAGAGCAAGCATCCGACTTTTTTTCATATTTGCTCCTTATTTGCGCAACCAAGCAGTTTCCTGTTCGGATCGGTGATTAAAGATCTTTGACATCTGACATTCTTGACCTCCGCTAGCTGTGTTAGCGATTCGATCTGAAAGCGGGTTTTTACATAAAAAGACATCGACCACACCAGGGGCAAGGCATCATGTGCATGGGCTGATTTTTTCGGACCGACCGCAACCTGAGAGATAATTTGATACTTAGTCCATGCGACGTTATGTCAAGGCTTGCATATGTCAATTAACCTGAACCAACTCCCGGATAATCTGCCCGTGCCGCTGGATGACGGCGCTGCCGATCACCTCAGGGGACTCAAGCTCCCCAAAGTAAGCTTGCAGTCTACCCAGGGAAATCTCATCAACATCGGTGATATCAGCGGGCGAGTAGTCATCTATTGCTACCCGATGACGGGTCAGCCCGGCGTGCCATTGCCTGAGGGCTGGGACGAGATTCCCGGTGCGAGGGGTTGTACGCCGCAAACTTGTGCATTTCGTGATCATTACGAGGAACTGCAGACACTCGGCGCAGAGGTGATCGGTCTGAGTGTACAAAGTACTGAATATCAGCGTGAGATGGCAGAAAGATTGCATCTGCCATTTCCAATTGTGAGTGACATCGATTACCAGTTCCAAAAATCGCTGAATCTTCCCACGTTTGTGACCGCAGGTATGACCTTACTGAAGCGAGTTACCTTGATTGCGAATACCGGGGTGATTGAGGCTGTCCACTACCCGATTTTTCCAAGTGACAGCGATGCTGAATGGGTGATCAATTATTTGCAAAATCATCAGTAAGATTTTCAAAAGGACTTAAGGCTTACTGCAAAGTGCTGTCCAGACCAATGACTGCAGTTTTCCCTGCTCGGACGTGGTCCATGCTTGGATTTTTGAATCTTCCTGCACGATGCCACCCATGGCCATATTTTGAGGAAAAATCTCTATCCTGGTCTGACGAAGTTGCTGACCTGCGCAGTCAACTTCATACCAGCTTCTTGAGCTCAGATATTCATGGGTGCCTAGTGCTTGCATTTCATGAAAATCTTGCGTAATTGCGACCTTCTGCGTGCTCGTAGTTTTCTCTAGACTACTTTGATCGATGTAGATCAGACCTTCTCGTGTCTCTGCGAGAATGGTCAGCGCGGAATAGGCATGGGTCGATATCAGCATACCCATAAAAATAACGCTGTTGGCTAACAGATGGCCGAGTAATTTTGATTTCATAGGTCACCATAAAACGCGGCTTTATTCAGCTTCTTTTCAGGCCGATTTCCGGGCATCGGATTTGAGCATGTCTTTGCCCTTTAATGAGGCAATGATAATCAGATCGAGCGTTGGATAGGGAAGTTTTTCAGACTTTGCATTTCATATTTCCGTATCTCTGGAGACACAGTTTACCCGCACATTGGTCCACATGCGCATCCCGTGCGCCGCGGTTTACATCCACCATAACGGTTTCGTCGTAATACTCCGTCACAGGTTTAGTGCCTGGGCGGCAAACACTGCGAACTGACGATAGCTCTGTTCGTTTTTCCTTGTTTTGAATGCTTTGAGTCTCGCAGATGGTTGATCCATCTGGCACTTCCACCACGCGACTTCGACGGAAAATTTGTGGTTGCTGCACCACAGGGTACAGATTGAGTCCCTCCCCCTCACACTGGCTACGTGCTTGCTGGTATTCCGGAGTGGCGCAAGCGCCGATAAAAAGTACAAGAAGGAAAACAAAAAAGCGACTTGGGAGAAACATTGCAGTAGGCTCTCTTAGAGAAATTTGAACTATTTCCCCTGTAGTAACCGTTTATCTCTACCAGTTCACTGCGCGACGGCTTTGGATGTATCCGCTCAGCACCATGGACAGTGCTTGCTGGATGGCAAATTTCGGACGCTTCTGCGTCGTTGTAAATCTCTCGCGACGGATAAAATACCGCGAAAGGTATTTGCCCCTAGTCAATGGCGGGTATTTCGGCAATTACCGCACACCAACGTACGGGCAAAAACGCGTTCACCAAATGAAAAACCCCCACTGCGTGGATCCACATCACGAATGATGCAGATCAGCGCAGCAGGGGATGAAAACAAACCCTGGTGGGGCCTCGCTGGCCCCAAGTCCGGCAATTAGTTTGTTTGGATCGTGTCTGACTGGGCGAGGCGCTTGTCGCAGGCAGTGTTCGCGACATTACGGTCGATGTCGAGCTTGGGCATGTAGAAGCTCAGATCATCATATGACGATACTGCCATTGGACCGGAAGGTGCGTTCGCAGCAGACTTCAATACCTTAAAGCCGGCCAGTGCGACGGATTTGTTCGAGCAGTTCACTACGTAATCGATCTGTTGTACACCGTTTGCGCCCATGTCGAAGAACTTGCGTACATTTGACATTTGCTTGCTGTTTTCCATCGAGATGACGGTCCAGCTATTTCCTGCGGCTGCAACCAAGGCCACCGGCTCATTGCCGGACAGCGTTGCCTGCTCGTCAGAAATAGCGGCTGTCGATACGTTTGCAGCCAGGAGGCTGGTTACAACTAAAAGCGTACGAAACATGATGAACTCCTAAGGGTTTGTGTGCTGATGATTTAAATTCTGACCGAATGGTAGCACGCGCATAGGTTATGTCCATATTGTTTTTACATAAAATAAAATAAAATCAAAACAATCATGAAATTAATGAATATAATATAAACAAAATATAAATATTATGTTGATTTTTGGTGAGAATACAGATTTTGTCTATATTTTGCCCGAATTCGGGGTGGTGCATGGTTTGCGCTGCGATTGGTCGGCGGGGTGCTTCTTTGGATCTGATCCAGTTCGATCATGATCTGTTTGGCTGCCTCAGGCAGTGGGTGTCACAGCTTTATGAGACAGCCCAGGCAATCAGAATTGCAAAGATGCCGATATAAAAGGGAAGGAATAGTTTGAGGGTTTTTTTAAGCTGCGCTGGCGTGGTTTTTCCGCGTCGCCAAAGGTAGTACTGATAAACCGGTGGTGCAGAGAATACGATAATCAGCTCGACGATTAATTCAAGCCTGACCCAATCCATTGTCCGGGTTACCAGCGTAGCTTGCTGACCGCTTTACTCAACCCTGCGCTGTTCTGCGAGTCGGATGATGCTTCGGCCTCGCCAGATTTTGAGGGAGGCTCCTGCGGGATGAATTTGCCGTTGATCTCGGCGGTGGGGTCCACCTGTAAGGTGTCGTAGTACATGTCCCCCAGAACTTTGGCGCCGGCATGCAGTTCCAGTGATTGGGCGCGTATATCGCCAAGGACCGTGCCCGCGACGACAGCATTCGTGCAAACGATATTGCCGTTGATCTTGCCTCGTGAACTGATGACGGCAGTTGTTTGCTCGTAGGCTTTTCCTTTGAGGTCGCCATTGAGAATGCCATCCAGAACAAAGATGCCCTTGAACTCGATTTTTCCCTCAAGCGTTGTTTCAAAGTCGATACGCGAGTCAGCGGACTGACGGTAGGTGATGATTTGCTTATGGGGTGATGGCATTTTCATTCTCCTCTGTTTCGCAGAAACGCTGGTACGGCATGGCCCGCTAATTTGAGGTCGCCTGATTTTTTTGCACCGTCAATAAACTCGACTTCAAGCGGCTCCAGCTCCAGCTGAATTTTCCGCGCATACAACATCAGTAAACGGCTCAGGTGATTCTTGTCCGTCATATAAGCGCCGTGGTCATCGCTCTCTAGGGCCACAATCTGCTTGTCAAACATACCTGTCTGACGAGCAATATCCTGGACTGTCAATCCGAGTTCCTCGCGCCGTTGTCTGAGTTTCGCGCCAATCATTCTGCTTTTTATAGTTATATATTGTCCCTGCACTCTCCCAATACAGGAAACTCAAGCATTTGATATGTCTTGTCAATGGTGATTATTTGCCAATTATTTTTGTTATTTCGGATAGAGGATTAAATATCGTTTCTAAGCTACTGATTTGCTGTAACTCTTTTTCGGTCGATCTAAAATCGAGTTGCTCTTTAGAGAACTTTCGATTGTGAAAATAATATCTGCCCATGCAAACTTGTTATTTTTCGCGTGGCCCCGCATACTGAAAGGAGAATATAACTGTCCGCTAGCGCAAATTGCGTTTACCCTTTGGGTGTGAGTGCTTGTTGTTGGTCAAGCGGTTTTTCTTTTTTGTGTTTTCGACTTTACAGATGCTGGAGTTTTAATGGCTGATACGACTTATGGCAACCTCTCGGTGGGTGAGGGCGTTCGCATGCAGGGGAATTTGTCTGTGCCCGGTGAGGCAATCGTCGATGGGCAAATACAGGGTGTCCTGACGGCCCAATCAGTATTCGTTACCGACAACGGGGCGATTCAGGGTACGACAACTGCTGATCACGTTCGCGTTGCTGGCAGGGTGTCTGAAACCACGGTCGCGAATAAAACCCTGCTCATCGAATCGACCGGCGTGGCGACAGGCCAGATTGCCTACGCCGATCTGGAAATCCGAAAGGGCGGCGATATTCAGGGAAATATTCGCATCATCCAGCGTCCGGCCTAATCACCCAAACCCGCTTCAATTTGTCGAAGCGGGTTCGCGCGCTACTCAATCCAACTTGATGGATTCCGCTTCGATCACATAGTTCAGGCACTCTTCCATGATGGAGCGAGCCGTCTGGCTGGATTTTTGCAGCAAGCGGTGGATTTTGACATCGGCCGGGTTGCGGTTGCTGCATTCTGCGCTGTAAGCCTCGAATGCAGAAATGCGCGTGACAATTTCGGCAAGGTGGTTGAGGCACTCGCAAGCGATATTGTTTTTTGCAACCGCCAGATAGGCCAGTTGTTCATCCGTGAATTGACGGCCGTGTTTGTGCAAGTCGGCCACGGTGCTGAATGCGGGGAGGTCGGCGACGCTAGCGCAGGCGCGACGTATGTCCGAGATACTCGCCGGGAATTTCAGGCAAAGCACACCGTTCTCTTCAAAATAAGCAACCGTGCTTCGCGAGGCGATATTGAACACAACCACGGCACCGATCGCGCCACTGGTTTCCAATGCCTCACGCAGGTTTTTCAGCAGATCTTCATGCAGTGTCGGGTGATAAAAAACCAGCACATCGGGCTTTTCTTCTTTTCCTTCGCTGAGGTAGTCTGCAAAAGACGCATGACATCCCAGCAACAAGAAATCACTGGCCGGCGCCATCGGATCATCAATCACTGACTGAAACACGCTCCCGATGAAAAGCGCTTTCAACGCAGGCTTTTCCGACGACGCCTTGTCTGCCATCGAGGATAACTTCCCCGACAGACGCTCCTTGAGTTTATCTACCGGCAGGTTGGCCAAGCCACTGGGTGGGAATCCCCGGTCCACCAGTTGTTTAACCAAAGAGAGTCGGTAGAGATCTTCATCGGAGTAAACGCGCCGCCCGGTATCTGTGCGGGTGGGCACGACCAAGCTGTACCGCTTTTCCCAGACCCGCAGCGTTTCAGGATGAATGCCCGTTTGGCGGGAGACAACGCCAATAGTGTGAAAGCCCGATAAATCCCGTATTGCTATAGACATGACGTTTCCCGGTGGCTGGATAAATGGCGCGGCAAAAATGACAAATGAAGTTTATCATCGGTTTATGTAATGTCTAGTTATATTTAAACAAAATACTGGTATTGGCATAAATGTAAGTCAAACACAGTCTTTTATATAAACAAATAATAAAATATTAAGGGAAGTGTGGCTGTACAGAACTTAATCTGTACAGCCTTTTCGGCAGTCTTCAACAGACCTTTTTCTCAAGCGGGGAAAATCTCAAGCGGGATGCGACGGGGGAAGACCGTTCAGGGTTGCCACGAAGTCGGCCAGCATCGGCACATAGCGTTCGGCCTGGCCCGCAGCCTCCATCCCGGCAAACGAGTTCTTCACCATGGACTGAATCGGGTGCAGTGCACCGATTTCATTGGCCAGGCTGCTCAGGTAGCGCATGTCCTTGTGCGCATTGCTGATGGTGAAGCGGTGCGCGTTATGGTCACCCTCCATCGTCCATTTCATGAAAGTGTCGTAGAACCCGTTGCGCATGCGGCTACTGCCAATGACCGAATGAAATTGCTCGGTGCTCAAGCCCGCCTTGCGCGCAATGCCCAGTGCTTCGGAATACAGCGCCGCGTAGCCCATTGCGATGAAGTTATTGATCAGCTTCATCTTGTGCCCCAATCCCACTGGGCCCAGGTGCACCACATTACCGGCCCAGCAATCGAGTATCGGCTTGATTTTGTCGAAGGTCGCTTGATCCGCACCCACCATGGTGTCAAGCGTGCCCGCTTCGGCTTCAGCGGGCGTGCGGCCCAAAGGCGCATCCACGAAATGCATGCCTCGCTCGGCGGCGGCTTGTGCTAACGCCAGCGTGGACACGGGGTTCGAGGTCGAGCTGTCGATGACGATCAGCCCTTGTTTACCGGCGGCGAAGATACCGTCTGGACCATGCATCAGCGCTTCGACTTGCGGTGAGCCGGTCACGCACAGCAGCACGATATCGCACTGCATTGCGATCTCCCGTGCAGTGGCCGCCTCGGTCGCACCAAGTTGCTTGAGGCGCTCGACGGGCTCGCGATTACGGTGCCCCATGATGACCAGAGGATAGCCCTTGGTCGCGATGTTCTTGGCCATGCCTGCACCCATCAATCCGACGCCGATAAATCCGATCAAAGGCTTGTTCATTGCTTCCCCCTGTTTTGTTTATTTTGTTTGTTTTGTAAGTCACCGCTCGCGGCGTCCGCGCTTTAGTTTGACACATCCGCCTGGTGGGGCAGGGTTAACGGAGACCGTCGGCGTAATGCTGACCGCGCTGCGCTGACCCGCTAGAATGTCTACAAGAAGCTGTCACACAATGTCGTTGGCGTCGTTGGGGTCCTCTTGCCAGCGAACGGGTCACTGACGCTGTGAGAGGCTCAATAACAAACCGGACGCGGCAGCGGTCCGAATTCAGGGGGAAGACAATGCAGCACAAAAAAAGCAAGCTGCGCTCGCGCGCATGGTTCGACAATGCCGACAACCCGGGTATGACAGCGCTCTATCTGGAGCGTTGCATGAACTATGGACTCACCCTGGAGGAATTACGCGACAGCGGCAAGCCCATCATCGGCATCGCGCAGACGGGCAGTGACCTCTCCCCTTGTAATCGACATCACATTGATCTTGCCGTGCGCGTGAAAGAGGGCATACGCGACGCGGGTGGTATCCCGATCGAGTTTCCAGTACATCCGATACAAGAGACCACCAAGCGACCGACGGCAGCATTGGATCGCAATCTCACTTACCTTGGTTTGGTCGAAGTACTGTTCGGTTATCCGCTCGACGGCGTGGTGCTGACCACTGGCTGCGACAAAACCACACCCGCCATGCTCATGGGCGCAGCCAGTGTTGATCTGCCGGCGATCGTGCTCTCGGGTGGTCCCATGCTCAATGGTTACTACAAAAATGCACGCGCGGGCTCGGGCACGGTGATCTGGCATGCGCGCGAAGAAATGGCCGCTGGCAAAATCAATTACGACGAGTTTCTGGAAATGGTTGCCAGCTCGGCGCCTTCCATCGGTCATTGCAACAGCATGGGCACAGCGCTGTCCATGAATGGACTGGCCGAGGCCTTGGGCATGTCCTTGCCCGGTTGTGCAGCCATACCCGCACCTTATCGCGAGCGTCCGCAAATGGCCTATCGCACCGGTCGTCGCATCGTTGATATGGTGCATGAAGATTTGCGCCCTTCAAAAATTCTGACGCGTGCAGCGTTCGAAAATGCCATCGTTGCCGCAAGTGCGTTGGGGGGGTCTTCCAACTGCCCGCCGCACATTAATGCGATTGCCAGGCACATGGGCGTTCCGCTGGAGCTGAAAGACTGGGACAGCATCGGCTACAGAATCCCATTGCTGGTCAACTGCATGCCTGCGGGCGAGTATCTGGGTGAAGAATTCCATCGCGCTGGTGGCGTTCCCGCTGTGATGCATGAGCTGCTGAATGCGGGCAAGCTGCATCCTGAGGCGATGACGGTGTCGGGTCAGACCATAGGCGCGTGCTACGCAGATACGCCCTCGATGAATACGGAGGTCATACGGCCATACGATCAGCCGCTCCAGCAGGAAGCGGGTTTCGCTGTCCTGTCCGGGAATCTCTTTGATGCGGCTGTGATGAAGACATCAGTGATCTCGGCAGCTTTCCGTAAGCGCTATCTTGAAAAGCCGGACGATCCGGGTGCCTTTGAAGGTCGGGCGATTGTGTTTGAGGGTACCGA
>JAIXXZ010000045.1 GCA_027490465.1 Oxalobacteraceae bacterium
GACTTTGCCAAAATCGATCTGCGCATCGCCAGGATTGTCGATTGCGAGCATGTCGATGGTTCCGACAAGCTGCTGCGTCTCACCCTCGATGTGGGTGAGGGACGCCTGCGCAATGTATTTTCCGGCATCAAGTCTGCGTATAAACCGGAAGACCTGAAAGGCAAGCTGACGGTATTGGTTGCCAATCTGGCACCGCGCAAGATGAAATTCGGTGTTTCCGAAGGCATGGTGCTCGCCGCCTCGGCCGCTGATGAAAAAACGGATCCGGGCATCTATATCCTCGAACCATGGCCGGGCGCACAGCCGGGAATGCGGATTCGATAAGAGGCACTCAGGGTAAAATACGGTCTTACGTTTTTTAGCGGGTCTGGTTATGGCTTGGTTCATCAAGAAAAGTGGCTACGTTTCCGAATTCACGCAATTCCTCGGTGAAATGAAACAAAAAAATCCTGCCATCGAAGAAGGTCAGCGCGCGGGCCGCGCCCGCCTGTGGGACAAGGAACCGATCGATCTCGACAATATGCGTCGCTCGCAGGAATCCCGCGTACAGCAATCTGCCTACGTCTACCAGGGCCATTGATGAACGTACCTGCAGAAACTGTCACTGACGTCGCGGACAACGTCTCCGGCGAGGCCCTTGAACCGACGGTGGTTGACAACGTTGCCTTCGCCAAGCTGTACGGCGAGCCGCTGTTCAAGTTGCCCACTGACCTCTACATTCCACCGGATGCGCTGGAAGTGTTCCTCGAGGCTTTCGAGGGCCCGCTTGACTTGCTGCTTTACCTGATCCGCAAGCAAAACTTCAATATTCTCGATATCCCACTCGCGCAGGTGACTGTGCAGTATCTGGGCTACATCGAGCAGATTCGCAAACGCAATCTCGAACTCGCCGCTGACTACCTGCTGATGGCGGCGATGCTGATCGAAATCAAGTCACGCATGCTGCTACCCTCGAAAAAAGTGGACTCAGGCGAAGAACCGGCTGATCCACGCGCGGAGCTGGTGCGCCGTCTGCTGGAATACGAGCAAATGAAGCTCGCCGCATTTCAGTTGGACACGCTGCCACAGGTCGGGCGTGATTTTGTTCGCACACAGATTTTTGTGGATCAAGCCGTTGTTACGCGCTTCCCTGATGTCAATGTCGTCGATCTGCAAACCGCCTGGAGCGACCTCCTGCGACGCGCGAAGCTGACTGCAAGGCATACGATCTCGCGCGAGGAATTATCGGTGCGCGAGCATATGAGCTCGATACTGCGTCATCTGCAATCGTCCAAATTCGTCGAGTTCCACGAGCTCTTTGATCCTTCTCGAGGCGTGCCCGTGGTCGTCGTGAATTTCATCGCGCTGCTGGAGCTGGCAAAAGAAACGCTGATCGAAATCACCCAGGCCGAAGCATTCGCGCCTATCTATGTGCGCTTATCCTATTCACCGAATTAACCCGCGGTGCTGAGTCACTGGCAGAACATGCCGCAACCCAGCGCCCAATGCTGAACTTAATCCGATGAAAATCATCTCTTCGATTGACGAGTTGCGTGACCAGTTACGCGGTCAGCTGCGCACGGCCTTCGTTCCCACCATGGGCAATCTGCATGACGGCCATCTGAGCCTGATGCGACTGGCTCGCAAACACGGTGACCCTGTGGTGGCCTCAATTTTCGTCAATCGTTTGCAGTTTGGTCCGAACGAAGATTTTGACAAATACCCCCGCACTTTTGCAGCGGATGTCGAAAAGCTTGAAAAAGAAGGCGTCTACGTACTCTTCGCACCGACTGAAAAAGATCTTTATCCTGAGCCTCAGGAGTTTCGTGTCCAGCCTCCATCGGATCTGGGCAATATCCTCGAAGGTGAATTCAGACCGGGATTTTTCACTGGTGTGACCACGGTCGTACTCAAGCTCTTCTCTTGTGTGCAACCGGGCGTTGCGGTGTTCGGAAAAAAAGATTACCAGCAGCTGATGATCATTCGGAACATGGCGCGCCAATTCGCGCTGCCCACCCAAATCATCGCTGCGGAAACCTACCGTGCCAAAGATGGTCTAGCGCTCTCCTCGCGTAACAGCTATCTGTCGGAACAAGAGCGTGCCGAAGCACCTGCGCTGTTCCGCGAACTCAATGCCATCGCAGATGAAATCCGCAGTGGCAATCTCGACATCTCGCTGCTGCAAAACAATGCAATGCAACGCCTGAGAGATCGCGGATGGAATCCAGACTATGTCGCCATACGCAAGCGTATCGACCTTCAACCGCCGACGGCGGGCGATCTGGCGCAGAATGAACCTCTGGTCACGCTTGCTGCAGCCAAGCTGGGTGCGACACGCCTGATCGATAATCTCGAGATATGAAGCCGCTCGGACTGCGGTCCGTCATGAAATCAGTCGCCCTGCTTTGTGTTTTTTTCTGCGCTATCGCGCACGCAGAAATTTCTGTCGTCGATGATAGCGGTCGGCGTGTCACGCTTTCATCACCGGCCAAGCGTATCGTGAGTCTCGCACCCCATGCCACCGAACTCTTGTTCGTCGCCGGTGCCGGCATTAAGGTCATCGGTGTGTCTTCAGGTAGCGACTATCCCAGTGAAGCATCACAACTCCCGTCAACAGGTAATAGTTCACGCGTTGATATCGAGCGCATCACGCTGCTGAAGCCGGATCTCATCATTGCCTGGACCAGTGGAAACAATCCAAGACAAATCGCCCAACTCAGACAACAAGGCTACGCCGTTTTCGAGAGCGAACCACGACGCTTCGAAGACATTGCCACGACACTCGAGCGACTGGGCACACTCACTGGCAGCACAGAAGGCCGCAATGCTGCAGCAGAATTCAGGCGTTCGCTGGCCTTGCTCGGCGATCGATATCAGACTCGTTCACCAGTCACTGTCTTCTATCAAATCTGGCCATCGCCGCTGATGACGCTTAATGGACAACATCTCGTATCGCAAGCGCTCAATCTTTGCGGCGCCAGGAATGTGTTCGGCGGTCTGCCTCAGCTTGCGCCCACAGTCAGTAGAGAAGCTGTGGCCTCAGCCAATCCGGATGCAATTCTGATCAGCGATGAATCCGGCAGAACCGAGCGCTGGGCGAATCTCACCTCGCTCAAGGCGGTACGCCAGCAGCATATCCTCAAGGTGAATGGCAAACTGCTCAATCGTCCCACCCCGCGCATGCTGACTGCCGTGTCCGATCTCTGCGAACAGATTGATACTGTTCGAAGGCACAAACTACCGACATCGCCATAAGCATCCATCCATAATGCATTCAGCAATTCATCTTCGGAGACAACAATGACTAACATATCCGTCAACCAATTACATGAACGCCAGCGAGGTACGCTTTCGGAACTGCTCGGCTTCGACATCATTTCCGCAAGCCCTCAGGAAATCAAAGCCGGATTCGATATCAAGCCCCATCATCTGGCGCCCAATGGCTATCTGCATGCAGCCTCCATCATCATGCTGGCAGACACATCCTGCGGTTACGGATGCATGATCACTCTGCCCGAAGGTGCGAACAGCTTTACCACGATTGAATTGAAGAGCAATTTTTTAGGTACCGCACGCGAAGGCAAAGTGGACTGTATCGCCACCCCGATTCATCTGGGTCGCACAACGCAAGTGTGGGACGCGACCGTCAGCGCCGCTGGAAAAACGATCGCCTTGTTTCGGTGTACGCAGATGGTGCTTTGGCCTAAAACCTGAGACCCAATTGCCGTCGTCTCATACCCATACAAAACAATCATCTGGCGCCGGTGGCGTGCGCTTGAAACGGCACCATCCAATCGGCCTGCTGGACGAACTCGCACCCGAATGCCTGACGCAATATCTCAGGCACTAATGTGTCACCGACCAAACCCAACCAATGCTGCCCCTCACCCAGCACCAGCGCATGCGTTGCAAAGCGTCTCGCCAGATTGATATCGTGACAGCTGGAGATGACGGCGTGATTGGTTGAGAGTTCACGTAAGAGCTGCATTACCTGTAACTGCTGCGCTACATCCTGATGCGACACTGGCTCATCAAGCAACATGAGTTCAGGTGCCTGCACCAGCAGCGCCGCGAGTGCGACGCGCTGGCGCTCGCCACCTGACAGCGTCAGTACGTTACGATCCACGCTTCCTGCCATGCCCACTTTTTCAAGTGCTGCCGTCACCGAGGCATCAACCGAAATTGACGAGACACATCCCGCGACATGAGCAATGGCGACATTATCAAACACGGTATGAGGAAAGACATCAACCTGCTGCTGCATCATCAGCCCACGGCGCTGTGCGAGGAAAGCCAAGGGCGTGCTTTGCAACGAATCACTGCACAACTCAATCTGACCTTTAAGGGACGAACGAAGACCCGCAATGACTTGAAGTAGCGTCGTTTTACCCACACCGTTTTTCCCGAGTACGCACCAGAATTCACCGCGATCGACTTGCAAATCGAGATTTTGTGTCAACAGTCGATCACCCACGGCAATCTCAAGCGCCCTTGCTTGCAACAGCGTCATGGTCGACTCCGAGCAAGCAATACCAAAAATACTGGTACACCAATGAACGCAGTAATCACGCCGACGGGCAGTTGTACGGGCGCGGCAATACTGCGTGCCAGAAGGTCGGCGAGTGTCAGGGCGATGCCGCCAGTCAGCACGGAGGCAGGCAACAGGACACGCTGATCATTACCAATGACGAGGCGCAGCGCATGAGGCACGACCAAACCGATGAAACCTATGGTGCCGGCCACCGCGACTGCGGCTGCAGTGGATACCGAGGCGATCAGGAGCAGACTGACCTGAAGTCGCCGGACATTCAAACCCAGCAAGTGCGCCGTGACCTCACCGTGCGAAAGCACATTAAGTGCCGCCGCCTTGGTGAAAGACCAGGTACACGCCACCAGCAAGACAAGCCACGCAGATACAACAAAGTCAGAGGAATCCAACTCGCCCATGAGCCAGAACAAGGTGCCCCGCATCTGCGCATCCGGCGACAGCGCCAAGAGCAAGATGATCAAAGCACCAAAGCCAGCCGAAATCATCACACCGGTCAAAATCAGGCGGACACCACCCGTCCCTGAGTCCAACGCAATCTCATTGACAAAACTGCGTCGTGCCAGAACCAGCAGCAGTGCCGTGGCCAACAGCGCGCCAAGCAAGGCGCCTGACTGCAAACTGTAGAGCGCAGCCGAGGCAGGCAACAGCAAACTGAAACTCAATGCGCCAGCGGCAGCTCCACCGGATACGCCCAGCACATAGGGGTCAGCTAGTGGGTTTCGCAGCAGAAGCTGCATCAATGCACCAGCAAGTGATAGCAGACCACCGACGACAAAGGCAGCCAGCACGCGTGGCCAGCGTAAATGAAAAACCGGGTCATCCCAATGATCCAGCAATTCGCAACCTGTGCTGCCGCAGGTAACGGCCGCCGTGCCCCCCAATACTGTGAGCGCAGAGAGAAACATCCAGAGTGATAAGTAACGGTGGTTTCGCACTGTCAGAATCGTCGGTCAACGGTTAACAGAACTGATCTACCCATTGCAGGATAAGCATAGTAGGACGCGCCAGAGAGGCCACCATAAGTAAAATAATTTTCGTCTGTAATATTCAAGATACTGGCACGCAAACGCCACTGTTCTATTTCATGAACCACAACAAAGTCTGCAATGAGAAAAGAGGGTTTTCTAAAACTTGATGTATTTTGCTGATCGTTGTCTAAACGTGCCTCGCCACTGTAAGTACTTCGGAATGTGAGACTGGTTCGCTCATTAGCTCGCCAAATTGCAGCAACCGACGCTTTATGCAAGGGAATTAGAGGTACCTTTTTTCCCGCAACCGAGGCACCACCAATGCTTCCGCTGGTGAACTCTGCATCGGTGTAGCTATAGCCCCCCTCTAACGTCATGGCAGCAGTCGCCAGCCACTTGGCATCAAGTTCAATACCTCGTCTTTCGGTCGGCGGCAAATTTACATTATTGGCAACTGTGGGGTAGTACATGATTTCATTTTCAAGTTTCATACGAAACAGACTGAAGCCGGCAGTAAGAGAACTGTCTGCGTAACGGATACCAGTATCTAGATCCTGCGAGGTTTGAGGCTCCAGAACCGTTGGCACAACCGAACCCCAAGGTGGTCGCAACTCATCAACCGTCTGCAATCGAAAACTCTTGCCTGATTTAGCATGCAAAGACCAACCTCCGCGCAAATCCTGACGCAGTGCTATTTCGTAGGCTGGTGTTTTTCGTGTCTGTTGGGCTATCGCGTTTGAGAAATTCACATCGTTGACCGTACGCTGCTCCCGAACACCCAGAGCAATTGACGTGCCAGAACTAAAATTACTAGTGTTTCTGATGTAAAGGGAAGTATTAATTTGTTGGGCTGTTGATGACGGCACAGCATTGACGTCAGAAGAAAAATAGTTCCAGTTCCATCTATCCCAATCGCCGCCAACAATAAATGAGTGATTAACAGTCCATGTTTCGAACAGAAAGCGAAAACGAGGCGAGAAACTTAATGCATCTACCTTGGTCAGATCTGGTGTTGCATAACCATAATCCTTATAGAAAGATTTTGATTCGCGTGTACGATGCGTTAGATCAAGCGCAAAAAATCCAAGATCGAATTTCTGCTCTGTTGCAAAAGCTATCCGCAGGCTATCCAGGCTCGATGAATTGGTAGGTGTCGTCGCGCTACGCGGATCAGTAAGTAACTGTGCTGCAGTACGTTCACCTGGCAAACCCAAAGACTGCTGGCCCGAAGATAATCGCAGGGAGAACGGCCCTCTATCGCCACGATAATTCAGCGCTGCCGTCACGTTTTCTTGCACAGAACGATTATTTCTTCGATAGTTATCTGTCTCATTTTTATCAGCAAAAACATTCAGGCTCAGCCGATCATGTGACAGGCCAGCTGAGGCAGAAACGCCGCGTGTAGCATAACTGCCGATGGTAGCACTTGCCGTCGCATTGATACCCGTCTCCTGATTTTTTTTCGTAATGATGTTGATAGTTCCGCCGGTTGCACCTCTGCCGTAAAGTACGGCTCCACTGCCTCGTAGAATTTCGATACGCTCGATCGAGGCCAGAGGAATCGAAGCCAGATCAGCGCTTGCCAGTTCATTTTCAGTGATACGCTGACCATCAAGGAGAATCAACGTATTCTGGTCGCCAGTCATACCAAAGCCGCGCAGATCAATCTGACGGTTTGGACTGCCACTGTTATCAATCACCTGAATGCTAGTTTGAAGTGCAAGTACATCGACCAGTGTTCTTGCACCACTGCGCAAAATATCGTCTGCCGTAACGACAGTGGTTTGCACCGGCTCATCAAGAAGTTGCTGCTCAAAGCGGGTACCAACCACGGAAACTGGGGGCAGCATCCGAGTTTGGGTAGGCTGAGTGACTTGTGCATGTATCGATGAGGCGCAGAAAATACAATACAAAGCAGGCAGGCGAACGCTCGCCGGGAAATAGCGGGACATAGGAATTTTCAGTTTCGGGCATCGCGCCAGCTTCCCCGCAGGCGCAACTCAACGGAAGCACTTGGCTCCCACCTATTCTGGCCGGTATCCGGGCTGGCAAGTGATTCCGGGTAGCCTTCCCATGCATTGAGCACAGTGGCGTTGTACGCGGATTGCATGGTGAACCATGCACTTGCTTACCGTTGCGGGGGCAGCACACGTTGGCAGTGACTTGCAGCGTTGGCAAGCTTTTGCGCCGTGTTTCCCGTTTAACTGCGAGCCAAGAACGGCTCGCGAGCACCAAAACGAGCGAAGTGTAGAAGATGATTTACCTTTACGTCAACGTAAATCAGAAGTCTCGCCGGTCGCTTTTGGACCGTCCGGTGTTATGCACTACACTTCACGGCCACACAGGTTTTATTGATTTCAAACTGGCAGGAGAGCTCATGCGCGACCACAATCCGACGGCAAACGATACTCTGGCGTCCAAAGTCGACTACTACACCCGCCAATACAACGCGAGAGCGGAGATTCCCGATCATCCCCAGCTGTTTACGCGCTGGCAGAACGAATCGGCGCTGGTAAGACGTACCCATGCCGGTTTGCTTGATATCCCCTTTGGTAGCGCGACCGGTGAGCGACTCGACTTCTACCCCGCTCCGCGTCCAGGGGCACCACTGCTGGTCTTCATCCATGGTGGCTGGTGGCGTTCGCTCGACAAATCCGACTTCACTTTCATCGTGCCGGGCTACCACGAGGCGGGATTCAATGTCGCGCTGACCAATTACACACTGGCACCCGAAGCATCCATTGAAGAGATCACGCGACAGCAGCTGCGCGCGTTTGCCTGGTTGTACAAAAACGCCGCACTGTATGAATATGACCCAGAGCGCATTGTCGTGGCGGGTCATTCTGCTGGTGGGCATCTGGCAGCGATGATGATGGCAGCGCGCTGGCATGAATATGACGCTGAGCTACCAGCCAATCTGATCAAAGCCGGCATACTGATGTCAGGTCTGTACGATCTCGACCCGGTTCGTTATGCAGAGTTCGTGAATGTCGATCTGAAGATTACAGAGGCCAATGCGCATCGACTGTCGCCGGGCTACATGTCGCAATCACACCCCATACCATTCATCACTTCCGTGGGTGATCTCGAATCGGCAGAATTCAAGCGGCAGACATCCTTGATTGCCAGTCAATGGCAGTCAGCGCACCGTGGAGATATCGCGCTGCAAGGCATTAATCATCTGACCATCTGCGATATGTTTGCGCTTCGCGGACATCCTCTGTTTGAACAATCCTGTCAGCTGATTGCAAACAGTTGACCTGGACTGGGAGGGCCTGACAAGAGGAGGCTTCGCTCGTCAAGTCGAGCGCGGATTGCCGTACCTCCGCGCACTGATAATTTTCTAGAGCTTCCGATGCCACTCAGCCTTGCCTTGGCTGATTGGCGGATTGCCTGTGCTGCTCATCCAGAAAACCTGTGGCCAGAAATACCTCACGCAACAAATAAATGAAGCTTGCCGTGAGCGACATCATGGCGAGAACAAACAAGCTCGCAATCACCAGGCTGAGCCGCAGGTTCAGCGCATCCGCAATGAAGAGTATGGCCACGACCATGCAAATCAGCAGTGCACAGCTCGTCGATAAAAAAATCGCACGGTTGATTTTCTGTGCTCGTTTGAACAACATATTGAGTTCTGTCTGCTCAGCCGGAGTCGCCTGTTTAGCGGGCTGACCGTCCCATCCATTGAGTCGTTCTTCCAGCGCCCGGTAACGATCAATGATCCGCGCAAGCCGGTTGGTCAGCACCAACATATTGGTGCCCACGCCGGTCAGCAGAAACACGGGCGCAATCGCCAGCTGAATGATGTGTCCGATTTCATCTGGTCCGATTTTCATGGGTCCGCATCCGTCCTGTTAAGCGCCCAAAGTTAAAGGGCGGCAAAAAATATGGTGTGCAGTGTAACAGCGGCACCACGTTCAGGCGAACGTCGTGCTTCATTCACGCCAATGAACATAACAGCAAAATATTTCTACAAGAAAACATATCTGATTCTCAGTGGGAACAAACCGTAAAAAACAAGCACAAAATTCCCGGCAAGAACAGATTTTTGATCCAAATCATATAGGTGGCTCTGTCAAAAGCTGATACATTTATCCCATGTGTTGTCATTTTGTTACTAAAAGGAAACCGTGATGAAAGTAATTCCCAAGACACATCTTCAATTGCGCTGGAGTATCTGAGATGCAAGGCACAAAAAACAACATGGCGGCCGGCCAGAACATCAGGATGAGCCGGACATGATTCGCGCAGTAATTGCAGACGATCACGCACTCATGCGTGAAGGACTCAAACACATACTGAGCAAAGCAGATGACATCGAAGTAATCGCCGAGGCGAGTGACGGGTTTGAGGTACTCGCCTTGGTCCGCAAGGGTAATTTCGATGTTCTGGTAATGGATTTGTCCATGCCGGGACGCAGCGGCATGGACCTGATCAGACAAATCAAAGATGAATTTCCGGAGCTTGCGATTCTGGTACTGACCATGCACGACGAGAATCAATACGCTGCTCGAGCAATTCGAGCAGGTGCGCTGGGTTACATGACCAAAGAGAGCGCTGGTAACGAACTCGTGAAAGCCATTCGTAAAGTACACAATGGCCGCCCCTACATCAGCATGGATGTCGCAGAGCAGCTGGCGATGGATGCGATGCCTACCCGACTCGACATGCCGCACAAATCATTGTCTGACAGAGAGTTTGAAGTTTTCAATTTTCTCGTGTCAGGAAAATCCGTGACTGAGATTGCAGAACTTCTTCACTTGTCAGTGAAGACAGTCAGCACACACAAAACACGCATTCTGCAAAAAATGGGCAGCAGTTCGCTGGCAGAGTTGGTCCAATACGCTGTCGTGCAGGGTTTGCTCGAAAAATTCAAGCCTTGAGTTTCATGCGGATCAAAGATCAATCGAACAAAGTTGCGAAGATAGGAATAGCCCTAACGAAGCTCAGTCGTGACTTGAATGGTATTCAGAGCAACCCGATAGCCATTGAAACACGCTGTGGCGATACTACCCACTCGCAAAGCGCATGACGTTCAGAAACCGAAAAGTTGACGCGCCACTGCGTAGCGACAGTGAACATGAAAAGGATTTCTTACCGTGACTCGATCAGATTTTCATTCCGACCAAACCATGCCACAGAACGGCGCCCTGGAACGTGCGACGACAATGCATGAGATGAAGCGAACCACTACTAATTCACTCAGCCCTCAACATCAGGAGATGACCATGACATCACTACAAATTTCCGATCCACGTCCCGGTAACACAAATGCGATTCAACATACATCATCAGGTGAAGCGGGCTGGCAGCGACAAGGGAAATTATGGTCGAATCTGAAAGAGCTCTGCGATCTACTGCGCATACCTGCAGCGCCATCTGTCAACGATGAGGAATTTCTTTTTCAGCATGTTCAATTCAAAACAGGTCAACGCATACACACGATCGGTCAGCCGTTTGATACCTTGTTCATCGTACATTCAGGATTTCTCAAGACAGTACTGATTGACGAGTATGGCAATGAGCAAGTGCTGAGTTTTCCGATGAAAGGTGATCTTTTCGGTGTGGATGGCATACACACCAAACGCTATTCCTCTGAGGCAGTTGCCTTGTCAAACTGCGATCTCATCCTTCTGCCGTTCAAGAAATTCACCGCATTGGGTCGGTCTTACATCGAGCTTGAACATGCGATGTACAGCGTCATGAGTCGCGAGTTGGTGCGCGAACAGGCGATGGTCAGCATGCTTGGTGCACTGTCTGCCGAAGCGAGAGTAGCTCGCTTCCTGGTCTCGCTATCGGAACGCTTCGCTGAAATGGGTTATTCGAGCAAACTGTTCAATCTGCGCATGACTCGCCATGAAATCGGCAGCTATCTGGGGCTGACGCTGGAGACCGTCAGTCGCACACTTTCTGCATTCAATGAAATCGGTCTGATCAGCGTGGACCAACGTTCAATCGGCATCAAAGATATCGACGCCTTACGTACACTGCGTCGTCTGCCCCCCTCCAGCTCGCGATCCAAGGCGGCAGGAAAACGGGCACGCGAAGCCGCAGCGCGGGCTGCTTTAACGGAGGTCAGCAAAGAATGGAATCCCATCGCAGCGGTCTAAGTTCCGACAGGATATGCTCGGCAGCACCCTGACTGGAAGACCATGAGGCCAGATAGCCCTTAACAGGTCGGCGGCATGGTCTGCCGTCAAACAAACACTCGGATGGACCCACTGACTTAACCCATCCGAGTAACTGATGACATTTTTTTATTTTTTCCTGCTTGCAGCCGCCCTTTTATGGGCATGGGGATGATCCACTTCTTCCACCACATGTTCAGCAGTTCTTGAGGCGGCATCGCGCGCAAAATTTGCAGCTGTTTCCACGTTACTACGCGCGGCTGTCATATTTTGTGTGGCAAAGCGACTCGCTTCACGAAAGGCCTGTTCCCACACACTCATCATGCCTGTGAAAGGATTGACTATCCCTTCGCCAGGCTGATTCATTCCCGCTGCAGCCTGATGCTGAGCAGACTCGACCTGCTCAGCTGCCTTGTGACTGACAAGATCCATGTATTCACGAACAGATCGACCGAACTCAGTTTGCATTTCGACCAGCGCAGACATGATTTGCTGCTGGCAGTGCATGGCTTTTTCCGGCCGGTGGGCCATCACTTGCTGCAAATCAGCCATCTTTGACGGATCACGCATATTCGCAATGGCACGTACCAGCTTGAGCTGACTGTCAACCGCCTGATGCGTGACATCCAGCACAGCCCTATCAATTTTTTCAGTCCCGGAAAACACGACATCGGCCAGCTGTATGGTTGCATCCAGCTGATACTGAACCATGTCAACGACCGGATTGTGCTGCTGTGTTTTATGCATTATGACTCCTTGAGATCGATGGAGAATCAGAAAAAACGGTGCTCATGACCACGCCAGCGAGCACCCGACGCGCGCAAAACAAACGCAAAAACGCCGATGCAAAAACACCATGACAATGCCGCACGCTGCCGAGACCTGCTCGATCGAGTTTGTCATTCAACGATGTGATGACTTTGAGAATTCACAAATACCGGTCATCAAAACCCTGAGCTCGGCAAGACTGAAGCGGCCAGACCAGGTTGACAGTCTGTGCCGCGCAAAGAACACCAACGCCGCAAGCGTCGTGACGCGACAGGTTCTCGGTAGTTTTGCGCGCGCACAAACAAGACGAGGAGCACAGGTATAATAACGGCCGGCAAGCGCGGTCTTGCCCCGACTCATCCAGCACCGGACGAGCGGCCGTTACAAGTCCGGGACTGTATGTCAAAGAATCAAGCCAGGAAGCCGCTGGAAATCAAGATATCCACGGTGGTCGCTGTTGCTGCCCTCATAGGCGACACCGACTACGACAAGCTGTCTTCGGCGTTAGCGCACCTCACCGCCGGAACGCCAGACTACTTCGAAGACGAATTCACCCTGCTTGACTTTGCACCTGCGTCGCCGCTGCCGGCCCCGGGACAGATCGATTGGGTGCGATTGATTGCACTTTTCAAATCGCATCGACTGAACCCCGTTGCCGTTCGCAACGTGCCCGCCAGTCTTGAAGATGAAATCCGCGCACATGGCCTGAGCATCGATCATGTGGATACATCACGACAGTTTGAGCTGACACCACCGCCCTCGCCGCCTAAATCCGAACCCGCCGAAGAAGAAAAAGCCAAGCCAGTGCCCACCGCGCCCGCGGTAGTGGCAACAGCCCAGCCGGCCAGCACGATGGTAGTCGATACCCCAGTGCGTGGAGGACAACGGATTTATGCTCGAGGCTGCGATCTTGTTCTGACTGCTGCTGTCAACGCCGGATCAGAAGTCATCGCCGATGGCAGTATTCATGTCTATGCACCACTTCGCGGCCGCGCACTGGCTGGCGCTGCCGGCAACGCGCAGGCCCGTATTTTTTCGCTCTCCATGGAGGCCGAGTTGGTGTCCATCGCTGGCGTATACCGCACTTTCGATGAGGGCTGGCCCAAAGACCTGTCCGGCAAACCCGTACAGATCCGCCTGCAAGACGAGCGCCTCGACATCGCGCCTATTGAACTGAAATGATTTTTTATCTGATGGTGCTTCTTCAGCAAAGGAGTTTTTTGTGACAAAGATAATCGTTGTGACCTCCGGTAAAGGGGGCGTCGGCAAAACCACCTCCAGCGCCAGCTTTGCATCCGGTCTTGCATTACGCGGACACAAGACTGCCGTCATCGACTTTGATGTCGGCTTGCGTAATCTGGATCTGATCATGGGCTGCGAGCGCCGTGTAGTCTACGACATGATTAACGTCATCAATCGCGAAGCCACGCTCACCCAGGCGCTGATCAAGGACAAGCACTGCGACAATCTCTTCGTTCTTCCAGCATCCCAGACGCGCGACAAAGATGCGCTGACCGAGGACGGTGTCGAGCGTATCCTCGACGAACTGCGCTCCTCCGGTTTTGAATACATCGTTTGCGATTCGCCCGCTGGCATCGAACGCGGTGCGGTCATGGCGCTCACATTTGCAGACGAAGCCATCATCGTCACCAATCCAGAAGTCTCTTCGGTACGGGATTCCGATCGTATTCTCGGCATTATTCAGGCAAAGTCGCGACGCGCGCAAACCGGCGACGAGCCAGTAAAAGAACATCTGCTGATCACGCGCTACGTACCCAAGCGTGTCGAGGCTGGCGAAATGCTGTCTTATGAAGATGTGCAGGAAATCCTGCGCATACCGCTGCTGGGCATCATCCCGGAATCAGAATCCGTGCTGCATGCTTCCAATCAGGGAAATCCTGCGATTCACATTGACGGCAGCGAAGTCTCCGATGCCTACAAAGATGTCGTCGCTCGCTTCCTTGGAGAAGAGCGACCGCTGCGATTCGCGGATTATGAAAAGCCGGGCATTTTGTCTCGTCTGTTTGGAGGCAAGTGATCATGTCACTACTCTCCTTCTTTTTCAAAGATGAAAAAAAATCCTCGGCGACGTCTGCCAGAGAGCGCCTGCAGATCATCATCGCCCACGAACACAACCTTAACAGTGGCCCCGAGTTTTTGCCGGCCCTGCACAGGGAACTGATCGGCGTCATTTCAAAATACGTGAACATCAATCCGGAAGACGTGAAGATTTCACTGGACCGACAGGGCAACCTGGAGGTGCTGGATGTGAACGTCGTATTGCCGGATGCCCGCACCGCGCGCTAGTTCAGGCACATCTCCGTTGCTGCACGGCGTCGATTTCACATCGGCGCCACGCCGCAGCAAGGGCATCACGATTGCTTCAGGCTACCTTGTCGGAGACAGCTTTACGCTGAGTGAGCTGACGACACTGCACGATTTCGACCGCTTTTCAGACTGGCTGAATCAACCCGGTCCCTGGCTTGCGGGATTTGATTTTCCGTTTTCTTTTCCGCGCGAGCTGATCATCCAACTTGGCTGGCCTACCGATTGGGCTGCCCTTATTCGGTACGTCGCCACTTGTACCCGCAGTGAATTACGCGATACCTTCAAAGCAGTGTGCGATGCACGGCCGGTCGGCAGCAAGTTCATTCATCGCGCCACCGATCTGATCTCGGGCTCTTCCTCATCGATGAAGTGGGTCAATCCACCCGTGGCGTACATGCTCCATGCAGGCGCGCCCATGTTGCTGGACGCTGGCGTGTCGATTCCCTTCATGCACAAGGCGGATCCGGATCGGATTGCCCTCGAAGCCTATCCCGGCATGGTGGCACGGTCGATCACGCGTGCTTCATACAAAAACGATGCGCGAGCAATGCAGACACCGGAACGTCGAGCAGCGCGGCTGGAGATTATCAAAGCGCTTGAACGAGGAGATTATCCGCAAGGTATAGCGCTGGATGCAGGAAAACACCGGCGCGCTCTGCTCGATGATGGCAGTGGTGATTTACTCGATGCCGTATTGTGCGCCCTGCTCGCCGCATGGGGATGGCAGCGCCGCGCTACCGGCTACGGCCTGCCGCCCCATGATGCACTGGAAGGATGGATCGTCGGCGCCTGACCAGGAGCCTGTGTGGGTTAGCGGTCAGGCTGTCTTGCGCTGGGCTGCGAATTCGGAATACCACTGCAGGCATCCGGGATTGCTCATCGCATCCGGATTCGCCACTTTCTCCAGCGGCATGCCCAACAGCAGTTTCTTGATCGGCAGTTCCATCTTCTTGCCCGTCAGCGTACGCGGAATTTCAGCCACGGCATAAATATCATTCGGTACATGACGGCCCGACAATTGGGTGCGGATTTTCTCGCGTATGCGCTGATCCAGCGCTTCATCGAACACCACACCTTCACGCAAGACCACGAATAGAGGCATCCAGGATTCACGGCCAAGATATTCCAGATCCACGACCATGCTGTCGAGTACCTCGGGAAGGTCTTCAACCACGCGATAGATTTCTGCCGTTCCCATGCGAATGCCATGTCGATTGATGGTCGCATCGGAACGCCCATAAATCACCGCGCCGCCACGTGGCGTGATGCGTATCCAATCGCCATGCCGCCACAAGCCGGTGTAATGCTCAAAGTAGCTCTCGAGATAGCGCTTGTCGCCCGCATCGTTCCAGAAATACAGCGGCATCGACGGCATGGGCTCGGTCACGACCAGCTCGCCGACCGTATCGGTCAGTGACTGTCCGTGATCATCAAGCGCGTGAACGGCCACGCCCAAAGTACGGCATTGCATCTCACCCGCATAAAGCGGCAGAATCGGACAAGACCCCACAAACGCAGCCGCGATATCGGTGCCGCCACTAATGGATGCGAGCATGATGTCCTGCTTCACATGCTGATAAACCCATTGATAAGCCTCGGTGACCAGCGGTGAGCCCGTAGCACCCACGGTCTTCAGATGGGAAAGATTGAATTGCTTACCCGGCTCGATACCGGATTTCATGCAGTTTGAAAAATAAGCCGCGCCGATACCAAAGAACGTCAGCTGCATCTCTTCCGCAAAACGCCACAGGCGGCTCATATCGGGATAACCCGGATTGCCGTCGTAGAGGCAAATTGTTGAGCCTACCATCCAGCCAGTGACCTGAGAATTCCACATGATCCAGCCGGTCGTGGAGAACCACAAGAAGCGATCATCCTCACCCAAATCAAGATGCAAGGCGTGCGCTTTCAGTGTCTCGATCAGCGTACCGCCATGACCATGCACGATAGGCTTGGGCATGCCGGTGGTACCCGATGAATAAACAATCCACAGTGGGTGATTGAAAGGCAGCTGCTCGAATTGCATCTCGCCTTCTGCGGGATGTGCGAGTAAAGCATCCCATGTGGTCACGCCGGGCAGTGTGGCTGCAGGATTCAGATACGGGAACAGAATGGTGTGTTCGAGCGTCTTGAGCTCGGCACGCATGGTCTCCACGACTTCCATGCGATTGAAATCCTTACCACCGTAACGATAACCATCGACGGCAATCAAAACCTTGGGATCAATCTGGCGGAAGCGATCCAGCACGCTGGCGCTACCCATATCGGGCGAGCAGGAAGACCAGACCGCACCAATGCTTGCACACGCGTAAAAAGCGATCGCCGCTTCGGGTGTATTGGGGAGATAAGCCACCACACGATCGCCCGGCACTACCCCCATGCCTCGCAGGGCCTGCGCAACCGCCGTGATCTGCTCGCGCACCTGACCCCAGCTCAGCGTCACACGTTCGCGCACCTCGGACTCGGCCACTACCGCGACTTTGTTCGCGCTGGCGCCTTCGGTATTGAAGCGGAACAGCTGCTCGGCGAAATTCAGCCGACTGCCAGTAAACCATTCAGCGCCCGGCATCGCATGGGTAGATAAAATTTCCTGATACGGTGCCGAGCTCTTGATATCAAAGTAGATCCAGACCAGCGACCAGAAGCGTTCGAGATCATCGACCGACCATTCCCACAACGACTGATAATCGGAAAAATACAAGAAGTGCTCAGTGGCCAGCCATTGCATGAAGTGATTCAGCCGGCTGCGCGCCACGCGATCGGCGCTGGGTGTCCACAAAAGCGGGTGGTCGTCCGCCATACCTGTCTCCCGGTTGTTTTTGTTAATAGCTTGCGCATGATAATGCAAACCACCCACAGGGAGAACTAAACGGCGTACGAACCGTCCCGACAAGCCTGCCTGAACCTCAGTGAACCTGATGTTTGAGCTGAGAGAGCTCCTGATGCGCTTTTATGACGGCATCCTTGACCTTCTGATCGACATTGGCAGCACTCTCGCACGCTGTCTTGGCCTGATCACCGAGTTGTTCCAGCTCGTCGACGCATTGACGAATCGACGCTTCATCTGACGATTGTTGTAATGTTTTCGTGGCTTGATCGGATCGCTGCCCCAATTGCTCAATACTGCTCTTGATATTGCCGGGTACGCTGGCACCCGCGCTCTCGCAAGCCTGACTGGCTTGCTGAATCGTCTGCTTGATCTGACTGACTCGCTGCTGTACTTCATTGGCTTGCATCATGATCGCACTCCTGTGGGTTTGTTTTCGGGAGGCGCTGAATAAATCCACTTTTTATGACGAGCCAGCACAGCTGTGCGACGCGGGGATCAGCAAAACCAAGGGCTTGGCGCCACTGACCTTGCCAAAAAAGTTTCTGGGTTTATTTAATCAGCGCTTCCTTAACCGGAGAATCCGGCTTCACTTTGAATAGCCGGCCATAGCCGAAGTTCCTGCAGGTCGTCTCAATGCAGCACATTCCCGCCGCTGACCCCGCCCACTTCACCGCGTGCCGGCAAACCACGCTCGATGAATTCCTTCATCCGATGCAAATCATCCTCCAGCACGGTTTCCGGATCCGTGGCGCTCAATACCGCCAACGCTGTACCCGATGTACCTGCCGGCGGACGCCAGAACAATCGCACCGTGGCGCGCGTACCCTTGCCTGCAGGTTCCAGCAGTACGATACCCTCATGGTCGATGCTGGCGTTGGGCTCGCTGCGCCAGGCCAGGCGATGTGGACGCTCCGACGCCGTCAGCAGTGAATCCCATTCCACATCCTGTCCCTCAGACCCCTGCACAATCCAATGGGAACGGTTCTGACCCAGATCACGCACCTCAGTCACTTGCGACATGAAATGCGGGAAATTTTCATAACGGCTCCAGACATCGAACACCACATCGGGTGATGCGGCAATGTCTATCGTGCGCTCGGCCTCGTAGCCCTGAGCCCCATGTGCGATGAGCTTGACTGCGCCGCGACGCGCACCCGCATCACCGCGCGACATCAATCCCAGTCCTGTCGCAGCGGCCAGCAGGCCAAGTGGCTGACGACGCGTAAGTGCATACCAGGTCAGGAAACCCGCGCCTGCCGCACCAGCAATCCAGAGCGGACTGCGCGCGCTGAACGAGGATATTTTTTCGGTGTGCGTCTCCATTGGGCCGAGCACGGACTCCACACCGGGAATGGCGGCCACCAGTCTCACTACCTTTTCCTGCTCCTCGCTGTCGAGATTTCCCGACAAGGTCACTGCGCCCTGATGGGCATGTACTTCTACATCACGCATATGCGACATGGCGCGGCCCAGCCGAGAACGCACCCGAGCTTCCAGAACGTGATCATCAATCGGTTTGGCCTGCCGTGGCGAAATCATGCGCATCGCGCTCGCTTGCAAACCAGACCAGCGGTTGTGCGCATCGTGCAGCGTCTGATCCATCAGCCGAGAGGTGGCGTGCGTGACATGCGTCAATTTGTCTTGGATCAGCGCTCTTCGCCGTCGTCCCTGAACGGGGTCGGCGATGTACATCGCGAGTGCGCCAAGCGCGATGCCTCCCATCCAGCTTAACCAGGGTATCTCGGTACTGCGCGTCTGATATTCCACATTGCTCTCCTTAAGCATTCAAAGGGGATCACTGCATCACAGCACGATGGTCGCGCAAGCCCGGTGCCTGCACTCATCGGCTGCACGTCTCTGTTTTCTTCTGACCCACAGGCTTTTTGACCTTGCCGGCCAAAAAAAGCTCAAAGTTTCATTGCGGTAAACTTTCTCTTTGGCATCTTCGGCTATCGATCGGAACTTCCCTTGATCGCCCCATTCGAACCAGCAAGCCCGGCTTCTTGTCCTTTTCATGAAAAAACTGCTGACCACCTTTTTGCTGCTGACATTCAGCGCGGCCGCCGCCGCCCAGACCACAGCCTGCCTGGAGCATTTTGCGAACAAGGCGGCACCTGAATTCACACGCCCTGCGCTGCAGAAAAAAACTATCGGTTTATGTTTCGAGGCATTTGCGCTCATGCACTCGGGCGTATCACGCACGCCGTTGTGGGTGGCAGAGAAGCTCACTCGGGAGAGTTTGATCCGCGCAAGAAGTGTCCAACGCGAAGATAATTTTCACGCAGAAGAAACGCTGCCGCCGGAAGACCGTGCGGAACTCCATGACTACGCGCGTTCAGGATTTGATCGCGGTCACATGGCACCGGCAGCAGATATGCCCAGCCTGACTGCGCAGCATGAAAGCTTCTCGCTGGCCAATATCGTTCCGCAGCAGCGGCAAAACAATCAGATACTGTGGGCTGCGATTGAGGGTGCCACACGGCACATGACCAACCTGCGCGGTGAGTTGTATGTGATGACAGGGCCGATCTTTGAAGGCGAGAAGATCGAGCGCATCAACGGACGCGTGTTCATCCCCACGCACATTTACAAGGCGGTCTACGATCCGGCTAAAAAAGAAGGTGCCGCCTGGATTTCACCCAATACCGCAGAAAATATTTATGAGGTTGTTTCCATCGCCGAGCTGGAAAAACGCATCAACATCAATCTTTTTCCCGGCATACCCGCCGACGCGAAAGATAAAATCGCATCGTTACCCGAGCCGCGCATGCGCAAGCGCCAACGCAATCCCTCAGAGGCCCCATGAAGCTTCAGCCTTTTGCCAATGAAACCCAATCCATCAGCCTCGGCGATCTGACGATAGAAAACCGTCTGGATCAGCTGGAAATCTACGGCTCCCTCAGCATTACCCGTGATCAGGCAGGGCTGGCGCTGGCGCTGCAATTCAAGCAACTGATGGACGACACAGTGGCTCATCTGCAGCAGGCTCAGGATTTGCCGACGCGCCTGAGCACCAAGCCCACCGATTCGGTCGACAATCCCTTCAAATAAGCAGGGTCATTCGACCCGGATAGCCGGGCAGCCGCGGGACGCAAGTCGCGCAAGACTGGCATACTGTCGCACCCGAATGATATGCTGCATTCTGCATGACACCCACGCCTGCCAATTTGCGTTCCTACCCGCTGCATCGCGCTGACCTCAAGCCCGCGCCATTTCTGCCCATGTCGCGTGTGGAAATGGACAAGCTCGGCTGGGACAGCTGCGACATCATCATCGTTACGGGTGATGCTTACATCGACCATCCCAGCTTCGGCATGGCGCTGATTGGCCGTGTGCTGGAATCGCAGGGCTTCCGTGTTGGCATCATCAGTCAGCCCGACTGGCATTCCGCAGACGCTTTCCGCGCACTCGGCAAGCCCAATCTGTATTTCGGTGTCACTGCCGGCAATATGGATTCGATGATCAACCGCTACACGGCAGACCGCAAAATCCGTTCTGACGATGCCTACACCGCCGGCGGTGTGCCGAATAAACGTCCCGACCGCGCTGTCACCGTGTATGCGCAACGTGCGCGCGAGGCTTATCCGGGTACACCTATTGTGATTGGCAGTATCGAAGCCAGCTTGCGCCGCATCGCGCACTACGACTACTGGTCCGATACCGTGCGCCGCTCGGTACTGACGGATTCCAAAGCAGACATTCTTTTGTTTGGCAATGCAGAGCGGGCGTTGCTGGAGTTGTCACATCGTCTCGCAGCGGGCGAATCAGTGAAAGCAATTCGTGACATGCGCGGCACGGCATTCATGGTGACACGCGGCTGGAAACCGGCGGAGGACTGGCGCGAGGTGGATTCAACGCGCGTTGACACCCCCGGCAGGATCGATCCGCATCCAGATCCCTATGAAATGAAGGAAAAAGATCCCGAGGCTTGCGGTACCAAAGACGGTAGTCCCGAACCTGCTGTGAAACCCATACGCCTGATGTCGCGTGAAGAGCGTCTCGCACAACAAAAAGAGATACGCGAAAAAAGTGTCGTACGTCTACCCGCGTTTGAGGTGGTCAAAGAAGATCCGATCAGCTATGCCCACGCATCACGCGTCTTCCATCTGGAATCCAACCCGGGCAATGCGCGTGCTATGGTGCAGGCGCACGCAGACCGCGATGTATGGCTGAATGCGCCACCCTTGCCGCTGGCCATGGATGAAATGGATTATGTTTTTGATCTGCCCTATGCACGTGCGCCGCACCCCGCTTATGGCAAGGCGAAAATACCCGCCTGGGACATGATTCGCTTTTCGGTGAATATCATGCGCGGCTGTTTTGGTGGTTGCACCTTCTGCTCGATCACGGAGCATGAAGGCCGCATCATCCAAAGCCGCTCCGAGCCATCGATTCTGCGCGAGATCGAACTCATACGTGACAAGACCAAAGGCTTTACGGGCACCATTTCCGATCTCGGTGGACCAACGGCAAACATGTATCGCATGGCCTGCAAGGACAAAAGCATCGAAGAATCCTGCCGGCGACTCTCCTGTGTCTATCCGACCATTTGCTCGAATCTCAATACCGATCACAGCAAACTCATTCAGCTCTACCGACGCGCCCGCGATATACCTGGCGTGAAAAAAATTCTGATTGGTTCGGGTCTGCGCTATGACCTTGCAGTCCGCTCACCCGAGTATGTGAAAGAACTCGCGACCCATCATGTGGGCGGCCTGCTGAAGATCGCGCCCGAGCATTCCGAAGACGGGCCTTTGTCCAAGATGATGAAGCCGGGGATGGGCTCCTATTACGGCTTCAAGGAATTGTTCGACAAGTATTCGAAAGAAGCCGGCAAGGAGCAGTATCTGATTCCTTACTTCATCGCGGCGCATCCGGGCACGACCGATGACGATATGCTCAATCTGGCGCTGTGGCTCAAGGAAAATGATTTCCGCCTTGATCAGGTACAGACCTTCCTGCCTACACCGATGGCCATGGCCACCACCATGTATCACACGCGAAAAAATCCTTTGCGAAAAATTTCGAAAGATTCCGAAACAGTGGAAACACCGCGTGTGGGCAAAATTCGAAAATTTCACAAGGCACTTTTGCGCTATCACGATCCGGACAACTGGGAGAGTATTCGCGAAGGCTTGAAACGCATGGGACGCAGCGAACTGATCGGGAATGGGCCCCAGCATTTGGTGCCGAGATCGGATCCCGGCGCGGGCCGCGTTCGCAGCATGACAAAAAATGAAACGCCTTCGGTGAACCGGATCGCAAAAAAATTCGGACAGAACAAACCGCGAGCGGGTGCGGCTATTGTTCGAAAGCGGCAGCCATAAGGCGACCTCCTTCAAGCGACCGACGTAAAAAAACCGACCTGAAGATCGGTTTTTTTTATGTCGTTCGTTGGTGGGAAGTGCTGGTTTCGAACCAGCGACCTATCGCGTGTGAGGCGATCGCTCTACCCCTGAGCTAACCTCCCAAACCGGCGCGCATTATCGCACAAGCGCCGGAATCGGATCAATTTTCCGCCAGCTGCCGCCACAGGCAGGTCGCTTTGGCTTCCTTGTCCAGCCCTTTGAGCAATGCTTCATGCGCTGCCAACTCATCGGGGTCGGCGGGCAGCACGATAATCTCGGCCAGCGCGATGGCGTCACCGCCCCCGTCTGCGCCCGATCCGCTCCCGTGAAGATCCATGCTCAGACTATCCTGCCCGCGCGTCATCGCGAGATACACCTCGGCCAGCAATTCCGAATCCAGCAGCGCGCCATGCAGCGTGCGATGCGCATTGGAGATGCCGTAACGTTCGCACAGAGCATCCAGCGAATTGCGTTTACCTGGATGTAGCTCCTTGGCGTGCGCGAGCGTATCGGTAATTTTGACGACGTAGGTGTGAAATGCCGCCAATCCCAGACGCTCGAATTCGGCATCGATAAAGCCCACGTCGAATGAAGCGTTGTGGATGATGATTTCCGCGCCCTGGACGAAACGACAAAACTGTTCAGCGATTTCAGCAAACTTTGGTTTATCGCTGAGGAAGTCGGTGCTCAGACCATGCACCGCCAGCGCGCCCGGATCGGAATCACGCTCGGGGTTGATGTAATAGTGAAAATTATTACCTGTCAGCCGACGATTGAGCATCTCGACACAGCCGATCTCGATAATGCGGTCACCGCTTTTGGGATTGAGGCCCGTGGTTTCTGTATCGAGAATAATTTGTCGCATAGTGTGATGAATCGTGATCTCAAATTTGCTGCGGCACTTTACCAGAAAGCACAAGCTCTACACCGCGATTGGCCAGCCTATCTGCGCGCTCGTTACCTTCATGGCCTGCATGACCCTTGATCCAGCGCCAGTCGATCTCATGTCGTGCCTGGGCTTCATCCAGCGCCTGCCAGAGATCGACGTTTTTTACTGGCGCTTTGCTGGCCGTCTTCCAGCCACGGGCTTTCCAGCCGGCCAGCCATTCGCTGATACCCTTTTGTACATACTGGCTGTCGGTATGCACGATCACTTCACTGGGCCGCTTGAGCGCATTCAATGCCTCGATCACCGCCATCAATTCCATGCGATTGTTCGTGGTGTTGAGTTCGCCACCACAGATTTCCTTTTCGCGATCGCCGGCAATGAGCCAGGCGCCCCATCCACCAGGGCCAGGATTGCCTTTGCAGGCACCATCGGTATAAATCTCAATTTTTTCCATGGACAGTATGAAACAACACTAATCTTTCGCTCTTTGCGTGACAGGCATTGCGTGCCGCACGCGCGCGCTCTGCTTTTGCAATGCAGGCCCGACCAGACGCATACCCTCCACGCGCTTGATTGCCTGCACGATGTACACGGCACCCAGGTAGGGCCACCAGCGATTACCCGCTTTTTCCAGAAAACCAAAGCGTTCCAGCCATTTTGTCGAAGTAAACGGTGGAGCGTAACAGCCAAAATGCCCGCGATTGATCTCCATGTTCAGCAGCTTGAGCCAGTCTTTCAGCCGCGGCACACTGATGAATTCAGCGTGCAGTGGCAGAAAATGCTTGCCCGTCACACGCCCCAGAAATTGCCGCAGGCCCCAGGTACTGTGGGGATTGAATCCGCAAATAATGACCTGCCCCTCGGGAATCAACACGCGCTCAACTTCGCGCAGTACCTGATGTGGCTCGGCAGCGAATTCAAGTATGTGCGGCAGCACCACCAGATCGAGGCTTTGCGTTGCGAAAGGCAGGTCCGAAAAATCATGCACAACAACGACAGATCGGCCCTCTTGCGCACCCGAGTCATCGGATGGGAAAGCCCCATCCGTCACCCAGCGATTCGGCATGCGGTTGGCCGCCAGTGTGTCGAATCCCGGCAGGCCAATCTGGAGCGCGTTGTAGCCGAAAATATCGGCCGTGAGCTCGTCCAGCCTCGCCTGCTCCCAGGCATGCGCATAGGCACCCCCGGGCGTGTGAAACCAGGGGGCCAGCGATATAATCCGATTTTCTGAAACGTGTCGGTTCATTCCCATGCCAGTCGATCAGTCACTGCAGGTCACCGCAATACCGGCCTTTGAAGACAACTATCTGTGGCTGATACACGATCACGAATACGCAGCCATCGTTGATCCAGGCGATGCAGCGGCCGTCGAGGCAGCGCTGGCCACGCATCAGCTCAAGCTGGCCGCTATTTTACTCACTCACCATCATGCTGACCACGCTGGCGGCGTTCCCGCCCTGCTCAGACATTGGAATGTCCCGGTTTACGGCCCCGCCAATGAACGCATACCCGGCATTGATCATCCTCTGCGCGAGGGTGATGTGGTGACTCTGACATCTCCCTCGCTACAGCTGCAGGTGCTGGATGTGCCTGGTCATACTGCCGGTCATATCGCCTATATCGCCGCAAATGAGTATTGGCTTTTTTGCGGCGACACACTTTTCGCCGGTGGCTGCGGCCGTTTGTTCGAGGGCACTGCCGAGCAAATGACGCAATCGCTGGGCAAAATAGCAGCCTTGCCCGACAACACAAAAGTGTATTGCGCGCATGAGTACACTGTATCGAATCTTCGCTTTGCGGTAGCAGCCGAGCCGGACAATCAGCACACTGCAGTGCGACTGGCCGCGGCCCAGGCGCTACGTGCACGCGGCGTCTCTACGGTACCTTCGACGATAGGTGAGGAAAAGCTCACGAATCCATTTTTGCGTTATCGCGAAAAATCCATCATTGAAGTTCTCACGAGCAGTGGCCGATTAAAGATAGAAGATCCGATTGCTGCCTTTGCGGCACTCCGCGAATGGAAAAACGTTTTTCGGTGATTTGACTGTGGGAGAGGCTGAATAAATCGACGTTTTGTGGCGAGCCAGCGCAGCTGTACGCGGCGGGGATCGGCAAGATCAAGCGCTTGGTGTCATTGAGCTTGCCACAAAAGTTTCTGGGTTTATTCAATCAGCGCTTCCATAGCAGATTCAGCACTAATTCTGCTTGACGGAGTTTCACTGGCTTGCATACACTTGCTGCAATTCAATTATTTCAACTGGGCCAGGTGTCCGGTGATTCCCTCAGGGCCCATGCCGCATTTCCGAACAGACAAGCAACAATCAAAGGTTTTTGTGTATTCGCGTTTATCTCTCGCGCTGATTTCCTGTCTGGTGACCAGCCTGTCGGCGACAGCCAATGACCTGACGATACCGCCTTCACAGCCCGCCACCAATGCGTCCAGAGATACGGTAACGGAGGCACCACAAAATCCAGCCACGTCACAAGACAATATTTTGGCTGAAGACATCGAGCTTCAAAACTTTGATGTTTGGGAGCGCATCCGCAAAGGCTATGCGATTCCGGATTTAAACAATCCACTCGTGGCCACGCATTCGACCTGGTATACCGCCCGACCAGATTACCTTCAGCGGATCACGCAACGCGCATCACGCTATCTTTTTTATGTCGTGCAGGAGCTTGAGAAGCGCAACATGCCGACCGAGCTCGCGTTGCTGCCCTTTATTGAATCCGCATTCAATCCACAAGCCTATTCCACCGCCAAAGCGGCGGGCATGTGGCAATTCATACCGAGCACTGGTCGCGATTACAACCTCAAGCAGAATGTATTTCGTGACGAGCGGCGGGATGTGCTGGCCTCGACCAATGCTGCGCTGACTTATCTGCAGCGACTGTATGGCATGTTTGGTGACTGGCAGCTGGCACTGGCGGCATACAACTGGGGCGAGGGATCCGTCTCGCGCGCGATTGCAAAAGCACAAGCGGCGGGCAGGCCTACCGACTACAACAGCTTGTCTGCTTACATGCCCGCTGAGACACGCAATTATTATCCCAAGCTGCAGGCAGTAAAAAACATCATCGCCGCACCCGCGCAGTACGGCATCATCCTGCCGGTGGTTGAGAACCAGCCTTACTTCGTCAGCATTAAAAAAACGCGCGATATCGACGTCAAGCTTGCTGCACAGCTGGCCGAGTTGCCGATGGAAGAGTTCAAGGCATTAAATCCGCAATTCAATCGACCGGTGATCACCGGCAGTCCGAATACCCAAATTCTGCTGCCGCATTCAAACGCGGAAAAATTCAAGGAAAACCTGTCCAAATGGACGCGCGCCTTGTCGAGCTGGACGGCCCATAAAGTTACGGCAGCACGCGAGCGCATCGAGAGTATTGCGGCGCGCTTCAAAACCACGCCCGAGCTCATCCGTGAAGTCAACGCAATACCACCCAACATGCATCCCAAGGCAGGCTCGACGATACTGGTTCCCAAGCCACCCGCCGAGGCCGACAAGGACATCGGGCAGGAAGTCGCAGATAACGCGATGCTCGCTTACGAGCCCGACGAACCTCCGCGAAGAAAAATCACCATCAGGGCAGGCAAGCGCGACACCGTTGCCGGCATTGCTACTCGCTACAAAGTCAAGCCTGAGGACATACGCAACTGGAACAACCTGAAGAATGACAAGCTGACTGCCGGCCAATCGCTGAACCTGGAAGTTCGGCAGGGCCGTTCGGTGGTAAACCGCGGAAAAGTCAGGCAAGACGCCAACACAGAGAGAAAAATCGCCGGCAAATCCGACAAAAGGAGCGATTCCCGCCGCATCAGCAAAAATGAAAAACGCGCGGAAAAACCAACGAAAATCGCTTCAGTCAGGCAAGGTGCCAAGACCGACAAAGACACCCGTCGTCAGGCGCGATAAGACTGATCTCGATCCGCCATTGGATCAATGCGTGGTGAAATTGGCGGCATCCAGCAGTCGCTGCGTATAAGGATGCTGGGGTGATGTCAGCACGTCACCGCTCATGCCACTCTCCACCACTTTGCCATCTTTCATCACGATCACGCGGTGTGCCATTGCACGAATGACGGCAAGATCGTGACTAATGAACAGATACGCCATGCCGTACTTCTGCTGCAAGCCAGCCAGCAATTCAAGTACCTGATACTGCACTGACACATCCAGTGATGAAGTAGGCTCGTCCAGCAAAATCAGCGCAGGCTTGAGCACGAGTGCGCGTGCAATCGCGATGCGCTGTCGCTGCCCACCGGAAAACTCATGCGGATAACGCGACATCATCGTCGGCGACAATCCCACTTCCTGCAAACCAGCGCCTACAGCCTCGCGCAATTCGGCTTCGGACAAATGCGGCTTGTGCAGCGCCAGTCCCTCGCCCACAATTTGTTCAATCGTGCGACGCGGTGATAACGATGCAAAGGGATCCTGAAAGACCACCTGCATCTGCGCGCGCAGCGGACGCAATTGAGCGGCCTCCATCTCGCTGATGGGCTGACCATTAAAAACGATATCACCCTGCGTACGAGCTACCGACAGTCGCAAGAGCGCCATGCCCAGCGTGGATTTACCCGAACCCGACTCGCCCACAATACCCAGTGTTTCGCCCTGAGCTAGCGAGACATCCATGCTGTCAACAGCGACGAATTCTTTTTGCCGGAACCAACCCTGCGGTATGGAAAAACTGCAGCGCACACCTTCAGCCTTGAGCAGAGGGCGTGCATCGGGTGTGAGATCACCCACCATGCGCTTGGCGTGACTGGCGAGCAAGCGCTGTGTATAAGCTTCACGTGGCGCACTGAACAAGGTGTCAGTATCCGCAGTTTCGATCAAACGCCCCTGCTGCATTACGCCAACGCGATCAGCAAACGATTTCACCAGATTCAGGTCGTGCGTGATCATCAGCACCGACATTTGTTCTTCCCGCTGAAGCTGATTCAGCAGCTCAAGTATCTGCACCTGTATCGTGACATCGAGCGCCGTGGTGGGCTCATCGGCAATCAGCAGTTTGGGTTTGCAGGCGAGTGCCATCGCAATCATCGCGCGCTGTCGCTGACCACCAGAGAGTTGATGCGGGTAGGACAAGGCACGACGTTCTGGTTCAGGGATGCCTGTTTTAGCGAGCAGATCCACCGCCCGCAGGGCGGCAGCGCGCGCACTCAGACCTTCATGCAACATCAGTACTTCAGCGATCTGATTGCCGATCGTGAACAGCGGATTGAGCGCTGTCATCGGCTCCTGAAAAATCATCGCAATGTCCTTGCCACGCAACTGGCGCAGCGCCGCATCGGACTTCTTCAGGATTTCCTGATCTTCAAACAATATCTTGCCCGAGATATCCGCATCCGGCAGCAGACGCATCATGGACAAGGCAGACACTGTCTTGCCTGAACCGGATTCACCGACCAGCGCAAACTTCTCGCCGGGCGCGATCGTGAAACTGACATCATCCACCACGGTGGTGCTGCCAAAGCGTACCGTCAGATGATCTACCTGCAGCAGACTCATGACTTCCTCCGCACATCCAGCGAATTGCGCAAGGCATCGCCAATATTAGTGAGCAGCAGCAGTGTGATTGTCAGGACCGCAAACGTGGACAAAGCAATCCACCAGGCGTCCAGATTATTTTTGCCCTGCGCGAGCAGCTCGCCCAGACTGGGGGTCGATGGCGGTACGCCCAGCCCGAGAAAATCAAGACTGGTGAGTGCCAAAATTGCGGCACTCATGCGGAATGGCAGAAAAGTTACAACCGGCGTCAGACTGTTGGGCAGCACATGGCGCCAGATGATCTGCCAGTTCGACAGTCCCATCGCACGTGCAGCCTGCACATACTCAAGATGACGATTGCGCAAAAAATCTGCGCGCACATAGTCGGACAGGCCCATCCAGCCGAACAAGGACAGCAGTACCAGCAACAGCAGAATGCTGGGTTCAAAAATCGAGGCAAAAATAATCAGCAGATACAGCTCAGGCATCGAGCCCCAGATTTCCATGAAGCGCTGGAATAGCAGATCAGTTTTGCCAGCGAAGTAGCCCTGAATTGCCCCTGTCAGCACGCCAAGCATCACACCGGTGATGGTCAATGCAAGACCGAACAATATCGACACACGAAATCCGTACAGCAGTCGTGCGACCACGTCACGTCCACGATCGTCGGTACCAAGCCAGTTGTCGCCCGTGGGTGGCGCCGGGTTGGGCGCCTTCGCAAAGTAGTTGAGCGTATCGTAGCGATAGTGATTGATCGGATAGATAGCCCAGTTGCCCGGCTTGTCGAACTGAGACTGAATGAAAGGATCCAGATAATCTGCTGGCGAATCAAATTCGCCACCAAAGGCGGTCTCCGCATAATCCGTCACGATGGGGAACATCAGCTGTCCGTTGTAACGCGCTACCAGCGGCCTGTCATTCGATATCAGTTCGGCGCCCAAGCTGAGCACGAACAGCACTGCGAAAATCACAAGACTCCAATAGCCGCGACGATTTTGGCGAAAGCGTCGCCAGACGCGACGGCCAGGCGAAAGTGAAATCTCGGGTGTCATGGCAGTGTTCTTCATCGCGCAAGACTTTCAAATTGAACGCGCGGATCGGCCCACACGTAGCAGAGGTCACCAAGCAGCTTGACGACCAGCCCGATCAGCGTAAACAGATAGAGCGTGCCCAGTACCACCGGATAATCGCGGCGAACTACAGACTCATAAGAGAGCAGACCCAGTCCATCGAGCGAGAACAGCGTTTCTATCAACAAGCTGCCGGCAAAGAAAGCGCCGATGAAGGCTGCTGGAAATCCGGTCACTAGCGGAATCAGTGCATTACGAAAGACATGCTTGTAGAGCACCGCACGCTCGGACAAACCTTTGGCGCGCGCAGTCAGCACATACTGCTTGCGTATCTCTTCCAGAAAGGTGTTCTTGGTCAGCATGGTCATCACCGCAAACGAACCCGCTACCGAGGCCAGTACGGGCAGCGTGATGTGCCACAAATAATCCTTCACCTTGCCAAACCAGGAGAGCGTCTCCCAGTCGTCTGACGTCAGGCCACGTAGCGGAAACCATTGCACGAAACTGCTGCCGGCAAACACGACCAGAAGAAACACACCCAGCACAAAACCGGGAATCGAATAACCGATCAGTACCAGCATGCTGGTCACACCGTCGAAACGACTACCCTCACGCACCGCCTTGGCTACGCCCAGTGGCACGGAAATGAAATACGTCAGGAAAAATGTCCACAGACCGATGGTGATAGACACAGGCAGTTTGGATTTCACCAGCTCCCACACATCCTTGTGGTGATAGAAGCTCTGACCAAGATCGAAGCGGACAAAGCCTTTGAGCATTTGCACAAATCGCTCCATCGGCGGCTTGTCGAAACCGTACAGCGCCTTGATTTCTTCCACGCGCTCCGAATCGACACCCTGACGACCGCGATACTCGGAAGCGCCTGCGCCGGACGACTCGCCTGCACCACCGGTCTGACCTTTTTTCAGTTCAATCAGCGCCTGCTCGACCGGCCCGCCAGGCACAAACTGAATCACGGCAAAGGTGATGGCAATGACGCCCAATAACGTGGGTATCATCAGCAGCGCTCGTTTCAATATGTAGGACCAGAGATTCATGGGCGATTTTTAAGATTAAAGTCACTGGATCCCAGCTTGCGCCTAATGCCAGTCAGTTAAGCAGAAAATTTTGTCGAATCATTGAAAAATCAAACGTCGCTGGATCCCGGCCTGCGCCGGGATGACGATGTTGGGGTCAACAATTCTTCAAACGTCATCCCGGCGCAGGCCGGGATCCAGTGTCTTTCGTTGCAAACAAACAGCTTAACTCTTCAACTGCCTTCGACGGAATCCAGCGAAGTCATAAAGCCCTCATCATTTAGCCTTCCGAGGCTTCACCTGCCACCAACTCGAAATCACATAAGGATCCGCCTGATAGTACTTGGGCGACACCTTCGGCATGCCGAAACGATTGCGATACGCAACGCGATGCGTCGCCGAATACCAATGCGGCACCACGATGTATTTGTGCATCAGCACCCGATCCAGCGCCCGCGAAGCGGCCACCAGTTCGGCGCGCGAATCTGCGCGCACCAGTGCCGTGACCAGCTTGTCGACCACGGGATCTTTCAAACCCCAGTAATTGCTCGAGCCTTTCTCATCAGCTGCCTTGGAACCGAGCATGTCGAACATTTCATTCCCTGGACTGGTGACATCACCAAAACGCTGACTGGTCATATCGAAATCGAATTCTTCCATACGCTTTTGCACCAGCGCGAAATCCGCTGTGCGCTGGCTGACGCGCACACCCAGCTTTTCCAGATTGCGTACGTAGACGGCAATGATGCGCGACAGCGCAGACTGGTCATCGAGAATTTCAAAACTGAAGGCCTCACCCTTGGCATTGCGCAGCGCGCCATCGCGATATTCCCATCCGGCCTCTTTGAACAGCGCGCGTGCCTTGAGCAGGTTGGCGCGCAGCGATCCGGGGGCATCGGTGTTGGGCGGCAGCGGTGCCGGGCCAAACACCGCAGGATCCAGCTGATCGCGCAGTGGCTCGAGCAATTTAAGTTCCGCTTCAGAGGGCAGTCCATGCGCACCCAGTTCCGAATTGCTGAAGAAAGAATCAATCCGCGAATACTGGCTGTAAAACAGCTGACGGTTCATCCACTCGAAATCCATCGCCAGCCCCAGCGCACGACGAACACGCGCGTCCTGAAATTGCGGCCGCCGCAGGTTCATCACGAAGGCTTGCATGCCGGCGCCGTTGGAATGCTTCAGCGTCGTCTTGATGATTTCACCGGTATCGAAAGGCTTGCCCTTGTAGGCGCGCGCCCAGTTCTTGGCCCGGTATTCCACCACCACATCGAATTCACCCGCCATAAAGGCTTCGAGACGGGCGACATCATCCTTGTAGAACCGGTAAACAATGCGATCAAAATTAAATGCGCCACGACGAACTGGCAGATCGTTTGCCCAATAAGCGGGATTACGGCGAAACGCAATCGAGCGGCCCAGATCATATTTTTCAATCAAGTAAGGACCACTGGCAATCGGCGCCGTCAGTTGTATTTTGTCGAACGGCGTACCCGCCGCCCATTTACGTGAAAACACGGGCATGCCGCCCACGATCAGGGGCAGTTCGCGGTTAGCTGATTTGAAATCAAAGCGCACGGTCGTGTCATCGACCACCACGCATTGCTTCACATCGGCAAAAATCATTTTGAATTGTGGCGCGCCTTTGGCCATCAGCGTATCAAACGCATACTTCACATCTTCTGGCAGCACCGGGTCGCCGTTATTGAAGCGCGCCTTCGGATGAAGCCGAAACGTCATCGACATCCGGTCGGGCGCCAGCACCATGTCCTCGGCCAGCAAGCCATACATGGTCGCCACTTCGTCGGCTGAGGTGATGGCCAGTGATTCAAACATCAGATTGGACACGCCGGCTGCCGCCACCCCCTTCATGGAGAACGGATTGAATTTGTCAAAGCTGGTGCGGGAATCCGGGTTGGCCAAGTACAAGTCGCCGCCTTTGGGCGCATCCGGATTCAGGTAATCGAAATGACTGAAGCCTGCAGGATATTTGGGTACGTCGTAAAGGGAGAACGCATGGGCCGCCCAGGCATTGGCAGCGCACGACAACGCGGCAGCCACCAGGGTGCTGGCAATGACTCGGGAAACGGCTCTGGCATGCGCTCGGATCATGATGACTCGGTTTACAGAGGAAAAACGCGTCAAGGATAGCGGTTTTCAGCAAAGACTGGGCGCGGCCCCGTTACGCCAGCGCCCGGGCGATTTGCGCGGCGCCGTCCCGAGCCCCTACAATGGCGCCTTTCGCCGGTCTGCATCCGGCCTCTGGGAGTCTCGAATGGCATTTTTGCAAGGCAAAAAAATACTGATCACTGGGGTGCTGTCCAATCGCTCGATTGCCTATGGCATTGCGCAGGCGTGCAAGCGCGAAGGCGCCGAGCTGGCTTTCACCTACGTTGGCGAACGCTTCAAGGAGCGCATCACTGATTACGCCAAGGAGTTTGGCAGTGATCTGGTATTCGAATGCGATGTGGGCAGCGACGAACAAATTGCGGCGCTGTTTGCTAATCTGGGCAAATCCTGGACCCAATTGGACGGGCTGGTACATGCCATCGGCTTCGCGCCGCGTGAAGCCATCGCGGGCGATTTCCTCGACGGACTCTCGCGCGAAGGTTTTCGGGTTGCACATGATATTTCGGCGTACAGCTTCCCGGCGTTGGCCAAAGCCGCGCTGCCGATGCTCTCACCCAATGCGGCATTACTGACGCTCTCTTATCTTGGCGCGATGCGCGCGCTTCCTAACTACAACACCATGGGTCTGGCAAAAGCATCCCTCGAAGCGAGCGTGCGTTATCTGGCCGAGTCGCTCGGCAAGCGTGGCGTGCGCGTCAACGCGATTTCTGCCGGCCCGATCAAGACCCTGGCCGCCTCGGGTATCAAGGATTTCGGCAAGATACTGAACTTCGTCAAAGAAAATGCGCCACTGCGCCGCAATGTGACGCTTGAAGACGTGGGCAACGCTTCGGCTTTCCTCCTGTCAGATCTGGCTGGTGGCATCACGGGCGAGATTACTTACGTCGATGGTGGCTTTTCTCAGGTGGTGGCCGGCATGGGATCCGAAGACTAGGCGTGGTTGATCTTGCGGTAGCGGGCCGAGAGCGCACTCGCGCAACCGGCCCGCATATCGACCTTGATCTCGTCTTTTACTTTACCGCCCTCATCCCAGCGATTTCCTGTACAATTCGCCCCGCGCTGCACAAATTGCAGCGCAACGTTGCTTAGCCAACCCTCAGCTTCAACCTCAAAGCCCTCCCGCCTCCTGGTGCCGCTCTCATGAGCACCGATCCGGCGCAAAGCTTTTGTGCCGAAACCTTCTTCGCAAGATTTCGTTTGTTTCGCTGGTTTGCTTTGCTTTTTATTGTCATTTCATGACCTTTGACTGTCATGGCGTGACGCTTATCGTCGATCTCACGAAAGAACAGAATGACATTCGAATCACTGGGTCTGAATCCGCAAATTTTGAAATCACTGAGCGAGGCTGGCTATACCGCGCCAACCCCCGTGCAGGAACAAGCCATCCCCGCCGCCATCGCCGGCCGCGATCTGCTGGTGTCCTCGCAAACCGGCTCGGGTAAAACTGCGGCCTTCATGCTGCCTGCGCTGCACAAGCTGACTGACCTGCCCCCCGAGGCACCACAAGGCAAAACACCGAATCAGGCCGCGCAATCAGCGCGTTCACGTGGCGAGCGTCCGCGCTTCAAAGCTGCTCAACCCAAAATGCTGGTACTGACCCCAACGCGCGAACTCGCGCTGCAGGTCACCACAGCCACCGAAAAATATGGTCGTGGCTTGCGCCGCGTGCAAGCAGTCTCCATCCTCGGTGGCATGCCCTACCCTAAGCAGATGCAACTGCTCTCGCGCAATCCTGAAATTCTGGTCGCCACGCCCGGTCGTCTGATCGACCACATGGAGTCCGGCAAGATTGATTTCTCGCAGCTGCAAATTCTGGTGCTTGACGAAGCCGATCGCATGCTCGACATGGGCTTTATTGATGATATCGAACTCATCATCAGCAAAACCCCGGACACACGTCAAACCATGCTGTTCTCGGCAACACTGGATGGCATGGTCGGCAACATGGCCCGTCGTATTACCCGCGACCCGATGACTGTCCAAATCGCCAGCGCCTCGACTCGTCATGAAAACATCGATCAGCGCGTGCACTTCGTGGACGATCTGTCGCACAAGAATCGTCTGCTCGATCATCTGCTGCGCGATGCATCGATGGATCAGGCTGTTGTGTTCACTGCGACCAAGCGTGACGCCGATACCATCGCCGATCGTCTGACCATCGCCGGTTTTGCAGCCGCCGCTTTGCATGGCGACATGAATCAGGGCGCGCGCAATCGTACGCTCAACGGCATGCGCCGCGGTCAGGTTCGCGTACTGGTGGCGACCGATGTCGCAGCACGCGGCATTGACGTGCCTGGCATCACGCACGTGTTCAATTACGATTTGCCGAAGTTCCCCGAAGATTATGTGCACCGCATTGGTCGTACCGGTCGTGCAGGTCGTCAGGGCACGGCTGTCTCGCTGGTCAATCATGCCGAAGGCGTGCATGTGAAACGTATCGAGCGTTTCACCAAGCAGGTGATTCCGGTGGATGTGGTGGCAGGCTTCGAACCCAAACGCACTGCATCGGCAGCACCCCGCCGTCCGGGCTGGCGTCCGGGTGATGGTCGCAAGCCGGGCAACAGCAAGCCAGGTCAGCGCACTTTCAGCAAACCCGGCGGTGCACCACGCAAGGAAGGCAGTGCCTCACGCACCTTCCGTAGTGACGGTCGCAGCGGCGAACAGCGTCGCGGCTAAATCACTGCGCCGCGATACGTCTTCGGACGTATTGTGATGAGCGTGAAGCACAATCTACTGGCTCCTTCGGGAGCCAGTAGCATTTATAGGATCAGTACTGTTGACGAGGCAGCTTCATTTTTTCCGCTATCAAACTTAGCTTGGGCACGACGAAAGTCACTGGATCCCGGCTTGAGCCGGGAGCGAGTGGGGAATTCGGGTCGCATGCGATCCGCACACGCAGCGGTCATCACATGCAGGTGATGACGATCGAAGAACTGTCGGCCTAAAAATTGTCATCCCGGCGAAAGCCGGGATCCAGCGACGTTAGTTCACTGACGATGCGCGATAATCGCGTCTTCAAACATCAGGAGCATGGCATGCAGGTTACCGATACCGGTTCACTCAAACTCACCTCGTTTTCGCATGGCGGCGGCTGTGGCTGCAAAATTGCACCCGGTGTGCTCGCCGACATCCTGAAACAAAGCAAAGGCTTCCCGGTACCACCGCAACTGCTGGTCGGTATCGAAACTGCCGATGACGCAGCGGTCTATCAGCTCAATGATGAACAGGCACTGATTGCGACTACCGATTTCTTCATGCCGATTGTGGATGATCCGGTCGACTTTGGCCGTATCGCCGCCACCAATGCAATCTCCGATGTGTACGCCATGGGCGGCACACCCATCATGGCACTCGCACTGGTCGGTATGCCGATCGACAAACTGCCCGTCGAGACCATAGGAAAAATTCTGGCAGGCGGTGAAGCTGTCTGCGCACAAGCCGGCATACCGATTGCCGGCGGCCACACCATTGATTGCGTTGAACCAATTTACGGCCTGGTGGTCATGGGACTGATTCATCCTTCCCGCATCAAGCGCAATGCGGATGCAAAAGCCGGCGACAAACTCATTCTTGGCAAACCACTGGGTGTAGGCATTCTGTCCGCTGCGCTAAAAAAAGGCGCGCTGGATGCACAAGGCTACGCGGCGATGATGGCCAGTACCACGCAGCTCAATACGCCCGGCAAAGATTTATCCGGCATTGAGGGTGTGCATGCGATCACCGATGTAACCGGCTTCGGGCTGCTGGGCCATGCGCGTGAAATGGCGCTGGGCTCCAAACTGCGAGCACACATCCATCTAAGCAGCGTGCCTTTTCTCGCGCAGGCAGAAGCGCTCGCTGCGAAGGGTTTCATCACCGGCGCGTCGGGACGCAACTGGTCGGGCTATGGGCACGATGTGACACTCGCGGAAAACATCAGCGATACGCAAAAAGCCCTGCTGTGCGACCCGCAAACCTCAGGCGGCTTGCTGGTCGCTTGTGCCGCAGACAGTGTCGACAAGGTACTGTCGCTGTTTCATGCGCAGGGTTTCGCGCACGCTGCAGTCATTGGTGCACTCGACGCAGGCAATCCCGGTGTCGATGTAAGAGCCTGACATACGCGCAGGGCCACTGATACGGTGGCCTGCGTTCAGCTCCCGACCCGGCTACACTGGCATGCTTTGATCCATCGGCCACCGCCATGTCCACTGCCTCACCTGATACACCTCTCGCGCTCGACTGTCGACAACTGACCAAAACCTATGGCCAGCGCACCGTGCTGCATCAGCTCGACTTGCAATTGGCGGCTGGCGACTATGTGGCGATCATGGGCGAATCGGGCGTGGGCAAGTCAACGCTGCTCAACCTGATTGCCGGTCTGGACGCACACGACACTGGCAGCCTGCACATTGCCGGCTCGCGCCTTGATGCGATGAATGATGACGCTGCGACATTGCTGCGTCGTGAAAAACTGGGCTTCATTTTTCAGGCCTTTCATTTGCTGCCTCATCTGACCGTACAACAGAACATTGCCTTACCGCTGGTGTTGAATGGCTTGCCCGTCGCACGCGCCATCGAGATGATCAGCGCCGTTGGTTTGCAAGGCCGAGAACATGATTTCCCGCGTCAGTTATCAGGCGGCGAAATGCAGCGGGTGGCGATTGCGCGTGCGCTGGTTCATCGTCCGCGTTTATTGCTGGCCGATGAACCGACCGGCAATCTTGATCCCGAGACAGCCGCCGACATTCTTCAACTGATACGCAATGAGATTCGCAATAGTGCAGCCTCCGGCATTATCGTGACTCATTCACCTGCAGCAGCAGCCAGCGCAGACCGCATCCTGGTTCTGACACGCGATGGCTTAAAGCAAATCAGCGCGGATGAAGCACACGCTCGATGAGATCGCTTCCCGCAATGCTGATGTCGCAATTCACGCGCTGGTTGCTCGCCGGCGAATGGCGAGCGCATCCGGTGCGCGCGCTGGTGGCGGTGATGGCGATTGCGCTGGGCGTTGCATTGGGCTTCGGCATTCATCTGGTCAATGAAGCGGCATTCAGCGAATTTTCGGCAGCAGCACGTAGTTTGTCGGGCAGTGCAGACTTGCAAGTGCGAAGCAAGAGCGCGCAACTGGATGAGGCCTTGTACGAACAAATTGCAGCCATGCCCGATGTCCAGATTGCGGCTCCCGTACTGGAGCTGGATCTTGCCGTACCGGGTCAGCGCAGCGCGCTGAAGGTGTTGGGTATTGATGCATTTCAGTCAGCATTGATATCCCCCGACCTGATGGGCCAGCCGGAAGAAGGCAAAGCTTTCGACACACTCATGGCCGATACCGTGTTTCTCTCACCTGCTGCGATGACATGGCTACAAATAAATACCGGAGACACGCTCACCCTGATCGCCGGCACCCGTCGCGTATCACTTCGTGTTGCAGGCTCTTTGTTGCGTGCGCGCGCAGGACAGCGTTTGGCCGTGATGGATATCGGCAGCGCGCAATGGCAGTTCGCGCGGCTGGGGCAGTTGTCGCGCATCGATATCAAGCTGGTATCGGGAGCGAATCGTTCCACGTTCAAGACAGGTCTGGAGCAAAAACAGGCATCACTCGTCGTTGCTGAGACTGAAGATCAGGACAAACGCACCGCCAGCATGTCGCGTGCTTATCGCGTGAACCTGAACGTACTGGCGCTGGTAGCACTATTCACAGGCGCCTTTTTGGTGTTCTCGACACAGGCCTTGTCCGTACTTCGACGCCGCCCGCAATTTGCGCTCTTGCGTACACTGGGCGTCACACGCCGGCAGCTGCTCGCGCAAGTGCTGATTGAAGGCAGCTTGCTCGGTGTACTGGGTGCAGCGCTCGGTATTGCACTCGGCTATGGACTGGCAGCGGCAGCCCTATCGATGTTCGGAGGCGATCTGGGCGGTGGTTACTTTCCGGGTGTGCGTCCGACACTGGTGTTCAGCCCGCTTGCAGCGCTGATTTTTTTCAGTGCTGGTGCGGGTGTGGCTTTACTCGGCAGCTGGTCGCCGGCGATGGAGGCGGCGCGTGCAAAACCCGCCGCCGCCATGAAAGCAGGTAGCGAAGATCTGGCGCTGGCACCACTCGCCCTAACCTGGCCCGCGCTTGCCGCCATCGCATTGGGTGCGTTATTTACGCTGTTGCCGCCGGTGTCCGGATTACCCGTGTTTGGATACTTATCGATTGCCTTGCTGCTGGTGGGCAGCATCGCATTAATGCCACGCGCTGCATCGCTCATCTTTTCCGCGCTGGCGCCGCGCTGGAAGGGCATGATGGGCAGCCTCGCACTCGCACGTTTGGCCAATGCACCAAATCAGGCAGCGATTGCACTGGGCGGTGTTCTCGCCAGCTTTTCATTAATGGTGGCGATGGCCATCATGGTCTCCAGCTTTCGCATCTCTGTTGATGACTGGTTGCAGCATCTGCTGTCGGCCGACATGTATGTCCGTGTGCAAAATGGTGGCGAAGCAGGCCGCATGAGGGCAGACGAACAGCAGCAGATCGCGCGTTTGCCTGCGGTCGCGCGCATGGAAACCACTCGCCATCAACCCATCACGCTCGATCCCGCACGTCCAGCGGTGGCACTGATTGCGCGAACACTGGATGCAGATGCACCCGATCACAGCATTCCCATCATCGGTGAATCGCTCAAAGGTATTGCACGCCCGGTCTGGATTTCTGAAGCCATGGTGGATCTGTATGACTGGCAGCCAGGGCAATCGGTAGCGCTGCCCATGCAAGGCAAGCTGGAAACATTCACGGTTGCCGGTGTCTGGCGCGATTATGCGAGGCAATCAGGCGCGCTGATGGTGCGTCTGGAAGACTATCGTGCGCTGACGGGTGACATGGATATCAATGATGTGGCGCTCTGGCTGCATCGTGATGCCAGCGCTGCGCAGCTGCGCGAGCAACTCGAATCACTGCCCTTCACAGGCGTACTGGAGTTCGCTGAACCCGGCGAGATACGCGCAATCAGCCTGAAAATTTTCGATCGCAGTTTCGCTGTAACGTATCTGCTGGAAGGCGTGGCGATCATCATTGGTTTATTTGGCGTGGCCGCCACCTTCTCTGCGCAAACGCTGTCACGCGCCAAGGAATTCGGCATGCTGCGTCATATCGGCATCACCCGTCGACAAATCCTTCTGCTGCTCGCCGGTGAAGGCGCGCTGCTGGCGGGACTGGCGATCGCTGCGGGCTTTGTGCTCGGTGGCTGCATCAGTCTGATTCTGGTGTTCATCGTGAACCCGCAATCCTTCCACTGGACAATGAGCCTGCATCTGCCCTGGTCTTTGCTCGCTACGGTGGCTACAGTTTTGCTGTTCTCGGCCGCCATGACGGCCTTGATTTCCGGGCGCATGGCCGTGGCGGGTAGCGCCGTGCGCTCTGTCAGGGAGGACTGGTGAAATTTTTCTCGCACGTGCTGCGTACTTCGTCGCTGCTGCCTGCGACAACGCGCGGCTTGCTGGTTGCGCTGATTTTGTGTCTGAGCACCGTCACGCATGCGCCGGCGGCCACACCCGCGTTCACACAAGTTGTACCCGGAAAGACATTGAAATTTCCACGCGACTTTGGCGCGCATCCCGACTTTCGCACTGAGTGGTGGTATGCCACGGGTTGGCTGCAAACACCGGATGGAAAATCGCTGGGTTTTCAGGTGACATTTTTTCGCTCAGCGACGGAGCATGATGCCGCCAATCCCAGTCGCTTCGCGCCCAAGCAGCTGATCGTTGCGCATGCGGCACTCTCTGACCCCGCCATGGGCAAGCTTGTGCATGATCAAAAAATTGCGCGCGCCGGCTTCGGCCTTGCACACGCCAGCGAAGCCACGACCGATGTGAAGCTGCGGCAGTGGACCATGCGGCGTGAAAACGATGGACGTTATCAGATCGCGTTACCTGCACGCGACTTCACACTCTCCCTGACACTCACGCCAACGCAGCCGGTACTGCTGCAAGGTGAGCAAGGCTATTCACGCAAGGGGCCGGTCGCTGGACAGGCGAGCTATTACTACAGCGAACCCCAACTAAAAGTCAGCGGTCAGGTCACGCGCAATGGAAAGCCAGTTACGGTGCATGGCAGCGCCTGGCTGGATCATGAATGGTCTTCAACCTTGCTGGACCCGCGCGCCGTCGGCTGGGACTGGATGGGTGCCAATCTGGATGACGGCAGCGCGCTCATGGCATTTCGCATACGCAGCGCGGATGGTCAGGCGCTGTGGCAGCATGCGACACTGCGCGATGCGAATGGCAAGCTGCGTGCTGTTAGCCCGGATGCGATACGCTTCACGCCGCTGCGTGAATGGCGATCGCCGCGCACCGGTGCCCGTTATCCGGTGTCCATGCAAATCGATATGAGCGATATACGCTGGCGACTGACGCCTTTGCAAGACGACCAGGAACTCGATTCACGTCAGTCAACTGGCGCTGTGTACTGGGAAGGCGCAGTCACGATTGAGCGTAATGGCAAGCCGGCAGGACGAGGCTATTTTGAAATGACCGGCTATCTGAAAGCTTTGAAACTATGACCCGAAATACCGACCGCCCGAAAGCCAGAAGCGGGCTCAAAACGCTCGCCGGTCTCATACCTTTTTTGTCACCCTACCGCCGGCGCATCATCGCAGCGGGTATCGCACTGGTCATCGCAGCGTCGGCAACCCTGGCGATTCCCTATGGCTTTCGCCAGCTGATCGATCTCGGTTTCACGACAGCCGGCACGCAAAAAGCAGCGCAGGTGAATGTATATTTCCTCGCCCTGTTTGCGGTGGCTTGCGTGCTGGCTGCGGCCACCGCGTCTCGCTTTTATCTGGTGTCCTGGCTGGGCGAGCGTGTGACCGCTGACATACGCAGCGCCGTGTATGCCCACGTCCTGCGACAAAGTCCGGAGTTTTTTGAAGTCACTCAGACAGGTGAAGTACTGTCACGACTGACTACCGACACCACGCTGATACAAACGGTCGTCGGCACCAGCATCTCGATGGCACTGCGCAATGTACTGCTGCTGATCGGCGGCTTGCTGATGATGTTCATCACTAGTATCAAGCTTTCGTTCATCATCATGGTGATGCTGCTGGCGATCATTCTGCCTATCGTGATGATAGGCAGACGCGTCAGAAAACTCTCGCGTGCCTCGCAAGACCGAATCGCTGATGCGTCTGGTCTGGCGGGTGAGCGCATGAATGCCATCGCTGTGGTGCAAGCATTTGCGCATGAGGATCACGAGGCGAGAGAATTTGGCAATGCCGTCGAACGCGCCTTTGGTACCGCGATTGATCGTGTGCGTGCACGCGCGCTGCTGACGGTCACCGCGATACTGCTGGTGTTTGGCGCGATTGTGTTTGTACTGTGGCTGGGCGCACACGCCGTCATCGAAGGACAAATGAGCGCAGGTGAGCTGGGGCAGTTTATTTTGTATTCCGCTATTGTCTCGGGTGCCATCGGTGCTTTGTCCGAAACATTGGGTGATGCACAGCGTGCTGCCGGCGCCAGCGAGCGTCTGCTGGAATTGCTGGCTGAACGTTCACCCATTGCATCACCCGAACATCCGCAGTCTCTGCCTGCACGTGCGGCCAACGGCTCCCGTCTGCAACTTGAACATCTGGATTTCCGTTATCCGTCTCGCCCGGATCAGCCTGCGCTGGCTGATTTGTCGCTTGATATCGCCCCAGGCGAAACCGTGGCTGTCGTCGGTCCCTCAGGTGCAGGTAAAACTACCCTGTTCCAGCTGCTGCTGCGCTTCTATGATCCGCAAACCGGCAGCATACGACTCGATGGTGTGGACATACGCTCACTCAAGCTGCAGGATCTGCGCAATGCGATTGGTATCGTGCCGCAAGATACAGTGGTGTTTTCTGCAAACGCAATGGAAAACATACGCTACGGTCGCCCCGAAGCCAGCGATGCAGAAGTCATCGAAGCTGCAAAGCTCGCGGCAGCGCATGAATTCATTGAGCGACTGCCCGAGGGTTATCAATCGTTTCTGGGTGAGCGTGGGGTTCGACTGTCCGGTGGACAAAAACAGCGCATCGCGATTGCACGAGCCCTGCTGAAAAATCCACCGCTGCTGCTGCTCGATGAAGCGACCAGCGCGCTGGATGCGGAATCAGAACGACTGGTGCAGCGCGCACTGGAAGCGGCGATGGTGGACAGAACAACGCTGGTGATTGCCCACCGACTGGCCACGGTGCAGCGCGCTACGCGTATTGTGGTGATGGAGCAGGGACGTATCGTGGAAACCGGAACCCATGCATCACTGGTAGAGGCAGGCGGCCTTTATGCGCAACTGGCCGCGCTCCAGTTCAATACGCACTGAGGCAAAGCACGCTCTTTCGCCTCAGTTCGTTTGAGCCAGCCTCTCCATGATCAAGCGCTGCAGTTCGAAAAACTCGTCTGAGTAACGACCCATGTCCAGGCTGACCTCAAGCAATGCTCGCGCCTCTTCGTCTTTCTCCAATGCCGTGTAGCACTCCGCCATGCGAAAAGCAGCGGGCATGAAGGTGGGATCCACTTGCAGAGCGCACGCATGAAAAGTCGCCGCTAGCAGGGGATCACCGAGGCTCTGCAGAATCATGCCGGCCATGAACAGGAAACGAATATCCTTGGGGTTACTGATCGCCAGCTGTAAGGCCATCGGGAGTGCCTCTCGATACCGTTGTGCCTGATAGAGCTCGTACGCGCCCTCATATACCTTTTCAAGACGCTCGAAATCCGGCGCTGTCAACGATGCGCGCTCAATGCCATCGGCCAACGTGTCTTGCAAACGGTGCAGCTTGTCCGGAAACTCGCCGGGGCTCTGGTTGACCAGTGCCAGTATCTGAGCGACCTCCGGCAATGGCGCGGCCAGGGAGGGGGAGCTGTCTTTCATTAGCGCGAGCCAGAGGGCATCAGACGCCCGGATACCCACTGCGCAGCTGCATCGCATTCCCGCCACTCGTTACCTGTCAGCCCGCCCTGCCTCTGTGCACTGGCCTCGCCACCCGCCTGCCGGCGCTCGGTGAGCATTTGCTGTACCTGCCCGAAGGTACGTTCAAACAGTGCGAGCCGCATTGGGGGTACTTGCGGCTGCTCGGTACTTGTGGCGACTGATGCTGCTGAAGGACTGCCACCCGGCGGAGTCAGGGGCGTGAGTGTCTGCGAGACCATCGCCGGCCGCGCGGGCGCAGGCGAACTCTGCGATGTCAATTGGACGTGATTAAGTGAGGTGGGCGCATTGATCTTGTTCATGGCAGTCTTTGGGCAAGGGTGAACGGAAAGGTGGCTAGTCCTGCAAAGCGAATGAAAATTGTAGGCATGTGCGCACTCGGTTGGCCACACCTCAATGCGTTAGGTTGTATGCCCACCACAATTGCGCTGGCCTGAGCACCGCACGCCATGGCGAACAGGGTCGAGCTACCCAAGCCGGGGCTCACGCTACAATACGCTCTTCCCTGGAGCCAATGAATGCGCCAATACCTCGATTTCATGCGCCATGTGTATGAACATGGCACGACCAAGACCGATCGCACCGGCACCGGTACGCGTTCCGTTTTCGGCTATCAGATGCGGTTTGATTTGCAGGAAGGCTTCCCGCTGGTCACGACCAAAAAGCTGCATTTGAAATCCATCATTCACGAGCTGATCTGGTTTCTGGCCGGCTCGACCAATATCGCCTACCTGAAAGAAAACGGCGTTTCCATCTGGGACGAATGGGCCGATCCGAACGGCGATCTAGGTCCTATCTACGGTTATCAATGGCGCAGCTGGCCCACGCCGGATGGTGGCCATGTCGATCAGATTGCGCAGCTGATCCAGCAAATCCAATCCAATCCGGATTCGCGCCGGCTGATCGTTTCAGCATGGAACGTGGGTGATATTCCGCAGATGAAGCTGCCACCCTGCCATGCATTTTTTCAGTTCTATGTCGCCGATGGCAAGCTCTCTTGCCAGCTGTATCAGCGCAGTGCTGATATTTTTCTGGGCGTGCCATTCAACATCGCCTCCTATGCCTTGCTGACGCACATGGTGGCCGAGCAGGCAGGACTGGATGTCGGTGATTTTGTCTGGACTGGCGGCGATTGCCATCTGTATTCAAATCACATGGATCAAGTCGCAGAGCAATTGTCACGCGAGCCCCTGCCCTTGCCCAAGCTGCTGTTGAAGCGCAAACCGGCAACGATTTTTGATTACCAATACGACGATATCGAGATCATCGGCTATCAGTCGCATCCCGCGATCAAAGCACCGGTCGCTGTGTAAAGTGCCGGCTTCGACTATCATCAAGCGACCATGCCCGCTACGCTCACCTTGATTGTTGCCACCGAACGCCACAACGGCATCGGTATTAACAACGCCCTTCCCTGGCGGCTGCCTGAAGATCTGGCGTTTTTCAAGCGGACCACGACGGGTCACCCCATCCTGATGGGCAGGAAGACCTTTGAATCCATAGGACGGCCGCTACCCAATCGGCGCAATATTGTCATCACACGCAACCCAGCGTGGCAGCATGAAGGTGTCGACACCGCCGGCTCGCTGCAACAGGCTGCCGATCTGGCGGGCGATGGCGAGGTCTTTGTCATTGGCGGCGCGCAAATCTACGCCGATGCTTTGCCTCTGGCCGCGCGTCTGATCGTGACCGAGATCGATGCTGACTTTGCCTGCGACGCCTTCTTCCCGGCGATTGATTCTACCGTCTGGAAAGAGGTCTCGCGCGAGCCACATCAATCGGCTGAGCAGGGATTTGCTTACGCTTTTGTTATCTATCATCGGCGCTGACGCCACAGTACCCGCAGAATGAGAACTCGATTTCTCCCACAGCGTCCTCATATCTGAGAGAATCCCGCTTTATTTTTTTGCCGCTCACCCCCTTAGGGACGACGAGGCGCACCAGGAGCACCCATGAAATTCCGCTTCCCCATCGTCATCATTGACGAAGACTTCCGCTCCGAAAACACCTCCGGACTCGGCATACGCGCGCTGGCTGATGGGCTGGAAAAAGAAGGCATAGAAGTGCTGGGTGTCACCAGCTACGGCGATCTGTCGCAGTTCGCGCAACAGCAGTCGC
>JAIXXZ010000105.1 GCA_027490465.1 Oxalobacteraceae bacterium
GGTAGTCCGCCTCGACGAAACAGCATCGCCGACATTCTGCGCAGTGGTCAAATGGCATGCGCGATCCTGAAGGAGTTACAGGCCGATGATGGCATAGGCGACATCTGAAGCGCGAGCCGAAATATGACGTTGATGGCGGCTGCGCCTGTTTAAGTAATTAATTATGGCCGTAAGATAACTCAATACAACCCGAAATGTCACAAACTATTTTTATTTGTCAACCGACCTGCGATCGCAGCGATCGAAAAAAAAATGGCTCGCAGAGGCTTTGTGAGACAGATGAAGCGAGCTGTTCACGCTGATTCGGAGGCGCGAGACAGAAGCGCTACACCATGATTGCGCGTGCTGTGCGCCGCAAAAACTCAGGCTTCAGGATCGGATTTTTGCTGCGAGCGCTTGCGCTGCTCTCTCTTGACATCCCATATCTGGTGCAAGCCAAACAGCAGTACCAGCACAAATATGCCCAGCTCTATCCACATGCCCATGACTTCACCTTTCTGAAAGCTTACAAATCATCCCGCGTTTTCATTCCGTCCGACCGCTGCAGATCTGGTCCTAGGCCGTCGATCCCACGCACCCGAACCATGCACGAGCGCCAAACAGGTGCTGAAAATGCTGCAAAAAGAGCAAAAAAAAATCGACCCGCAGGTCGATTTTTTCGCAACCGAGGTTGCTGTACAGAGTAACCGGATTAGCGGTTAGCAATGTACATGGTGATTTCGAAGCCGAAACGCAGATCAGTCGCTGCAGGTGTAGTCCATGCCATGATTATCTCCTAGTGGTGTTGCGGGGGTTTATCAACTTGCTTTACCTGCGTCTTCACAAGCCCGCAAGCAGTGAGTGGATAATGCACCCACTGCCGGGATTAAGCCATGAACGAATCCCGTAATTTAGGCTCATGATTTTCATTAGGAAGAAGCTTGAATGAACCCATGCTCTGTGGAGAGCCAGCGTAGCCGTGCGACATGGGCCCAGCAGAATCAAGGGTTTATCACGATTAATTCAGCTACAGGCGTTTCCGGTTTTGTTTGGGAGACGCTGAATAGATCCACGTTTTATGGCAAGCCAGCGCAGCTATGCGACGCGGGGATCAGTAAAATCAAGGTCTTGGCGCCATTGATCTTGCCACAAAAGTTTCCGCATTTTTTAATCAGCGCTTCCTTTGATCAGCACTTCCGTCGACGAATAGCTGCCATGATGGCGGGCCATGATAAATAAATTGAAACCTTCAGCAGACCCCGATGTCATCGTGCTGGGTGCAGGCATCGTCGGCATCACGCTGGCGCTGCAATTGCAGCTGCGTGGCCGTCGGGTCTTGTTAATTGACCGGCAGCCTCCCGGTACCGCCACCAGTTTCGGCAATGCTGGTCTGATTGAGCGCTCATCCGTGTTTCCGTATGCGTTCCCGCGCGACTGGCGCACCCTGGTGGACTACGCACTGCAGCGCAAAGCCGCCGCGCACTACCATGTGCGAGCACTGCCCTCTTTGCTCAATTGGCTGGTGCGCTATTGGTCGCACTCCTCACCGCAACGCTACCCTTTGGCCATTGCTGGCGCACTACCACTGGTCGAGCACAGCTGGAGTGAACATGAACCCCTGATCGAAGCGGCGGGCGCACGTGCGCTCGTCAACGAACACGGCTGGATCAAGTTGTACCGAACATCCGAGAGCGAAACGGCAAGCCGATTGATGGCGACTCAAAGTCTGGACTATGGGCTACGCGTACGAGAGTTGTCCCTGAGCGAACTCCTTGCGCTGGAGCCCGGTATTGGCGATGGCGTCAAAGGCGGCGTGCATTATCCGGATTCACGACAGATCAGCGATCCGCATGCCCTCTCGCTTGCGTATCTCGCGCTGTTTCAGGAACGCGGCGGCGAGTTTCGCCTGGGTGACGCACGCAGCCTCAGGCGTGCCGCTGATGACTGGCAGATCGATACCCATCAGGGCCCTGCACAATCACGCAATGTCGTCGTGAGTCTTGGGCCCTGGGGTGAAGATCTCGCGCGCCAGTTGGGCTATAGCCTGCCCCTGGGGAGAAAACGCGGTTATCACAGACACTATGCGCGCGCGGGTGTGCCACTGCGACATACCTTGGTAGATGTAGACCACGGCTACGCGCTGGCCCCGATGGCACGCGGCATACGCTTAACCACGGGTGCCGAATTTGCAAAACGTGACGCACCACCCACCCCTGTGCAACTGCAAACACTCGAGCCGATCGCACGCCGTTTGTATCCGCTGGGTGAAACGCTTGATGAAACGCCCTGGCTGGGCTCGCGCCCCTGCACACCCGACATGCTGCCTCTGCTGGGTCGCGCGCCACGACACGCGGGCTTGTGGTTCAGCTTCGGACATGCGCACCACGGACTGACACAAGCGGCGTCCAGTGGCCGATTGATGGCGGAGATGATTTGCGGGTTACCAACGTATGTGGATGCCACGCCGTACCGAATAGACAGGTTTTAATTTACGGAGAAAATGCCATGGCAGTGACCGGAATGAATCATTTCACCATCGTCACGGATGAGCTTGAAAAAACAGTTCGTTTTTATCAGGAGTTACTGGAACTGAAAACGGGTTATCGCCCACCCATGTCGTTTCCGGGCGCCTGGATGTATTGTGATGATGAGCCCGTGCTGCACATCATTGACAAAGGGGTACTGCCCGCAGAAAAAACCGGCATCCTGGACCATATGGCTTTTTCTGCGACCAACTTGAGTGGCACACTGGCCACGCTGAAATCCCGCGGTCTGGCTTACGATCTGCGACGCCAGCAAGAGACGGGTGTGTGGCAATTATTCTTTCATGATCCCAACGGCGCGCGCGTGGAGCTTGATTTTGAAGCGGGTGAGGAATACGAGGGCTAGCCGCCTTGCGTTTTCCTTATTCCAAGCCAGCTTGATTCAGCATTTTCTTCAACGACATCCGCTCAGGGGCTCGTATCATTTTCAATCGTCACAACCACCCATTTCCCCTGTACCTGCCCCAGCGAAAAGCGAATCTTGTCGCCTGCCTTGAGTTTGTCGATTGAGATGGTATCGGCCACCCGAAACGCCATCGTCATGGCCGCCATCTCCAAATCGGGAATGGCCTCGTGCTTGATGGTGAGCTTGCGGTTTTCGGTATCGATGCGACGCACTTCACCCTTGATCATGCCGCTGGTCTGCGATGCATGTACCTCATGATCGTGGTGATTGGCCCAGACCTCGGGAATAGTGCAGATCACTGACAGGGCAATGACAAGCGCGAAGGCCCGTGGAATGAATTGATGCATTTGAGTACTCCTTTGAGTAGGCGTGATGAATAAATTAATGGCCTTCGTGGCCTGAGGGCTTACGGCTGCGCGGCGTTGTATCGATTGGCTCTGTGATCGCCGGCTTCACCTGCGCAGGCATGGACTGACCACCTGCAGTATCCCGAGTGGATGGCTGAGGCAGTTCGCCCTTCCACTCATACGCAATCGTGCCGGTCGGATGCTTGTACCAGCCAGGGTCGCTGTAATCACCCGGCCTTTGATCGGCACGCACTTGCAGCACCGTGAACATGCCGCCCATTTCCACACTGCCAAAAGGCCCGTCACCCGTCATCATGGGCAGAGTGTTCTCGGGAAGTGGCATCTCCATGTCCGCCATATCGCCCATGCCACGATCGCCCATGACCATGTAGTCGGGCACCAGCTTGCTGATTTTTTCTGCGATACCGCGGTGATCCACACCAATCATGGTCGGTACCTTGTGGCCCATCGCATTCATTGTGTGATGCGATTTATGACAATGAAATGCCCAATCGCCCAGCTCGGTCGCATCGAATTCAATCGCACGCATCTGACCCACGCCAATATCAACGGTCACTTCTGGCCATCGCGATGCCGGCGGGGTCCAGCCACCATCGGTACCCGTCACCGTGAACTCATGTCCGTGCAAATGAACCGGGTGATTGGTCATCGTCAGATTGCCCACCCGTATGCGTACCCGGTCGTTCTGACGTACCCGCATTGCATCAATGCCGGGGAAAACACGGCTGTTGAAGCCCCAGAGATTAAAGTCCAGCATGGTATTCACCTGCGGGCTTGCGCTACCGGGCGTGATGTCGAAACTATTCAGCAAGAAAACAAAATCACGATCGACACGCATGAAATTTTCATCTTTCGGATGCGTGACCCAGAAGCCCATCATGCCCATCGCCATTTGCACCATTTCATCCGAATGCGGGTGGTACATGAATGTGCCCGCGCGTTTTGCCTCGAATTCATACACAAAGGTTTTCCCTTTAGGTATGCGAGGCTGCGTCAGTCCCGCCACACCGTCCATGCCATTGGGAAGTCTCTGCCCATGCCAGTGCACGCTAGTCGCTTCGGGTAGGCGATTGGTCACGAAAATACGTACGCGGTCACCCTCCACCACTTCAATCGTCGGCCCCGGTGACTGACCGTTATAGCCCCATAGATTCGCCTTCATACCCGGCGCAAATTCACGCACCACGGGTTCGGCCACCAGATGGAATTCCTTCACGCCCTGATTCATGCGCCAGGGCAGCGACCAGCCATTGAGTGTGACCACCGGATAAAACGGACGGCCGTCGCTGGGCAATGGCGGCGGTGTGGTCTTCGCCTCTTTCATCACCGCAGCTTCAGGCAGTGCCGCAGCACCCACTCTGCTCACCAGACCGGCACCCAGCGCCAGCACACCTGCATCACGAAAAAAATCTCTGCGTGTCGTCATGATCGTCTCCTGTCAGTGCGCCGCAGTCGCGGCCGCGGCCGGTGTCTGCATGCTGCCTGCAGCCGGTATCAATGTGGCACCCAAACTGCCGCCGTACATAGCGAAATTCAGCTCGGCATCAGCAATCCAGAAGTCGCGCTGTGCTTCGATCGCGGCATTGATACTGGCGATCTGCGCACGTGCATCGGTCAACAGTTCAAACACACTCACCAGCATACCGTTGTAGCGCAGCAGAACTTCTTCAGACACGCGCTTTCTGAGCGGGACAATTTCGTCTCTGTAGCGGCGTGACACCTCAAAGTTGGTGCGATAGGCTGCGTAGTATTCTCTGACTTCGGAGCGTGCCTGAACGGCGACATCCGCGGTTCGCATCATGGATCGTCTGTAAATGGCCTCCGCACGGCGTGTGCGCGCAGTACCCCAGTCGAACAAGGGCAGGCTGAGCTCAATCTCATAACCATCGGCACGTGATTCGCCGGTGGCGCTTTTGTTCTGATAGCCCACCTCCAGTACGTTGACGAAACGCGTCGCTCGGGTCAGCCCCAGCGTGCGTGCGGTGTGCTCGGTTTCCATTTTGGCCGCCTGCACATCAAGTCGCCGTGCGATCGCTATGCTCTCGATATCAGCAGGTGCATCCGGCTTGTCAGGTAACGCAGGCAAACGATCGGGTAAGCTGATCTTCGATTGCTCTCCCGCTAATCCCATCAGGCGTACCAACTTCTCGCGGCTGGCGTTGGCGCTCTGCTCGGCGCGAGCCAGTTGAGCCGTGACTTCGACATGAAACACCTGCTCGCGGGCCTGATCCAGTTTGCTCCAGTTTCCGACGCCGGCCATGCGTTGTGCAAGCTCAGCGCTGGCCTCGGTTGCTTGCGCTGCCTGACGCATATAGCTCAGGGTTTGATTCGCTGCGACTGCCTGAAAATAAGCGCGACGAGTGTCAGTGGCCAGGCGAACCACCTGCAATGCGGTCTGCAATTGCGCCTGACTGAAGCGACGCTCTTCGATCGCACGACGCAAAGGCATGGTCAGGAGACCTGCCAGATCGAACAACACCGCACGGTCAGTTTCACTAGCATCGCTGCCGGACAGACGACCAACAGAAAGACGCGGATTGCGCAAACGCCCGGCTTGCACCAGATCGGCTTCGGCAACACCCAAATCAGCCAGCGCAACCTGCAATCGTTTGTTATTGAGCAGTGCGATCTGCACGGTTCCATCGGGCGTCAGATCGTCGCGGAGCAGTTGAGCGACTTGTGCCTGGGCTGCTTGCGATTCGCGTTGAACACCAAAGCCAGCGCGATCTCGGGTCAGTGAAGACACACGATCCAGACCACCATCGGGCGAAAAACCGGCGCAAGCTGTCAGTACGCCAGCCACCGCCAGCATGAAGCTGGCGCGAGCCATTGATTGGAATTTCATGAAAAACCTCGACACAAAGTGAGTGCTTGCCAGCGGCAAGCGAGCATGTCAGCGCTGACACGCCATCAGGCTGTCAGGTCAGAGCGTGAGGTAAAGCTCGGGGCGGTCGCTCGGGCTTTTCGGGGATGTGGACGGCTACTTCGATGGATACAAGTTTGAAGGCACTGAGCACAAAAGAAACTGCGCTGGCCTGAACGGCTGCGGGGGGTGGCGCGGTCGCGCCTGTCAGGCAGCACTTCGAACAATCAGTACAGGAAGCTTGCGCGTGAGGCATGGACTTTACCTGCGCTTTCGCAGGCGTATCTACCGATGGGTGCCCGAGGTAATGCGCCTGATGTTGGCCCTGGTGGTGATGCTGATGGTCGCCGGGCGCAGCGGCGGCCGGCAGCGCTCGCGCGTGATGCGAGACCATACCCACCGATCGCGCAAAGGCCAGCGCACCCTGCACAGGCAAGAGGCAGCAAAGCAGAAGAATGATCAGATGTCGGATGCTACGGTGCATGATCTGAAGTTAACACAATTGAGCAGGCTGCACAGAATCCCTTACTGCGTTGATTCCTCAGAAATCCCGCGTTAACCGTAGTTGACCGCTTTGAGTGTATGCGGGAACGCTGAGGCCCGAAGAACCATTCTGGTCAATCGAGAGATAGCCACTCAGCAGCCATCTGCCACCCAAGCCTCTTTCGGCAGAAAGCGCAAGCGAAGAGGATCGATCGCGCGTTGGTTTGTCCCCTGAGCCAACCGAGGGGTAATGAACCGCTTGCACAGAGCCCAGCAGACTCAATTGCCAATTATCGGGAAGTCGCGCACGCATCTGAGCGTAGACTTCTGCGCCATGATTGCGCCGAAGCCCATCATCGATGATCTCCTGATTCTGACCCATCCCCGTTCTGAAAGAGTAGCGGTCGTTGAATAAATGTTGCCAGCTTACTCCCAGACTCTTTCTGGATTTGCGAGATGAAGCATGCCGTTGCTCGGTACGATTTTGAACACGTAGCTCCAGTCTGACTCGGTCATCAGGGCCAAGAGCAAAGGTCATGCGTGGTGAGTTCGATGTCCACAGGGTTTCACCTTGCCCCGTTCCCAATTCATAGCCTGATTGCATGGGCATAGCGAACTCGAACCAACCGAACTGCATCGAGGGTCCCGTCGTCAACCGGGCGGACTGTGTGCGGATTGGAAGAACCTGCGAGTACTGCGTTGAAGTAAGCCCGGTCGACGTCTGCCAGACGAGGCCTGAACCCAGAGAAAGGGATTGCTCGTTCAAGACTCTGGCTTCCCTGAAGCGGCCAGGTTCCGTCACCGATTTCACGGCCGGGAGTGTCAGCAAAGCTTCGCCAGACACTAGGGGTGCAGCGAGAGCTTGGGGACAAACGATCACTGCCATCATGACGGTCCAGCGACACGCAAGCGATCTGAGACGCAAGGATCTTTTGGATTTCATAACAATCGGGAGCCCGCCTCGCCCGGTGCGGGCCAGCGATACATACGGTGAATATCCCGATTATACGGACAGCCTGAGTCGGGGCTTCCAGTCTACGCGATTGCAATGACCAAGTGACGATCGTTGAGTCAAGCAGACCACACGGACCAATTTACTCGACCCGAAATTCGAATTTCTGCTTACTGCAATCGAGGGTATTGATGTAATGAAAAGAAAAGCGTGCACCGTTTTCAGCGCCAACGCGCAGACGCATTTTGTTGCGGCCAACGACATCGCCCTCTTGATCTTTGACCGCCACCGAAAAGCTGCCACGGAACGGCTGATCGCCTTTGTTGACGAGCACACCGCCGATATTGTAGTCAACACAGTAAACGCGCTTGACCACAAGTTCGGGGTTGTTGGTCTTCAGGGTTTCGGCATGGGCCGGCACAGCAAACAATACGCTGACCATGGCAGCGATCATGGGGTTCCGGTGTTTCATCGGACGAATCTCCTGTTGTACAGATTGTCGATCACCACGGAAATCCCGGGTGACCACTAATTCAGCGCATAGCGCTTTGCTGCATCTTCATTCCATGCCATGCCCAGTCCCGGACCTTGTGCGGTCACCTGACCGTCAACAATCTTGTAGGGCTGAGCAAGTATTGCTGAACCAAAGTCCATGAACTCCAGCCAGTGACAAGTTGGCGTCACCGCCAGCACATGCGCGCTGGCCTCGATAAACAAATGACTCGATACCGGCATCGATGCTGCGCGCGCCATACCCATCACCGACAGCCAACCGGTAACACCACCGATCTTCATCAGATCCGGCATCATCATGTCGCAGGCGCCGGCACTCATGGCACGTTCGGCGTCACGCGGGAACCACCAGTTTTCACCGGTCTGTATGTTCGCATCGACCGACTCTCTGACCAGCGCATGGCCTTGCAGATCTTCTGCGGCCACTGGCTCCTCCACCCAGTGCAAATCAAACGGCTCCAGCAAGCGAATGCGTCGAATGGCTTCGGTCGGTTGCAGGCTCTGATTGAAGTCGACCATCAGCGCCGTCTTTGGTCCAATCATCTGACGAATTTCGCGTGTCACATGAATGTCGCGCTGTACATCCGGATCGCCGAGTTTGATCTTGATCGCACGAAAACCCTGCGCCATCGAGTGCTCAATCGCTTTGGCATCGTTTACAGGATCCACCATGCCGTAGCTATCGTAGGCCCACACCGGCTTTGCTTCACCCCCCAGCAATGCAACGACTGGCTTGTTGACCGATTTGCCGAGTGCATCCCAGTACGCCATATCCAGTGTCGAAGCCACCATACCCAGCAAACCCTGCATGCCAAGCAAGCGGTAGCGCTGCTCTAGCTGCTGCATGCGCGCCACTGGCGCCACGGTTTTACTTATCAGCTCAGGCTTGATCTCATCGATCAGGGATAACAGCGGCCTGAGAGTGACCGGCGTATAGCCAAACAAATACGCGCTGCCGGTCACGCCCTGCTCAGTCAGCACATCAATCAGAATCAGCGGCGATACATCCACCGATCCAGAAGCTGTTCGGACCGGTCGAGCAAGCGGCGCCACAATGGCGCGCGCGCGGATATCGCGTATGAGAAGGCTGTCCATGAAATTCCTGTTCAATGAGTGAATCGACCGATCAAAGCCGAATTTTAGTCGGCCATCCAGCGAACATGAGCGGAGAGGAATAAATTTCACCAATCCGGGTAAAGCATGCATGAAAAGCAAGCACACACACCCCCAAGATCCACTGTCATACCCGATACCTGAGGTGTACCTGATTCCAACCCGAGATCCCGACAAGCCCGGGGCTGCATGCTAAGCTCGGCACACCTCGATCTCCCGGAGAAATATCATGGCTACTGTTCCCCTGCTGTCTTACGCCGATGCCAGCCCCGAAGCACGTGCGGTGTTTGATGACATCAAGCGTGTTCGCGGCGTCGACGATGTGAACAATTTCTGGAAAGCGCTGGCTCACTCACCCGAATTACTGCAGAGCGTGTGGTCACAGGCGCAGCAAGTGATGAAGCCGGGTGCACTGGACGCAATGACGAAGGAGCTCATCTATATCGCCGTGTCAGCTGCCAACGGTTGTGAGTATTGCGTGCATTCGCATACTGCGGCAGCGCGAGCCAAAGGCATGACGGATGCGCAGCATTCAGAATTGCTGGCCGTGATAGGCATGGCCAGTCAGACCAATGCGCTGGTCAACAGCCTGCAAGTACCCGTCGACGAAGCCTTCAAAAAATGAAGGCAAGAGCCGGTGCCGTCGGCATTACAGGCGTACGGCAAGCGCTGCCAACGTTGCAATTGACCTGCCAAGGCCGGCTCTGAAACTCAGGGATAGCGTACCCAGCCCTTGGTCGGCGAACTCTGATCGTTGCGCTCGGCAGGTTTGTGGTTCGGTACGGCGTTGGCATGTTGCTGGGCAGTCAGCTCAGTTTTTTCGGGCATGCCCGATGAGTGATGACTTGTAATCAGCCACTGCGAACCAATCTTGCGATACGAGAATGAGTAGCGTGCCTTGACGCTCGTACCATCCGAAAAGCGAAACGTGTAAAGCCCCGAGTCGGTTGCGCTGTTGCAGTCGACATCAATCACCCTGTCGTCGATCGTGCCTTCCGGACGACGCGACAGAAAGTGCGCAAAGTAATCCTCTTTCTCTGCCGTGGTGAAACGCGCGCGATTCGATACTGTCGGCAAAAGAACAGAGCCCGGCGCGTAGTTTGCGGCTACTTTTTTGGGATCCCCCGTCCGCAAAGAAGCATTCCAGCGGTCAAATAGTGCTGCAACTTCAGATTTCAGAGGCGGATTGCAGAAGTCTGACGATGACTCGGCAGCGGATTTTGCGGTGGTGGTGTGGCTGTCGGCATGCGTATCTGCGGCAGTATGCGCCGCAGGGGTGGCGTGAGCCGCGCCAGCCTCATGATGTTCTGCCGCTGGGGCAGCATGAGTATCATTGCTCTCATGGGTGTCGTTTGCTGCCAGCGCTTTTTTGGGCGCGGGCGCTGCTGGTGCATGCACGCCATGCTTTGCCGCTGGTGCTGCATTCGCCGAGTGGTCAGCTGACTTCGTTGATGCATCATGCCCATCATGTGCCGCGTTAGCAGCAGCTGCGGCCGGGGTGTCGTGTTCCGCCTGACTGTCAGGTATGGACACTGCACGCGAGTCCGATGGCGTAACAGCTGCATTAGCAACAATGCTGCGCTCCTTTACACGCAGGCGCTTGCTAACACGCCCATCGCTCGCGCCCGGGGACGAATTCGACGCGGTATTGCCATGGGCATCACCGGATGACGCGTCCTTGCTAGCGTGCTCATCGGTTTGCGCGCCATGGGTCAGTGCCTTGTGCTGTGGCCTTGCGCGCGCTGGCCTGCGCGATTTTTTAGTCACGGTCGCTTGATTAGGTTCGTCTGCAGACTGCGATGCCGCATCTTTGGTCGCCGTGTCCTTCCCTTGGCCGTCTTTAGACGGTGCCTGTTTTGCAGCAGCGGCGTGATCGTCGTGATGCGCGTCGGCTGCAAAGACAGTCGCGCTGAAAAGCATCAGGGTCACCAGGGTTACGGTCAGTTTATTGAAGTTCATTCTGTTTTCCTTCACAAAGCGAGTGAAGCTCTGAAGCCGTCGACTCGGGCCGCCATGGCAGTGTTCCGGGCTCGACGGGCTTTCGTACCATTCCGTGGGGCTGCCACGAAAACTGTCAACAACATGGAGGAATGGTCCTGACAACGGTACGCATCCCCGCACACAAAAACTCATGTCATGGTTAATCGAACCGGCGAGGATTTTCTATAGCCCCCGGCACAAACAAATATACTGAGTGGCGCTAAAGATTTACGAGGCTCGGTTCGATTCCCTGATTGTCGTTCATGTTCTTTAGCAATGGCGCTGAATATATTTCATATTTGACAGCGTTTTATCAGGCATAGATCGCATTCGATTCGCAGAATGTAATCCTGCCCGGCAGTCTTGTTATCAAAGGAGAAAAAAAGTGGCTGAAAAAATCATTGAGACGCTGCCCGGCGAACTGCATGAGGCAGGCTGCCCATGCTGCACCCCCGTGTCATCAGGTACCTCGCGCCGCCAGTTTCTGGCAACCGGTGCCGCAGTCCTCGCAGGCGGCATGATGGGCTTTGTGCCCGGACGGTCCATGGCAGGTGGCGGCAACTACGAAGCCATGCTGGTCAACTGCATCGATCCTCGCTTCACCACACTGAGCTGGCAGTACATGGGCTTGCTCTCCGGTGTGGATCGCGAAAAGCTGGGTGACAACTACAGCCATTTCGTGATGGCGGGTGGTCCGCTCGGCGCGGTCCATCCCAAGTTTGCCCCTTGGCATAAAACCTTCTGGGACAATCTTGAAATCACGGTCGCTCTGCACCACATCAAACGCGTGGTCGCACTGTCCCACCGTGATTGCGGTGCGGCCAAGCTGGCCTTTGGCGCAGCAGGCGTGGCCGAAAAAGAAATCGAGACTGGTTCACATACTGAAGGGCTCGCGATGTTCCGCAAGGAAGTCAACATGCGCCATCCCAAACTGAGCGTGATCACCGGCATCATGGACCTGACTGGCCGCGTGGATCTCATCGGTTAAGCAAAGCAAAATACACCGGTAGTACGCAAGAAAAAAATCCCGGGCCACAAGCTCGGGATTTTTCATTCAGGTAGACGCCGAATAAAGCCAAGTTTTATGGCGAGCCGGCGTAGCTTTACAACGCGGGGACCAGAAAAATCAATGGTTTGGTGCCATTGAACTTGCCACAAAAATTTCTGGGTTTATTGAATCAGCGCTTCCTTAGATCAAGCCGCCGCTTTACGACCCACGATGTATTTCACGCCATGGGGTCCATAAGTTTCAGTGTGCATGACGTTGGCGTTCAGATGAAAGGTGTCGCCAACGCGACAGTGGGTCTCCTTGCCATCCACCACTACCCGGATTTCACCCTCGATGATCATCGCTTTGGCCTCGAAAGGATGACTGTGCAAATCCATCCCTATATTTGCCTCGCGCTCGATAATCACCACTTCAAAGCCTTCGCTCTCCAGCATTGTCTTGAATGCCTGCTGATCCATTTTTGCTCCTTGTTTTATTTCGTTGAAATCAGTCTTACCAGCGTTAGCAGCGTCTGATTGACCGATGTGGGTATACCCAATAGCGCTCCCTGCCTGCACACATAACCATTCAGATAATCAATCTCGTTCGGTTTACCGCGAGCCACATCCTGCGCCGTGGATGAATACTGCGTCGCCATATTGCTTGAAACCTGTTTGACGATTTCATAGCTGTCACCCGGCACCTGCACACCCGCCGCCTTTGCGACAGCGAGGCACTCGGTCACGACTGTGTGCATCAGCTCACGCACACCAGGCACTTCGACCAATTTGCCGTAAGGCTGCTGGGCAATGGCCGAGAGCGCGTTGTACGCGCAATTGACGATCAGCTTGCCCCATAAAATACCGACGATATTCGAAGATACCTGCACCGGCACGCCGGCTTCGATGCATTTCGCTGCGAGCTGATCGCTCACGGGCGAATCACCAATCGCGAGTTCACCACGTCCATGATGCTTCAGGTGCCCGGGTCCGGCCATTTCGGTGGCGACATAGACCACGGCGGGTATGACTCGCTGGGGCAACAGGCGCTGCAGCGTCTCTGCGTTCTCCACGCCATTTTGCAGCGACAGAATAATCGTGTCCGGCGACAAATGCGGCAGCATGGCCTGGGCCGCGCTCACCGTATCGGTTGATTTCACACAGAAGAGCACCACGCGTGCTGAGGCGATGTCACTGACCTCGGTACTCGCCTGGAGTTTTACATACTCGGTAAAGCTCAGCGTCTCAAGCAGAAGCCCCTTCTGCTGAATGGCATCGACATGCGATGGTCGCCCGATCAGGGTGACGGGATAGCCGGCACGCGCGAGCATGCCGCCGAAATAACAACCGACGGAGCCTGCGCCCATGACGGCAATGGTGTTGTCTGATTGGATTGCTGAGAGCATGCTGGATCTGATGAGTGTTTCTATCAAAATAACGCGGCTGGCCGCGATTGCTGGTCACGGCACAAATATACAGGAAGCGGCTTACAGCCCTTCCGCGGCCGGTATGGCGCTGCATCGTATACTGGGTTTTACGCACACCAGTAGCTGGAGGGATGAATGAAAACAAGACCATGGCGCGCAACGCTATTCTGGATCATGGGCCTGTTATTCGGGCTACCCGCGCTGGCTGCTGACTGGAGTGGTACCCGAAGTATTGTGCTCTCCAATACCGCAGGCGAACGTCACACCATCGGGCAGGTGGTTTTTTCTGAAGCCGATCAGGGAAAAACAGCATTTCGTATCGAGATGGCCGCCAATATGCAGGATTATTTTCTGGCGATGCGTCCGTTTCTCTGTCTGACTGGCCCTGTGCAACGTCTGTGCTGGTTCCCCGTTCATAACGAAGCGGCACTGATCAGCAAAGACGATTTACTGCCGCTGGAATATGCACTCATGTTCATGCGAACCCGATCCACGGATCTGCACGTGAATCCCTTCAATGGTTTGTACTATCGTCTGCGCGTCGACGGTGATCGTATCGTTGGCACGCTGTTCGAGGTTGACATGGCGCCTTTCATTGCGCCCGATGTGCTGCCGGTTGAACAACGACGGCGCCCTTTGAAGGCGAAAGATTTTTATGATGCCGATGCGGGTTCGAACTGGCTGCCGCTACTGAGCATCGAATGAAACAACCGGCATTCAGGCACCGGCATCCATCGCGGTAAACACCTGCTGCGCCAGCGCGAAAGCTGAATTCGCTGCAGGCACACCGCAATAAATCGCTGTCTGCAGCAGTGCCTCACCGATCTCTTCGCGGGTGACGCCGTTATTCGCCGCAGCGCGCAAGTGCAGCTTGAGCTCCTCTTCGCGATTGAGTGCCACCATCATGCAAATCGTCATCAGACTGCGCGTGTGCGCTGGCAGACCCGGACGCGTCCAGATTTCACCCCATGCATAGCGCGTGATCAGATCCTGAAAATCACGCGTGAAATCAGTGCGATTGGCCTGTGCGCGGTCCACATGCGCATCACCGAGCACCTGACGGCGCTTTGTCATGCCCTGTTCATAACGTTCTTTTTCATCCATGTGCGCCATCCTTGTTCAGCATGAAACCGAGCAGATTCTGCGTAAATGCTTGTGCGACTTCCCAATTCGATAAATGTGCGGCATTGAGCTCGACGTATCGTGCGCCCTGAATCGCGCGCGCGATCAGCTCACCGTGCTCGGGTGGCGTCGATTTATCATGCCGCCCAGCGATCACCAGTGTAGGCGCCGAAATTTTTGACAGCTCGGCGCGCTGATCCATGTCACGTACCGCAGCACAATTGGCCGCATAACCTTCGACGGAGGTATTGGCCAGCATGCGTCGGACACGCTCAACCTGCGCCGGCGCATGGGCAATAAAATCGGCAGTAAACCATCGATCAAGCACGGTCTCGATGATCGATGACATACCTTCCTGACGAACTTTGCTGATACGGGCGTTCCACACTTCGGGCAAACCAATCGCGGCACTGGTGTTGCACAACGCGAGCCGATCAATGCGCTCGGCGGCATGAACACCCAACCACATGCCGGTCATGCCACCCATCGACAGTCCGCAAAAATGCGCACGCTGAATTTGCAGTGCATCCAGCAGTGTCAGCACATCGCCGCCCAGCTGGGCTATCGTGTAAGGACCGGGTGTGACATCAGACTGACCATGACCGCGCGTGTCATAGCGCAGTACACGGAAGTGCTCAAGCAAAGCGGGCAATTGTGGCAACCACATATCCATGGTGGTGCCAAGTGAATTTGACATGACCAGCACGGGCGCGTCCTCATTACCTGAAGCCGCCTCGAGCACGTAATGAAGTTTACCGCTACCTGTCTGAATGAACGGCATGATGACTCCTGACGGTGGCTTGTGAGCGCATATTCATGTTTGTCACGCCTTGCGCTGACGGTGATGCGCGAGCACACGTTCGACAAACTCAGGTGCTTCACCCAGATAATGCGCTGGATCAAACAGGGCCTCAATGCGCGATGAGGAAAACTCTTGCAGCATCCGAGGGTCTGACTTCAGAACTTCAAGCAGTGAGCGACCACTGTCGACTGCTTGGTGACAAGCTGCCTCGATCAACTCATGAGCCACTGCGCGACCCACATGCTGCGCAAGTGCCAGCGATACCGCTTCGGCCATGACCAAACCCTGCGTAATCTCGATATTGGATCGCATGCGTGCTGCATCGACCGCAAGGCCGGACATCACTTCACGCAACTGATTTAGCGCAGCGGAAGTCAGCGATGCAATCTCCGGCAGGGTTTCCCATTCAGCTTGCCATCCACCGAGGGCGCGCTCTTGTTCCTGGACCATCGCTGTCAGCATGGTGGATACCAGTGCCGGCACGCGGACCGCGCAAGCGAGTACTGCAGAACACGCAACGGGATTGCGCTTGTGCGGCATGGTGGATGAACCGCCGCGTCCCTGCGCAAGGGGCTCGGCAAGTTCAGCAATTTCAGTTTGCGCGTGCAAAGCAATGTCGCGCGCGATTTTGCCGAGTGTGCCTGTGAGCAGTCCAAAGGTCGTAGCGATCTCGCCCATACGATCTCGGTGCGTGTGCCAGGGCAGTGCCGGCAGCGCCAGTGCCAAATCCTTGGCGAGTGCGGTTGCCACCGTCAATCCACTGTGACCGAGACTGGCCAAGGTCCCTGTGGCACCGCCGAACTGTAAAACACACACGCGAGTGCGTAATTCCTGCAAGCGATCTTGATGACGCATGATCGCATCCAGCCATCCCGCAATTTTCAGACCGAGCGTGGTGGGCTGTGCGTGCTGCATCCAGGTACGCCCCATCATGATGGTCGCACGGTGTTGATGCGCGAGTGATGCGAGCGTATCAGCCAGCTCGGCCAAATCCGTCGTGATCAGATCAAGCGCATCGCGCAACTGCAGCACACGTCCGCTGTCAATCACATCCTGACTGGTCGCCCCCCAGTGCACATAGCGCGAAGCCTCTGCATCTGTCCTCGCTACCACCGCGGTCAATTGTTTAACCAGTGGAATGGCAAGATTACCGGCGCTGCTGACTGATTTCGCCAGCGTATCGGCATCAATCAGATCTGCCTTGCACGCGCCGACAATCGCTGCCACGGCACTTTGAGGTATCACGTCTTCGACAGCGAGCGCGCGAGCCAATGCCGCCTCGACATCCAGCATGCGCTGTATCGTATTCCGGTCGGAAAAAATACACTGCATGCCTTCGCTGGAAAACAAGCCGTCAGTCAGTGAGGAAATATGCATGATTTCAGACTTGGATCAGAGATCAAAGAAGACGGTTTCATTGGCACCCCCTCCGATGATGATGTCCCATTGAAGATGGGATGGATCATCGGGCTGCGCCACAGCAATCAGCGTTTTCTGCCTTGCCTGCGGTATGACACGCATGACAGGGTCAGATGCATGATCGTCACCCGGAAAATACAGACGCGTCACCAACTGCCGCAACAAACCACGCGCAAAGATATTGACCAGAATATGGGGGGCCTGCATTTGCCCATCCTGCGCAGGCACCGCGCCGGGCTTGATGGTGGTGAACACGAACTTACCTTGCTGATCCGTAGGCTGACGGCCAAAACCGCTGAATCCTTCTTGCAGCGGCAAGTCTCGTGTATCGGCGGGATGGGCATATTTTCCATGCGCATTCGCTTGCCAGAATTCGATCATGCCATCGGGCACGGGCTGACCATCGGCGTCCAGCAGTTTTCCGTGAATCGTGATGCGCTCACCTTCCGCAGAGGCTGGCGCGAGGTCGCGGGTATTGAGCCAGTCAAGACCAATGTGGAGGTAGGGGCCGACCGTCTGTGAGGGTGTGGGTTGATGGCTCATCTCAGCGCTCCATCGGAGTCGCATGCTGGCCGCGCAGCACGATATCGAATTGAAGACCCAGCGCGAATTGCGGCTCAGTCAGATCCAATCTGAAATTCGCAATCATGCGCTGCCGCGCTTTATCGTCGGGCAGGCTCTGATAAATCGGATCAAAGGCCAGCAGCGGATCACCGGGGAAATACATTTGTGTCACAAGCCGCGTTGCAAACGCCTGGCCGAAAAGTGAAAAATGAATGTGTGCAGGTCGCCAGGCGTTGGGATGATTACCCCAGGGATAAGCACCAGGACGAATGGTAAGAAAGCGATAGTTACCCTGCGCATCCGTCATCGTACGACCGGCGCCGGTGAAATTGGGATCCAGCGGCGCATCATGCTGATCATTTTTATGCTGATAACGACCGGCTGCGTTGGCCTGCCAGATTTCAACCAGCGTATGCGGTACCGGACGGCCATCTTCATCCAATACGCGACCCGCGACGATGATGCGCTCGCCTATCGGTTCACCTGCGCACTGTCGCGTGAGATCCGCATCCTGCGCCTGCACCCGCTCGTGACCAAACACCGGACCGGTCAGTTCGGACAGCGATTGTGGCAGCAGTATCAGCGGCTGCGACGGTGAGCGCTTCACTGTGGATGCATACGGCGGATACAGGTAATCGGGTTGCGCGCCCGGGGCTGCTTTACGATAGGGAAGCAATTCAGACATCAACATTCCTTGTTTATGTTTCCCGATGGAGTTTGAATTTTTTTTCGCATGGCAGATTGCTGCATGCCCGCGCAGTACGCTTAGACGCGCTCAATAATTACTGCAATGCCCTGCCCCACGCCAATGCACATGGTGCAGAGTGCGTAACGTCCTCCCGTACGATGCAGTTGATACATCGCTGTCGTCACCAGCCGTGCGCCGCTCATGCCAAGCGGATGGCCAAGCGCAATCGCGCCGCCGTTCGGATTGACACGCGGATCATTGTCGGCAATACCCAACTGACGCAAAACCGCCAAGCCCTGTGCAGCAAACGCCTCATTGAGTTCGATCACATCCATCTGATCCAGCGTCATGCCGGTCTGCGCCATCAGCTTTTGCACTGCAGGCACCGGACCGATACCCATCACGCGCGGTGCAACACCTGCGGTCGCCATCCCAATCACACGCGCTTTTGGTGTCAGTCCGAAACGTCTGGCACTGTCTTCATCAGCCAGCAGCAGCGCACACGCACCATCATTGACACCGGATGCATTGCCTGCCGTGACTGTGCCATCGGGCTTTACCACACCTTTGAGTTTGGCAAGCGCCTCGACGCTGGTCGCACGCGGATGCTCATCGTGCATCACCGTAAGTGGATCTGCTTTTTTCTGCGGAATGACAACGGGGACAATTTCATCCGCGAGCACGCCAGAGGCCTGGGCAGCGGCGGCCTTGTTTTGACTGGCGACGGCAAACAGATCCTGATCGGCGCGGCTGATCTGATAATCCGTGGCGACATTCTCAGCTGTTTCTGGCATCGCATCGACGCCATACAAGGCCTTCATTTGCGGATTGATAAAACGCCAGCCTATGGTGGTGTCGAAAATTTGCGCATTGCGTGAGAACGCGCTATCGGCTTTGCCCATCACGAAGGGGGCACGCGTCATGGATTCAACACCCCCTGCGATCATCAGATGCGCTTCACCTGACTTGATTGCGCGAGCGGCAGTTCCCAGCGCGTCCATACCGGAACCACAGAGACGGTTGATCGTCGCCCCCGGCACAGCAATCGGCAAACCGGCGAGCAGCGCTGACATGCGCGCCACATTGCGATTGTCTTCGCCAGCCTGATTCGCACAACCAAAAATCACCTCATCAACAGCACTCCAGTCAATGGTGGGATTGCGCTCTTGCAGCGCACGCAAAGGTACAGCGCCGAGGTCATCTGCACGAACGTCTTTGAGTGCACCGCCAAAACGGCCGATAGGCGTGCGTATGGCATCGCAAATGAATGCTTGCTTCATGAATGAATCCTGATTTGAAATGAAATCAAATGAACAGCTGAATGCGTTGAATCATGCTGCCCGCAAGGGCACGCCCGTGATGCTCTGCAGTTCGTCCAGAGTCAGACCCGGGGCCATGTCTCGCACCATCAGACCCTCACTCGTAATGTCGATCACGGCAAGATCAGTGTAAATCCGAGAGACGCAGCCCATTCCCGTCAGCGGGTAGGTACACCGGTCAACAATTTTGCTCTCGCCAGTTTTAGTTTGATGTTCCATCATCACGAACACACGCTTGGCGCCGGTGGCCAGATCCATTGCACCGCCGACGGCTGGAATTGCGTCAGGCGCACCCGTATGCCAGTTCGCGAGATCACCCGTACGCGACACCTGAAATGCACCCAGCACGCAAATATCCAAATGCCCGCCACGCATCATCGCAAAGGAATCGGCTTGATGAAAATAAGTACCCCCTGTGAGTAATGTCACGGGCTGTTTACCGGCATTGATCAGATCGCCATCTTCCTCGCCGGGCGCAGGTGCCGGCCCCATACCCAGTATGCCGTTCTCGCTATGCAGAAAAATATCTTTCGATGCTTCGAGGTGATTGGCGACCAGCGTGGGCAAGCCGATACCAAGATTGACGTAACAGCCCTCCGGAATATCGCGGGCTACATGCTGTGCGATTTCATCGCGCGTAAATCGCTTCATTGACCATCTCCAGGCACATGTACCACGCGCTGTACAAAAATACCAGGCGTCACAATCACCTCAGGATCCAGCTCACCTAATGGAACGACGTGATCAACTTGCGCAATCGTGCATTTTGCGGCCATGGCCATGATGGGACCAAAGTTACGCGCAGCCTTGCGATAGATCAGATTGCCCCATCGATCGGCCTTCCAGGCCTTGACCAGCGCGACATCAGCATGAATGGGTGACTCCAGAACATAGTGGCGTCCATTAATGAGGCGGGTCTCCTTGCCCTCGGCGAGTTGGGTGCCATATCCGGTCGCCGTGAAAAATCCGCCAATACCCGCACCGGCGGCGCGAATACGTTCAGCCAGATTACCCTGCGGTGTCAGCTCCAATTCGATTTTTCCACTGCGGTAAAGGCCATCGAATATCTGCGAGTCCGTCTGACGCGGAAAAGAACAAATGATTTTTCGCACTCGGCCGGCAGCCAATAACGCCGCAAGCCCTGTCTCGCCATTGCCTGCATTATTGTTGACGATGGTGAGGTCGCCTGCACCCTGCGCGATCAGGGCATCAATAAGCGCGCTGGGCATGCCGGCGCTACCGAACCCGCTGATCATGACCGTAGCACCATCGGCAATGCCGGCCATCGCAGAGCTCATGTCCGGGAAAATTTTATTGATCAAACCTGAGTCTCCCAGTGCGCGTTCGCGCACCATTGTCGCCTCTTTGCAGTTAGCGAAGGAGGGCATAAATCGGCTGCACTCGCCCTTGCCAGCGAGGTCGGTTGCAGCGCATCCATCGCACTTTTCGTCACAGCGCAAACGAGAGCTATTCGCACAGCAAGCCTAGCAGTGTATCCCCGCCATTTCCCCACTGCAAGTTTGTGAGCCAAGATCAAGGTCAAAGCGGATCGCGTTTCATGCGTCAGCCGACCCTGGGGCTGTGCCTGTTTCGCAACAAAATTCAGCGATTCCTACGCTCAATGAATTGATCTTTCCTCCTTGGAAGCAAGGATTGTCAAAAAAACATGGAGTTCCGTTACGGTAACCCTCCGCCGCGTCTTGTAACAGTTTCCATCCCCGCGGTACCCCGTCCGTTCGATCGACTCCACTCATGAGCGCCCTGACCATGCAGAATTTTTTTCAAGCCAAAACAGACACGACTGATTCCGACCGAACGCCCGAACCGGCACCTGACAATGTGCTGACGACCAATGCTGGCAATCGAGTATTGACCATTGCGGAGGAAATTGATGCTTTGACGGATCCGAGTTTCATGACCTCGCTTGCTCGGGGTCTGGCCGTCGTGAAAGCCTTCAGTGACCAGCGCCGCGCCATGACGATTGCACAACTCAGTCACAAGACCGGTATCCCACGCGCTGCAGTACGCCGCTGCCTCTACACACTGAAACAACTCGGCTATGCTGACTCCGAGGCAAATAATTTTTACTTGAAGCCAAAAATTTTATCGTTAGGCTATTCCTACCTCTCATCCACACCACTGACTATCTCTGCACAACCGACACTCAATCAGGTGAGTCGCGAACTCAATGAATCTTGCTCACTGGGTGTATTGGAAGAAAGCGAAATACTTTGCATCTCTCGCTCACAGAGCTCTCGGGTGATGTCCGTCGCGCTGAGTACGGGCAGTCGCTTGCCTGCCTACTGCTCTTCCATGGGCCGTGTGATGCTCTCCATGCTATCGGACGAGGAACTGAATGATTATTTTTCAAAGATTCGTCTGATCGCCTACACGGATCGTACCGTCACCACGGAAAATGAGCTTCGTGACATATTGGCCAATGTGAGCAAGAACGGCTACGCCATCGTGGAAGAGGAACTGGAGATCGGTCTGCGATCCATTGCCGTTCCTGTACGAGGCGCTTCAGGGATGCCGGTTGCCGCACTCGGCGTCGGCGCGCAGGCGGGCCGCGCGAACCGATCGCAACTCGAACAGAATTTTTTGCCGCTCTTGCTGAATGCAGCCAGCGATTTATCTGTTTTGCTTCCCTAAACCAAACCTGTTTTCAAGCCGGACGGGTGCCCGCTCGAAATGCGATCGGTGGAATGCCCGTCTGACGCTTGAAAAAACGTGTGAAATAGGCCGGGTCAGAAAACCCCAGCGCATCCGAAACATCCTTGACCGGCATCGAGGTGTACATCAGATAACGCCTTGCCTCGAGTCCCATGCGCGCATGAATCAGGGCCAGCGCAGAATCACCCGTCAGCTGACGGCACAGGGCATTCAGATGCGCAGCACTGATACCCAAACTATGCGCATAAAACTCCAGAGGGTATTGCTGCGCATAATTCGCTTCAATCAATTGCGAAAATTTAGCCAGATGTTCACGCCCTCGAGCCAGAGGCGCGTCATCCCCTTGTGCTGGCAAATGCCTCGATAACCAGACCAGCAGCGATACCAGCTGCGCCTCAATCAGCAGACCGCGATGCGCGCCACGACCCGCATACGCGTCATGCATCGCCTGAAAGGCCGCCTCGATCTGTTTTCTATCCGCACCGGACGTGAGTGTACAAACCACGGGGGTACTCATTGCATGCAATGCCGGCCCCAGATCCGGCTGCAAACGCTGAAAAAATGCATAGGCGAGCGTAATAACCTCGCCATCGGCATCCGGAGAAAACCGGAAACCATGCACGCAATGCTGAGGCAGCAGCAACACCTGCCCCCCCGACAAATCCGCCGGATGGCCATCGAGCTCGATGCTGGCCTTGCCGCGAGCCAGCCACAGCATCTGGAACAGGCCGTGGTGCCGGTGCGGCTGAATCTCCCAATTGTGCAAGCGGCTGCGCGAGGCAATGGACTCGCAGTGCACCAGATCAGGCGCGAGCTCGGGCGCCTGCTCCCCATACAAATGGTAGACAGGCACCGAGGAAAGCGAGGATTTTTTACCAGCCATCAAAAATCAGGTATTCGTCGAAAACCCTCGGAATGTACAAGTATTACATGGGAAAGTCTATTCCATTGCCGTACGACAAGGGGGATCATCTGAGCAGATAGAGGAGCGCCATTTGCGCTACCGGAGACAAATTCATGAAAACTCAGGTCGCCATCATCGGTGCCGGACCGTCAGGCCTCCTTCTTGGTCGCCTACTCGAATTACAAGGCATAGCCAACATCATTATTGAGGCCAAGTCGCCCGACTACGTGCTCTCGCGCATACGCGCCGGCGTGCTGGAACAAGGTACCCAAAACCTGCTGCGAGAAGCCAAGCTTGGGGAGCGTATGGATCGCGAAGGTCAGGTGCACGAAGGCTTTGCACTGTCCTTCCTGGGTAGAGTTGAACGTATCGACCTCAAGGCACTGACCGGCGGTAAAACCGTGATGGTCTATGGCCAGACCGAAGTGACCAAAGACCTGATGGCCGCCCGCGAAGCTTCTGGCAGTCTCAGCATCTACGAAGCCGATGACGTCGCGCTTCACGATTTTTATAGCGACCAGCCCTCGGTCACCTACACGAAAAACGGACAAGCTCACACTATCGAATGCGAATACATCGCCGGTTGCGACGGCTTTCATGGTATCGCACGCAAATCGGTGCCCGGCGATGCGATACGGCTTTTCGAGCGTGTCTACCCATTTGGCTGGCTGGGCATATTGTCACGCACGCCACCTGTGGCCCATGAGCTGATTTATGCCAATCATGAACGTGGCTTTGCGTTATGCAGCATGCGCTCAGAGTCACTCTCGCGTTATTACGTGCAATGCGACCTGAAAGACACGACCGACGCATGGTCGGATGAACGCTTCTGGGATGAATTGCGCGCGCGACTGCCCGCAGACACCGCCAGCGATCTGATCACTGGCCCATCCATTGAAAAGAGCATCGCACCGCTGCGCAGCTTTGTGGCTGAGCCCATGCAGTTCGGCCGCCTGTTTCTGGTCGGTGACGCAGCGCATATCGTACCGCCGACGGGTGCAAAGGGTCTCAACCTCGCAGCCAGCGATGTCTACACGCTTTATCACATTCTGACCCAGCGTTATCGTCATGGCCGGCTGGATCTGGTTCAGAAGTATTCGGAAATCTGCCTGCGTCGCATATGGAAGGCTGAACGCTTCTCATGGTGGATGACATCCATACTGCACAAATTTTCAGACGACCCATTCAACCAGCGCATTCAGGAAGCCGAGCTCGATTACTACACCAGCTCGCCCGCCGGTCGGACCACGATAGCGGAGAACTATGTAGGACTGCCCTATGAACCCATAGCGTAAACAGGGCTAATTTCGGGAAGACACTGAACAACCCCTTGATAATTCGAGCGTCGTTTTGCGATGCGGCGACCAATAAAATCAAGGGCTTGGGTCCATTTCTACAGCCGCCCGATTCTCAGGCCTCGTTTAATTGCCGCTTTATTGGCTATCCGCACACAAATCGGTTAAATTCATTACCAAACCATCAACGAGAACTGCAATGAGCCAGTCCATGACCATCGTGTCACCGACCACGACGATCAATGTCAGCGCCCTGAAAGCCAGCTGTTCCGCTTGCAGCATGCACCAGCTCTGCCTGCCCATGGGGCTGGGTGAGGCCGATATACACAAACTCGATGAGATTATTGGTCGCCGTCGCAAAGTACCCAAGGACACTTTGCTGTACCGAATGGGTGATCCGTTCACGAACCTGTACGCAATACGTCTGGGCCATTTCAAGACCTATCAGGTGAGCCCGAGCGGTGATCAACTGGTTACCGGATTTCAGATGGCAGGCGAGTTGCTCGGCATGGATGCGATCAGCACAGAGCGCCATCATTGCGATGCCATGGCACTGGAAGACAGTGAGGTCTGCGAGATTCCTTTCGCACGACTGGAGGAATTGTTTGGCGACATCCCAACCCTCCTGCACCATTTCCACCGCATCATGAGTCAGGAAATCACGCGCGAGCAAAATGTGATGCTCTTGCTCGGCAATATGCGTGCTGAGCAGCGCTTTGCTGCGTTTCTCGTCAACCTGTCCTCACGTTATGCAGCGCGCGGCTATTCTTCCTCAATCTTTCAGCTACGAATGTCGCGCGAGGAAATCGGTAATTATCTGGGCTTGACGATTGAAAGCGTCAGCCGACTGCTCTCACGACTGAAGAAACAAGGTCTGATCCGGGTGGCGAATCGAGAAATCGAATTGATCGACCCGATACGACTCAGAGCCATCGCTGCCGGTACTGAAGTCTGCGAATGATCCGCCAGACGGCCGGCTGATGTACGCAGCGCCATCAGCCTCGCCGTGATGGCGGCGGCGCGATCGCACCGCTAGAAAGGGGGCTGGCTACTCACCTCCGTGCGCACCAGATAAAGACTGAGCATACTGGCGAGTGCACCGAAACTCCAGAAAAAGAAAAAACCGATCGTATACGCTGCGATCGGTGGCAGGTCGATATGTCCTCCAACCATCATCAGGTCGACGGGATCAAACATCGAAAAGAAAAATCCCTCGGCCATGATCGCTGCCATGAATGAAGGCCAGAGTACCGCCATCGCCAACTTGCGCATTTATCCTCCTCCTCTCGCATTCCGGTCTGTGTTAGGCACAGCCTGAATGTCGGTATTTTTTTGCTGCGGCCATGCCCAGTTGCCATGCAGACGCCAGGTCCTAGCCGTGTCTTCGAGTTGAACCTGCCAGAGTGCGCGCTCAAGCAGCGGCAAGGCCATTGAAAAATTGCCCTGAGCATCAGGGACTGCGACCAGCCGCCGATCTTTTGCAGGTACGGTCGGATGTATCAGCAACAAGCTCAGCGCAGCAGTGTTGTCGATGCCGCGCACCTGACCCAGCAGGGTTCCAGTTGCCACGTCAAAACGCAGCGTCAATGACAAACCCATGGTTGCTGCAACCCGATCGCGCCGCAAATCCTGATTGATGGCCTTACCTTGCTTGTAATAATCATCAACCACCAGCGCATCTGCGCCTGAAAATGAAATCCACATCGTAATCGCACCGGCAACCAGCACGGTTGCGGGCCCGGCCATTAACAGCCAGGGCCAGCGGTGGCGATACCAGGGTTCGGGACGTGAGCTCATCGTGGTTGAAGTAGGCATGATCTTTTCCTGTCAGCGCGGTACGAAGAAGACTGCTTTTTCATGCACCTGCACATCAGGGTTATCTGTATCGGTAATCGTGACAAAAATCTTGTTGGATCCTTTCTCGCCCAAGCCCGCAGGAATGCGAATGTTGACAGGCACCCCTCTTGACTCGGTCGGTCCCAACTCGAGGTCGGCACTACCTTGCAAGTTGATTCCTTCGATACCAGACACACTGATGCGATATCGATGGGCAGCTTCTTCTGTATTCATGATCTGCAAACGATAGACATTTTCAATCATGCCATCCTCGATTTCGCGGCCCATTGATCCGCGATCGCGGATCACATCCATTTTCAGCGGTGTTCTGGTGAGTAAAGTCCCGACAAAAACCGATGTGATGGCCATCAGTACCAGACCATAGATAATGACGCGCGGCCGAAACGCGTGACGCAATATCTGTTCAGTCGACCAGCGATAGGTCATTGCATGATCAGTCCAGTAGCGCACCAGACCTCGTGGGGCGCCAATCTTGTCCATCACGCTGTTGCAGGCATCGACACAGGCGGCGCAACCGATACATGCATACTGCAAGCCCTTGCGAATATCAATACCAGTCGGGCATACCTGTACGCACATGGAGCAATCGATGCAATCCCCAAGCGTCTTTGCCGAGTCCAGATCAGACTTGTTGCGTGCACCACGGGGCTCGCCACGCGTTTGATCATAAGTGATGATCAAACTGTCTTTGTCGAACATGGCGCTCTGAAAACGCGCATACGGACACATGTATTTGCACACCTGCTCGCGCATCCAGCCCGCATTGCCATAAGTGGCAAACGAGTAGAACAACACCCAGAACCATTCCCACGGCCCCAGTCCCAGAGACATGACCTCGGCGGCCAGTACATGAATCGGTGTGAAGTAGCCAACAAAAGTAAAACCCGTCCACAAGGCGACCGCGCCCCAACTCAGATGCTTGGCAAATTTACGCAGGAATTTGGCGGCTGAAGCGGGCTGACGATCTAGGCGCATACGCGCACTGCGACTGCCTTCGATCTTCCGTTCTATCCACATGAAGATTTCGGTGTAGACCGTTTGCGGACAGGTAAAGCCGCACCACACGCGACCGAAAATTGCCGTAAACAGAAACAGCGAGTAGGCACAGATGATCAGAAGCGCTGCAAGATAAATAAAATCCTGCGGCCAGAGCACGATACCGAAGATATAAAACTTTCGTGCGCCCAGATCGAAAAGAACGGCCTGCCGGCCATTCCAGTTCAGCCAGGGCAAACCATAAAACAGCAGCTGCGTGGCCCAGACAAAGAACCATCGCAAGCTGGCATAGCGCCCCTGAATCTCGCGCGGATAAATTTCCTCCCGCGCAGCATACATTTTGATGACAGCAACGTCAGGTGGTGCACTCTCCATCGTTTATTTTCCTGAAGCCCGTGTCGGATTGTTGGACAAGCTCCAAACATACGATGCCAGCAGATGCACCTTGGCCTCACCCAGGAATTCACCAAAAGCCGGCATCGCATTGTTGCGGCCACCGCGTATGGTTTCCATAATGGTCGCTACGCTGCCGCCATAGAGCCAGGTTTTATCGGAGAGATTGGGGGCGCCGAGAGCCGGATTGCCCTTGCCCTCTGCGCCATGACAAGCGACGCAGGCACCAAATTTTTCTTTACCAAATGAGGCCTTGATTGGATCGGATGCGGAGCCCGATAAAGAGAGCACGTAGTGCGCAACATGTTCGATGTCCTTGTCCGTTCCCACAGCAGCACCCATAGGCGGCATCATGCCATTGCGTCCTTTGAGCAAAGTTGTCTTGATCGTCTCAGGATCACCGCCATACAACCAGTCAGCATCGGTCAGATTGGGATAGCCCTTGTTGCCACGCGCGTCGGAACCGTGGCACTGCGAGCAGTAGGTCAGAAACAAGCGCTGGCCGATCGCATGTGCCTGCGGATCTGCTGCAAGCAGCTTCATGTCCGTATTCTGAAATTTTTCGAACAGTGGGCCGTATTCGGCATCCGCCAGCTTGAGTTCATTTTGGTACTCGCCGCGCGAGCTCCAACCCAGCTTGCCTGCGAAATTCCCCAGACCCGGGTAGAGCGCAAGATAAATACAGCCGAACACGATGGTGATGTAGAACAGCCACATCCACCAGCGTGGCATGGGATTGTTGAGCTCCTCAAGACCTTCGTCCCATGTGTGACCGGTCGTTTCGACTTTGCCGTCTTTCGAGAGTTTCGCCTTGAAGCTCGCCTGCGACCATAACAACCATGCGCAACCAATCACTGAAAGTATCGTCAGCACGGTGATGTAGATACTCCAGAATCCGCTCGTAAAATCAGCCATGATGCCGCCCCTGCTCCTTGATATTCATTGTTTCCTCATCGGCAAAAGGCAACATCGCTGCTTCGTCGAAATCGGATTTTCTTCTGGCGCTGTAAGCCCAGATCACGATACCGATAAAGGTCAGCATGCAAATCAGCGTCACGATGCTGCGTGCATCGGATATCAGTTCAATCATTGACATGATTACCTCCGCGACTTGATCTGTATGCCCATACCCTGAAGGTAGGCCACCAGCGCATCAAGCTCAGTCTTGCCTGCCAGCTCTTTGGGTGCGTTGGCGATCTGCTCATCAGAGTACGGATCACCGAGGCGCTTGAGTGCCTTCAGGTGCAGCACAATTCTCTCGGGATCCAGATTCGTTTTTGCGAGCCAGGGATAAGCTGGCATGTTCGACTCAGGTACCAGATCACGCGGATTGTTGAGGTGGGCGCGATGCCAGTCATCGCTGTAGCGACCACCCACGCGCGCAAGATCCGGCCCGGTGCGCTTGGAGCCCCACTGAAATGGCCGGTCATAGACAAACTCACCTGCGACCGAGTAATGCCCGTAACGCTCGGTCTCGGCACGGAAAGGACGAATCATTTGCGAATGACAGTTGTAGCAACCTTCACGCACATAGACATCACGACCTGCAAGCCGGAGCGGACTGTAGGGGGTCAGACCCGCCACCGGCTCAGTCGTGGACTTTTGAAAAAACAGCGGAATAATTTCGACCAGCCCGCCAATGCTGACCACCAGAATCACCAGCAGTATCAGCAGCAGCGGTTTGCGTTCAATTTGGTCATGGGTAAATTTCATCAAATTCTCCCGGTCTCAGGCGTGAGCGCCAGCGATGGCCGGGATGCGTACATCCGCCGGCTGTCCGCCAGACACCGTCTTGAAGGTGTTGTAGGCCATGATCAGCATGCCGGCCAAGTACAGCAAGCCGCCGGCCATACGAATGACGTAGTACGGAAAAGTGGCTTTCACACTTTCGACGAAGCTGTAGGTCAGCGTGCCATCGTCATTCACGGCGCGCCACATCAGACCCTGCATCACACCCGCAATCCACATCGAGGCGATGTACAGCACGATACCGATCGTCGCAATCCAGAAATGCCACTCGATCAGACGCACGCTCCACATTTCTTTTTTGCCTGACAGACGCGGCAACAGGTAGTAAATCGACCCCATGGAAACCAGACCCACCCAGCCCAGCGCACCTGAATGTACGTGGCCGACGGTCCAGTCGGTGTAATGCGAGAGCGCATTAACGGTTTTGATCGACATCATCGGACCTTCGAAGGTCGACATGCCGTAGAAAGACAAGGAGACCACCAGAAATTTCAGGATGGGGTCATTGCGCAGTTTGTGCCATGCGCCAGAGAGCGTCATGATGCCGTTGATCATGCCGCCCCAGCTCGGCGCCAGCAGGATCAGTGAAAACACCATGCCCAGCGACTGCGCCCAATCAGGCAACGCGGTGTAATGCAGATGATGCGGGCCGGCCCACATGTAGGTGAAGATCAGCGCCCAGAAATGCACGATAGACAGGCGATACGAGAACACCGGACGCTCGGCCTGCTTGGGAATGAAGTAGTACATCATGCCGAGGAAGCCGGCAGTCAGAAAAAAGCCTACTGCATTGTGGCCGTACCACCACTGAATCATCGCATCCTGCACGCCGGTATAGGCCGAGTAGGATTTGGTCAGGGTGGCGGGCATCGCTGCCGAGTTCACGATATGCAGGATGGCGACGGTCAGAATGAAAGCACCATAAAACCAATTTGCGACATAGATGTGGGATGTTTTGCGTTTCCACAGCGTGCCGAAGAACACCACTGCATACGACACCCAGACCAGTGCGATCAGGATATCGATGGGCCATTCGAGTTCGGCATATTCCTTGCCGGAGGTCATGCCCAAAGGCAGCGTGATCGCTGCCGCGACGATGACCAGCTGCCAACCCCAGAAGGTGAACGAAGCCAGCGCATCGGAAAACAACCTGACCTGACAGGTACGCTGCACCACGTAGTAGGACGTGGCAAACAAGGCTGAGCCGCCGAAAGCAAAGATCACCGCATTGGTATGCAATGGTCTCAGGCGACCATAGGTCAGCCAGGCGGTATCGAAATTCAGCGCAGGAAACGCCAGCTGGGCGGCGATGATCACCCCCACCAGCATGCCCACCACGCCCCACACTACGGTCGCGATCGCGAACTGCCTGACCACGCGGTAGTTGTAGTTGAGTGCTGTGTCCACAAAAACTCCCCTTGGTTTACGACGAAGATAGCGTCAGGGTACGTTTCAGGTAGGCAAATTTCCTTGACTTGAGTCAAATTTGACCAGATGGTTCACCGAGTGAAAACAGGCTCATCGAGGGATGACAGGGCTTTACCGGGCAGTCACTTGTCACACTACCGGGTCTAAGCCAACAGAAGCTTACAGGCCATTGAAATGAAGGTGCACAGGGCAGGCAGCTCAGTCTTGCTTGTCTGCCTTCTGGGAGGGTCGATCATCATCCTGCAGAATCCGCATGCCAGGGCCATCGAGATCATCAAACTGTCCACTATCCATCGCACGAAAAAAAATCCACAGCGCGATAAATACGATGATGACCGACAGGGGTATCAGCAAGTAGAGCGATTCCATCAATGCACCTTTCGCATGGCGGGCGAAATACGTTCAAGCCGCAACGCATTGACAACCACGAACGCAGAACTGAGCGACATGCCCAATCCGGCCATCCACGGTGTCAGCAATCCAAACGCAGCCGCCGGAATGGCCAGCAGATTGTAAAGCGTTGCCCAGGCGAGGTTCTGTCGTATCACGCGCATGCAAGCTGCTGCTGCGTTGGCGGCATCCAGCAACAAGGACAACTGCGCATGAATCAATACAGCATCTGCGTGCGACTGCGCGAGTGCTGCACCTGATCCCATTGCAAACGAGACATCCGCACCGCGCAACACGGCAGCATCATTCATGCCGTCACCCACCATCACCACCACCGCGCCTTGCTGCTGCAATTGCTGAACATAGGCGAGCTTTTGATCGGGCAGCATGCCGCCATGCGTCTCATCCATGTGCAGAGCAGCGGCCACCTGTTCAACAATGGCGGGTGAATCGCCAGAGAGTAGAACCACACGACGCCCCTGCGATCGAAAATGGCTCACCACCTCCAATGCATTGGGCTTCAACGCATCGCTAAACGCAAAACGGGCGAGCCAGCCTGAACAACTGCCGAGATAAACATAGCTGACGCCGGACATTTCATCGGCCAACATCTGACTATTGGCACTACCGGAGATTTCAGCAACGAACCCTGCCGTACCCAACCGATAAAGCTGATCATCCAGTCGCGCTTCCAAACCCTGTCCTGCAGCGTGCGTGACACGATCAATCTCTATCGCAGTAGCAGATTCAGTGTGAGCAACGGAGATAATTGCCTGCGCCAATGGATGCGCGCTACCCGCTTCCATCGCGGCCGCTATGCCGATAACCGTATCGCGCTGCAAGCTGCCCAACAAGGCAAGTGACTGCAGCTGCGGCCGGCCTTCAGTCAAGGTACCGGTTTTATCGAAGACCACGTGCGTGGCGCGATGCAGGGTTTCCAGCACATGCGGCTGCATCACCAGCACACCCTGACGCAGCAAGCGATCAGTCGCCGCCGCCAGCGCTGAGGGAGTTGCCAGCGACAACGCGCAAGGACAAGAGACCACCAGCACTGCAATCGCAATCGGCCATGCGCGCGAGACATCATGCGAAAGCCAGAACAACAAAACACCCGCGGCAAGCACCAGCAGCGCGGCCACAAACCAGGCAGCGACCTTGTCTGCCCAATGTGCGATCGCCGGTTTACCTTGTCCTGCGCGCTCGATCATGCGAATCAGTGCCGCCAGCGTGCTCTCTTTTGCAACGCGCTCGACGCGCAGGATAACGGGCTGGCGCATGTTGACAGCACCACCCACGACCTGCTCACCCATGCGACGGACCTGAGGCTGACTCTCACCCGTCAGCAGCGACATATCCAGTGCAGTGTCACCCTCGATGATCACACTATCGGCCGCAATCGGATCGCCGGGCTTGGCGATAATCACATCACCAGCGCGTAACTGCGCTGCCGGTACCCGGCTTGCTTCGCGACTGTTCGGAAAATCTCTCAGCAGCCATGCAGCATCAGGCAACGCATGCTGCATGGTTTCGAGTGAAGCCGCTGCACGGCGACGCGCCACCAACTCTATATAACGACTGGCGAGCAGCAAAAAAATGAACATGGTCACCGAATCGAAATACACCTCGCCTTCGCCCGTCACCGTCGACCAGACACTGCCTGCGAAAGCAGCCGCAATACCCAAGGCGACCGGCACGTCCATACCGGCCACCTTGCGACTAAGATCAGCCCATGCCCCCTGAAAAAAAGGCTGTGCCGAGTAAAAAACGGCAGGCAGCGTCAGTACCAGACTGGCCCAGCGCATCAGCTGCACCATATCGGTCTCGATGCTGCCCGCTTCGGCAAAGTACACCGGCACTGCATACATCATGACCTGCATCATCGACAGACCAGCCACAAACAAACGCTTGAACATCTGCCGCGCATTCTTGCGCAGCATCTCGCCGTGCTGAATGGGATCAAAGGGATAGGCGACATAACCCACTTCGCGCACTGCTTCAAGGATGTCACTGGGCTTGCACTGGGCCGCATCCCAGCTCACCTGTAGTTTTTCTGTGGCCACGTTCAAATTCGCAGACTGCAAACCCGGTACCTGCGACAGACGCTTTTCAATCAGCCACACGCAAGCGGCACAACGTATGCCTTCGACGGAAAGCGTCGCCTCTGCGTTACCGTTCTCGCCCTGAAATTGCGAAGCCAGCTCGGGCGCATCGTACAAACCCAGTGCATCGGGCACAATCGCAGCTGCACCCTCGGGTAAACTCTGACGTGTCCGGTAGTAGTCAGTCAGGTCGTTATCAACAATGGCTTGCGCCACCGCTTCGCAGCCGGGACAGCACATGGGCTGCGACACGTCTTCAATGACAACCGACCACGCACTGCCCGCCGGCACCGGCAGGCCGCAATGAAAGCATGTCTGTGCAAGAGTCGTCATCGGAGAACCGCCGGCGTCATGCACACGGCGTCCAGCCAGTCATGCGAGAGACCGGTTGCGGCGCGAAACAAGCCCAGCAAACCAAACATCAGCACCAGCAGCCCTGCCAGACGACGAACAGCGCTCTTTTGCAGAAAGGCCTGCACAGAAGTCCCGAGTACACCGATGATGAACAGCAAAGGCAGCGTACCCAGACCGAAGGCCAGCATGACCATCGCCCCCTGCGTGGCAGAACCGGTCAGCAATGCGGTCATCAAAACGCTGTAGACCATGCCACACGGTACCCAGCCCCACAATCCGCCGAGCGCCATCGCCTGCCACATATGCGTCACCGGCAGCAGCCTGCGTATCAGCGGCTGGATGCGACGCCATAAAAACTGCGCGATAGCCTCGACACGACTGAGCCCATGCCATACATTCATCAGGGTCAGACCCAGCGCCACCAGCATCAGGTTCGCCAGCCAGTAAGCCGCCGTCTGCAACGCGACAAGATCGAGCAGCGCAGGCACACTACCCAGCAAACCCGCAAATACACCCGCGAGCATATAGCTGCCTATGCGACCAGCATTAAAAGCGAGCACGCGCGGACCACCATCAGCAATGATGCTAAAACGGTGGCTCTGGGTAGCAATAGCGACGGGAAATGCCCGGTGGCGCGGCGTTGCGACGGAAAACGCACTGACGATGCCACCGCACATGCCCACACAATGCACACCACCCAGAAGACCCACCAGAAAAATCGGCAGGAGTGAAAGCGTCGTCAACGGGCGAAAGTAAACTGGAAATTTATACGGTACGGGAATAGCGTTGCGGCTCTGATTGTAACCGCCGTGCTTCCTGCAGATGGCGGTCGAAGACCATGCAGATATTCCGGATGAGCAGCCGTCCCTTCAGACTGACCGTGATCCAGTCATCGTCCATGGTAAGCAGACCCAGCTCGGCGAGTTCATGGAGTTGCTCGAGCTCTTGCGCGAAATAAGCAGGAAAGCTGATCGGATAAGCCTGTTCCAATGAACGCAGCGATAGCTCGAAATTACACATAAACATCTGAATGATGAAGCGTCGCAGTACATCATCCATGGACAACTTGTAACCACGCGCGATCGGCAGCTCGCCCTGATCAAGACGGTCATAGTAGTCGTCGAGCGTTTTGACATTCTGGCTGTAACACATCCCCACCGAACCAATTGACGAAACACCGCAGGCAACAAGATCGGCATCAGCATGCGTGGAATAACCCTGAAAATTTCGATGCAAGCGTCCCTGCCGCTGCGCGATCGCCAGCTCATCATCGGGCTTGGCGAAATGGTCCATGCCTATGTAGATATAGCCGGCGTCATTGAGACGCTGAATGCACAGGGCCAGCATCTCCAGCTTGGTATCCGAACTAGGCAATTCGGCTTCATGAATGCGGCGCTGTGGCTTGAACAGGTGGGACAAATGCGCGTAGTGATACACGGCGATGCGGTCGGGATTGGCGGCGATCACCTTGGTCAGCGTCTCGCCCATGGACTGCACCGTCTGTCTGGGCAAGCCGTAAATCAGATCGATACTGATCGACCGGAAGCGCGCCTCGCGTGCAGCCCGAATCACCGCCAGCGTCTGCGCCTCAGGCTGCAGACGGTTGACTGCCTTTTGTACATCGGGATCGAAATCTTGCACACCCAGACTGATGCGATTGAATCCGAACTGCCGCAGTTTGTGTACACGATCCGGTGAGACACTGCGCGGGTCGACTTCGATCGAATACTCCCCAGTCTCGTCATCGGCAAACACAAACCATCGCCGCAGATGCTGCATCAGATCATCCATTTGCGCATCGGACAAATAAGTGGGTGTACCACCACCGAAATGCAGCTGCTCGACCTGATTACAATCTGAGAACAGCTTGCCCTGCATTGCCACTTCGCGCTTCAGATAGTCGAGATAGGTGGCGGCTTTCTCGCGATTCTTGGTGACGATCTTGTTGCATCCGCAGTAGTAGCAGACCGTGTCACAAAAGGGAATATGAAGATAGAGCGATAACGGGTAGCGACCGCCCCGTGAACGCGCCTGGATGACCGCCTGAAGATAATCGCGATAGCCAAAGCTTTCGCTGAATCGATCCGCCGTCGGATAGGACGTGTAACGTGGCCCGGACTGCGTGAGCCGGCTGATCAGGTCAGCGTCAAACTCGACATGCTGCAAGTGATGTGGGGCCAGGGTAGAAACCATCATTGTCTTTGCTCCGTGCTTCTCGCCTCTGGACTGGGCGAGTTTCAGGCGATTCGGAGTCTACGGACGCGGCTCTGTAATTACCTTGACCTAAGTCAAAATTGACCTGACGCATACCGTGCAGGTAATGTCAGCACAGGGACAATCTCAGCTCGACAGTGCCGGTCCCGGGCTGACTGCGGATTTCAAAGCCTAGATTTTTTGTTAATTCAATCACTGCATGATTGTCGCTGAGTGCCTCGCCGACGATCATCTGCGTGCCTCGCTGGCGAAAATACGCAATCAGCTTGGTCATCAGCATCTGACCCAGCCCCAGACCTTTGAGGTCGGAGCGAATGATGATCGCAAATTCAGCATTGATGTTGTCCGGATCCGCCACTGCGCGCACCACACCCAATGTTTCATCGCTGCCATCCTCACGGGGTCGGACGGCGACAAAGGCCATCTCGCGGTCATAATCAATTTGTGTCATGCGGGCCAGCTGCGAAGTCTGCAGTTCGCGCATATGCATGAACATGCGAAAACGAACATCGACAGGATCAAGTGCGCTGAAGAAGCGCAGATGCGCCTCGCCATCCTCCGGCCTGATCGGTCGCAACGTCAACGTACTGCCACGCCACTGCACGACCTCTTCCAGCGCCTGCGGATAGGGACGAATCGCGAGACGATCATGCGGGTGACGCAACTGCAATGGCTTGAGCAGCACACGCGCATCCAATGCGATCACGCCACTGGCATCGGCCAGCAGCGGGTTGATATCCAGCTCGGCGATTTCAGGCAGTTCAGCGGCCAGATGGGCAACCTGAATCAGCACCTGACTGATTGCATTCATGTCTGCTGCGGGTCGGTTCCGATAGCCTGCCAGCAGTTTCGACACGCGGGTACGCATTATCGTGTCGCGCGCCAGCACATCGTTCAGTGGCGGTAGTGCAAGCGCATGATCCTGCAGCACCTCGACAGCAATACCACCCTGACCGAACAGAAGCACCGGACCAAAAATCGGATCGGACGTGATACCAACGATGAGCTCTTGTGCATCGGGCCGACGTATCATGGCTTGCACTGAAAAGCCGTTCAGCTTTGCATCGGGTCGCAGTAACGCGAGTCGTTGTTGCATCGCTCTTGCCGCCTCTTTTACTGCCACGACAGATGCCAGATCCAGCGCAACGCCACCGACTTCGGTCTTGTGCGAGATATCCGGAGACAAGAGCTTCACAGCCACCGGAAATCCTATGGCTTGTGCCAGCACTGCAGCCTCTTCAGGTGAATGTGCAACACGTGTTTCTGCAATCGGTATGTGACAAGCTTGCATCAGCATCTTTGCTTCAGGCTCGGTCAGCATCATCCGACCTTCGGCCAGCGCACGATCAATCACAGCGCGCGCGGCTGCCAAATCCAGGTCATCGGTGGGCGTGCCAGCCGATGGCACTTGCATCAGCAAACGCTGGTTGCGCCGGTACTCCACGACTTGCATGAAACCTTGCACGGCATCCTCGGGAGTACCAAAGTGCGGCAAGCCCGCCTGCGAAAATATCTGACGCGCTTCACCCACTGACGCACCGCCCATCCAGCAAGCGATCACATGATGGCGGGATTGCGCTATTGCCGGCGCCAGTGCATGCGCAATATCTACGCTGGGCACAATCGCGGTCGGCGCATGTATGAAAAGCACGGGATTCGATGACTGATGTTCAAGCAGGATGGAAAGCGCCTGCTGGTATCGGGTAACCGGTGCATCGCCAATGATGTCAACAGGATTACCGTGCGACCAATTGGGCGACAACACCTTGTCGAGCGCAGCCATGGTTTCTTGTGACAGTGTGGCCAGCGCCCCGCCTGAGAGCATCAAGGCATCAGTGGCCATGACACCGGGCCCACCACCGTTGGTCAGAATGATCAGCGATTCATCGATCAATGGCCGTGCTCTCGCCAGTGTTTCAACCGCGTCAAACAAGGCCTCGGTCGTCAGCACACGCAGCAGGCCGGCGCGACGAATGGCAGCGTCATACACTGCATCATGGCCCGCCAGCGCCCCGGTGTGTGAGGCTGCGGCACGTGCACCTTCCGGTACGCGACCGGCCTTGAGGATCACGACCGGCTTGTTGCGCCCGGCGGCACGCGCGGCCGACATGAATTTGCGCGCATTGCGAATGTCTTCCAGATACAAAAGAATGGATTGTGTGTGCGGATCCGTGGCCAGATAATCAAGCACATCCCCGACATCGACATCGCTCGCATCACCAAGCGAAATGAAATGCGAAAAACCGATATCGCGCGCTCTCGCCCAATCAAGCACGGCAGTCACCAGTGCGCCCGACTGGGAAACGAAGGCCACTTTGCCCGGCAATGCATCAGTTGGTGCAAAACTGGCGTTGAGTTGCAGAGTGGGTACTAGCAGACCAACACAATTCGGTCCAAGAATACGAAATACATCGGGCTTTGCTGCATCAAGCATCGCCTGCCGATACGTGCGGCCATCACCGTGATCGCCGTCCATACCCGCAGTCAAAACGACGGCAGCACGCGTTCCCCGTTGTGCCAGCTGTGTAATCAGTGCGGGTACGGTAGCAGGTGGCGTTGCGATCACAGCCAACTCGGGTGTTTGCGGCAAGCTCGCGACATCCGGATAAACCGGCCAGCCCTGCAACTGCGTGAGGCGAGGATTCACCGCCATCAGCTTGGGATCACCTTGTACTGCATAGCCTCTCGACAGATTGGTCCAGACAGTGGCGCCCACACTATGTGGACGATCACTCGCGCCGATCAACGCTACTGACTTGGGAGAAAAGAGATGATCCAGGTTACGCAGACTCATCAGGTGATTATGGTGATATCTGTGACGTTCGGGGGATTGATTAATTGACTTGAATCAAAAATTTCGAAATCGCAGCAGCGATGAAGCTATCTGGTACTGGACGCTGGTGAGGATAAATCTTAGAGTTGAAACAAGTTATTCGTTACATTTAAAACGCGAAGGTCTGATCTGTGTTGATCACCCAAAGCTTGGGTGATCGCATACACAATGAAAGACGCTGGATCCCGGCCTGCGCCGGGATGACGTTTTAAGCGCTGATGACCTCAAATTCGTCATCCCGGCGAAAGGGTGTAGCGGGGGTTTCAGACCGCATGCGGTCTGCCCGAGAAACAGTCATGACGTACTCGCCATGGCGCGCCCTGCAAGGGTAGCGGGGATTTCATGCAGCATGCTGCATGCCCGCGAAACGGCATTGGCTTGCAAGCCAGTGCGCGCCCTGCAAGGGGGGATCCAGCGTCTTTACTTTGCAAAAGTACATTTGCTTAATTAACGACTCACCCACACAGTTCGCAATAAATTTGCATCTGCAATTGGATATCCAAACTGTTTATCAGGTATCAATCCGTTCTCAAAGGTAAGTCACGATGAACTTCAAAACTCTACTTGTCCACGTCGATACATCCCGACAATCTGCCACCCGAATTGATCTGGCTGCACAAATGGCGATGACATCCGACGCTCACTTAATCGGTGTTGCGATGACCGGAATTTCCCGCATCGTCTTTCAAGACAATCCCATACGTCCGCCGGATCCGGTCCTGTTGCATCATGTGGATGCATTGCGCGACCACGCGCGGCGGGCGCTGCAACAGTTTGAAGACAGGGCGCATCTGGCGGGTGTGACGTCAGTAGAATCGCGACTGGTCGATGATGATCCTGCCGCCGGCATGGGAATGCAAACACCCTATGCTGATCTCACCGTTATCGGACAATTCGATCCGGATGATCCTGTACCCGGCCTGATGTCGGATTTCACGGCTTCAGTGCTGATGCAGAGCGCGCACCCTGTACTGATCGTGCCTTTCGCAAGCCGGAGCATCAAGCCCTTCTCGCGCGCACTGATCGCCTGGGATGCCAGCATGACCGCAACTCGCGCAGTGACCGGCGCGTTGCCATTGCTGCAAACGGCTTCCGTGGTCGATGTGGTGGTCTTCAATGCATCGGCTCAAGACGAAGCCCATGGTGAAGTACCCGGCAGTGATCTTGCACTTTATCTGGCCCGACATGGTGTGTCAGTGAATGTCATCAGTCGCCGCACCGACATTGATATCGGCAATGCCTTGCTGTCGCTCTGCGCTGATCAGGGGTCTGATCTTCTGGTCATGGGTGGCTATGGCCACACGCGCTTTCGGGAGATTCTGCTGGGTGGCGCTACGCGAACTGTGCTGGAATCAATGACCCTGCCTGTGCTGATGGCTCACTAGTGCTCGTCCTGTCATTTGGCATGCGGATCGCGATAGACGAGTACCGGTATGTGCGCATGCGACAGCACTCGCTGGGTTTCGCTACCCAACAATAATTTATCCAGGCCTTTGCGCCCGTGCGACGCCATCCAGATTAGATCGCAGCCGTGACTCTCGGCAGTCTTGATGATTTCTTCGTAAGGATGCACGCCACGTGTAGACAGCACTTCGCACGTGACACCTGCATCTGCGGCCATGGCCTGCAGCTTTTGCATCGCCTGTTGAGCGGTCTTGTCCTGAATCTCTTCATACGACGTCAGATCCACCATGGCGCCGGCTTCGGGCATGAGCATGAAGGGATAAAGCTGCGCTACCGAAAGGCCGACCACCGATGCCCGCGTGGCAGATGCAAATTCAAGTGCGGCTTTCGCAGACTTTTCAGATAGCGCCGAGCCATCGGTGGGAATGAGCAATTTCCGAAACATGGTGCATCCTTTCAGATCAGCCGTTTGCCTGAGACTATCAAAATCGAGAAAGGAAAAAATTGACTCGGATCAAAGCGGCCACAATGGTGGCTCATCCATCAGCGCAATCTGCTCGCGCAGTTCGAGAATGCGGTCCTGCCAGTAACGCACCGTATTAAACCAGGGGAAAGCCGCAGGGAAAGCGGGATCATCCCAGCGTCTTGCCAGCCACGCAGAGTAATGCAGCAAGCGTAAAGTCCTCAAGGCCTCAATCAGATGCAGCTCGCGCGGATTGAATTCGAAAAAATCTTCATAGCCAGCCAGTAGTTTGGCCAGCTGCGCGCTGCGCTCCTGACGCTCGCCCGAGAGCAGCATCCACAAGTCCTGAACCGCAGGTCCGCTGCGACTGTCATCAAAATCGACGAAGTGAGGTCCATCATCCGTCCACAGCACATTCCCGCCATGACAATCGCCATGCAAGCGCAAGTAGCGCAGGTCTCCGGCGCGCTCATAGCAATGCCGCACACTCTCGAGTGCCTGTGCCGTGACGCTCTGCCAGCTGTCGAGCAAATCGGGTGGGATGAAATGATGGTCCAGAAGCCAGGCACGGGGTTCATCGCCAAAGCTCAGCACATCAAGTGCAGGTCTGTGCTGATACGCGCTATCAGCACCCACCGCATGAATGCGCCCCATCAGACGACCCATCTGCTCCAGCGTGTCGTCACGATCCAGCTCCGGCGCGCGACCACCTTGCCTAGGGAAGACGGCAAAGCGATAGCCTTCATGAATATGCAGGGTATCGTTTTCGATACACATTGCCGGCACGACCGGAATTTCCTGCGCATACAGTGCATCGACGAATTGATGCTCTTCGCGAACCGCAGCATCTGTCCAGCGACCGGGTCGGTAGAATTTCGCAATGACCGGTGCAGCGCCTTCCATGCCGACCTGATAGACGCGATTTTCATAGCTGTTCAGTGCAAGCAGACGTCCATCACCATACAAATTGAGCGACTGCAGTGCATCGAGCACCGTATCGGGAGAGAGTTCCGAAAAAGAAGCGGGTGGCAGATTCATCATGGGCACATTGTAGTCTTCCCCGGACATCCACTGCACCTTCGCTGCTGCGGTTACACTGTGCGCTGTTTATTTGATGAGACGCTCATGCACACCGACCCTTTGCTGTCCGAACAGGAATTCGATGAATTGGATCGCTTCCTGATGTCAGATCAATGCAGCGACGACGCGATGACCATGGATGCCTTGCATGGCTTTCTCACTGCCATTGCCATTGGCCCCGAGAAGGTTCCAGTCCACGAATGGTCATCGGCTGTCTGGGGAACTGATTCCGAGGATGTGCCTGTTTTCGAGACCCCACAGGCAGCGCAAAGAATCACGCATCTGATGGAAAGGATGCTGGAAGATATTGAAGTGACCCTGGAAGTAGCACCGGCAGATTTCGAACCCCTGTTCTGCGAATTGCAATGGAAAGGCAAATCCCTGCTGGATGCCGAAGCCTGGGCGTGGGGATTTCTTGAGGGTGTCAAACTGCGCAACGAGGCTTGGCAGTCCTTGCGCGATTCACCGCAAGGCGGTCTGCTGCGTGCCTTTCATCTGCTGGGCGCAGAGGAGATCGAGGAAACAGAACTTGGGCTGGTCGACGATCCAGTGAAATGCCACAAGCTCGCGGTTGAAGTCGAGGCATCAATTCCGCAGATACGCCGGTTTTGGCAAGCGAGACGCGCACAGTAAACTCACCCGACGGACGTCAAAGGTGTGCATCGTGCACTGGCAGGCGCACTGCTGACAGGTAGAGCTCCGCGTACCAACCCTGTCAGAGTTTGATGAAATGCTCGCGGTAGTAGCGCAGCTCCTCGACGGACTCGAGAATATCGGCTAAAGCGGTATGCATCTGATGCTTTTTAAAACCGTTGATCAGCTCGGGTTTCCAGCGACGGCAGAGCTCCTTGATGGTGGAGACATCCACATTTCGGTAATGAAAAAACTTTTCCAGTTGGGCCATATGCCGCGCCATGAATCGCCGGTCCTGGCAAATCGAATTGCCGCACATCGGTGATTTTCCAGCGGGGACGTATTGCCGCAAAAAGCTGATCATCTGCGCGCTCGCCTCGTCCTCGGTGACGGTGGATGCCTTCACCTTGTCGATCAGCCCCGAGCGGCCATGGGTACCCTTGTTCCAGGCATCCATCTTGTCCAGCACTTCGTCAGTCTGGTGAATCACAAAGACCGGACCCTCAGCAAGGATATTCAGCTCGGCATCGGTGACGATTGCTGCAATCTCGATAACACGGTCATTGTCCGGATCCAGCCCAGTCATCTCCATGTCGATCCAGACGAGGTTCATTTCATTGGGACGAACTGCGGCGGCAGATGGCGCATGCGCTTCAAAAGCTTGTGACATAATCTGTTCCTGACTCGGTCCCAGCGATGTAGGGACCATAAAACTGCCATTTTCTCATAGACACCGTATGGATCCGCAAAGCTTCTCTCTGCTGTTTGCCGCCTTTTTGCTCGCAACGCTTGCCGTCAAACTCTGGCTGTCAAGCCGACATATCCGACACATTGCCCAGCACCGCGATGCCGTGCCTGCGCAATTCGCACACAAAATCCCGCTGGCAGCCCACCAGAAGGCGGCCGATTACACCATCGCCAAGACACGCTTGAAAATCCTGCTGCTCGTGGTGAATGCGGCGGTGCTGCTGGGTTTCACGCTGCTGGGTGGTCTGCAGTGGTTGTCGATGGCTCTGTTCGATGTGGCCGGTGCCGGCATGGCGTACCAGTTGGGCCTGATCGCCGCGGTGACGGTGATTGGCAGCGTGGTTGACCTGCCTTTCGACTATTACAAACAATTTCGTCTGGAAGAACAATTCGGCTTCAACAAAATGACGCCGGGTCTATTCTTCTCCGACATGCTCAAGCACACGCTGGTGGGCGCCGTCATTGGCCTGCCTCTGATCTGGGTCACGCTCGCACTGATGGAAAAAGCAGGCGCGCTGTGGTGGCTGTATGCGTGGCTGATCTGGTGCGGCTTCCAGATTTTCATGCTGGGTTTTTATCAAAATCTGATTGCACCGCTGTTCAATAAATTCACGCCCCTGCAAGATGAAAGTCTGCGCTCGCGTATCGAAGGCTTGATGCAGCGCGTCGGTTTTGCGAGCAAAGGCCTGTTCGTGATGGATGGCTCGCGTCGCAGCGCTCACGGTAATGCGTATTTTTCAGGTTTTGGGGCGGCCAAGCGCATCGTGTTCTTTGACACCCTGCTCTCGCGTCTGGCACCGAACGAGATCGAAGCGGTACTGGCCCATGAGCTTGGCCATTTCAAGCTCAATCATGTGATAAAGCGCATCGGCGTGATGTTCGTGATCTCGCTGGCCTTTCTTGGGCTGCTGGGCTTCCTGAAAAATCAGACGTGGTTCTATCAGGGACTCGGCGTCGAACCCATGATGGCAGCGAGTAATGACGCAATGGCGCTGATCCTGTTCATGTTTGCGCTGCCGGTGTTCACTTTTCTGTTCTCACCTGTGCTGTCAATTACATCGCGCAAAAATGAATTCGAAGCCGATGCGTTTGCGGCCAAGCACAGCAATTCGCAGGATCTGATCTCTGCACTGGTCAAGCTTTATGAAGACAATGCATCAACGCTGACGCCTGATCCTCTGCATTCGGCTTTCTACGATTCCCATCCACCCGCCAGTGTCCGGGTGCAAAAGCTGCTCGCCGGCTGATGATCACCCGTGAATCGCTGCTGAAGGCAGCCTGTCGTCATCTGACGCAGGCAGCTTCAGCAGACGAGATCGCCGCCGCACTTGCCGTGCTGAGTGACTGGGCGATCGCCGATGGCAAACTGGTGCGCCTGTTTCGGTTCAGTGATTACCATCAGACGCTGGCGTTCGTGAATGCGATCGCCGAGATCATTCACCAAGAAGACCATCATCCCGAGCTGATCGTCGGCTACAACCGCTGCGAAGTACGCTACGACACGCACTCGGTCAATGAGGGGAAAGGCGGCCTGTCTGCCAACGACTTTATTTGCGCCGCAAAGATCGATGCCGTTTTCGACCACAGCTTTCACTGACGCATGAGTGAACTGCAGGGACTGATCGTTGCCGCGCACGGCCGACATTACCTCGCTCATGCCGATGGCAAGGCCTTGCAATGCGTCACACGCGGAAAAAAAAGCGATGTCGCCACCGGCGATCGTGTTCACCTGACGGCCACATCGCCGGATCAGGCAGTGATCGAGGAAATCCTGCCGCGCGACACCCTGCTCTATCGATCTGATCAATACAAATCCAAACTGCTGGCCGCCAATGTCACGCAACTGTTTATTGTGGTGGCGACCGAGCCGGGCTTTTCGGATGATCTGATATCGCGATCACTGGTCGCCGCAAATGCCGCTGGCATCACAGCCCACCTGATCTTGAATAAAACGGACATAGCGCAACTGCTACCGGCGGCGCGCGACAGGCTCGCGCTCTATCAAGGACTGGGTTACGCCGTACACGAAGTCAGTGCGAAAGCGGATCCGACCGGAACACTGGCCATTTTGCAGCCGCTGATGTCGGGTCAGTCGACCATACTGATCGGCCAGTCCGGCATGGGCAAATCCTCACTGGTGAATCTGCTGGTGCCCGATGCGGAAATCGCTGTTCGGGAGATTTCTCAGCGACTGGATACCGGCAAACACACCACGACTTTTACCCGGCTCTATACGCTGGACGAACAATCCAGCGTGATTGATTCACCCGGATTCCAGGAGTTTGGCCTTTACCATCTCTCCGAGGGCATGCTGGAGCGGGCTTTTCCGGAATTCGAATCCGTGCTGGGGCAGTGCCGGTTCACCAATTGCCATCATGTGGCGGAACCGGATTGCGCCATCCTCAAGGCGATGGTCGAAGAAAAAATTAACCCCGCCAGACATCAGCTCTACCTGCAGCTCAGGCACGAGTCATCTCAAAAACCCGGCTACCGCTGATACCCACTTTGCCCTAGCCTCGCTGCTGCTCATTTAAAGCAATCGCACTGGGGCTAAGCACCGATTTATTGGTAACAAGATCCCTCGCTTTTCTTCGGCACAAACACAACAAAAATTAGCCTGATGCATCAGCTAAGGAACAAATTTTTCCCAACGAACACCAAAAATCACTTCCGGCAAACAAAATTATGTGCCTCCAGGCCACCGTTTCTGCCGAATTTTCTCTAAAGAAAATTTTTATCCCAAGACTAATTGCACTTACAGACTGCTTTTCGCAGTAAGAAATTTTAAAGCTGGGGGAATAAAGATTGAAAACAATGCCCGCTCAAATAGAATTTGGTGGCCTTTCGCGAGGATTTGACAAGCCTATCCAGATCAAGAAAAAGACGGACGAAAACGGCAATACCATTCTGCACTTCTACCAGCACAAGTATCTGAAATCAATCAGAAGCCCATTCGAAAAAATCAAGAATGCTCTGAAATACAGCCTTGAGAACTTTGGTCACGGGCACAAGACTACCTAAGAACCCCATGAGGAGCACAAAATAATGGACCCCATTCAAATCAAAAACATCAATCGGAGTGATACCCAACCAATTTTTATAAAAAACAAAATACTGGAAAACGGGAAAACCGAACGAATAATTTATCAAAGAAAAAATATCGATTCTATTGATGGATTATTCGAAAGAATAAAGACGAGAGTTCGCTATACAACCCAAGACTTTGCCCTAAAATTTGATCTCACTGGTTTAAAAAAAGCGCTAGGATTTACATCGCTAAGAATTCTCGTAGACAAAGATGAGTCGAAGAAAACAGTACGGGATTTTAAATCAAAGATGAGCACCGAAGGCGCCGATGATGAGTCAAAAAATGAACTAAAGAAATTATTCGAAAGTAAATCTGTTACTCATGACGAAAACACCCAATTTAAAATAAATCTTGAAAAATATGAACTTAACGAATTCTTGAGAGACTTCAGCAGCATTTTAGAAAACCAAAAAACCGAAGAAACTTGGAAGATTCATGCACGAATTTTTACGCTGTTTCAACGATCAGTAACATCCAATCTTATGACTCGTGAAGAAATAAAAGAAATAAGTAATGGTTTTGAAAAAATGAAAAATTCCATCGAAAATTATCTTGAAACAAAAAGCGCCAACAAAGACATAAAAAATAGGTTCATGAATAAACTAGATGAGGTTCGTAAGCAAAGCATCAGCTCAAAACCGACTGATAAAGAAATGAAAATTTGGTGTCTAACCTATGAGGAAGGCAGGTATAGCTCTTATGGACAAGGGCATAAAGGTGCCCCACCAAAAACTGATTCAAGCGTGTTGAATTCTATTGAACAACTTTTCTCGAGCACTTCAACCCAAAAAGAAAAAGAAGCCGCTCAAGAGCATTTGCAAGATTTCTATAAAAATGAACGGACTACTCTACCTCTCTATATTGAGAAAAAAATATTCCCGGAGCAAGAAGGATTTTATTAGTCATGTTTCTTTCCAACAAAGATAATCTATCACGACTCCGAGCGAATGGTCTCTGGATCGTTACATAACGGATCGTAAAATGGCTGGATCGGACTTCTGGGGCATGAAGATTGCCGTCCTTCAACAAGGCTAATCCAAATAAAAAAGTAGCGAATGTTATTTCATCAGGCCTCAGGACACAAACGACTCACCCGTACCAGACTATCGAAACGATCGAAGGTGGCTAACGCGGTTGACTGAGCCTGTTGATTATTCCGCCCTCCGGACGCCTTTCGCTTCGATCCTGACTGACAGCGAAATTAGCGTTGCTATTGATGCATCAATCTGTGCTTTACAACGCAAGCAAATCGCCTGAAGTCCGGATATTTGACAGAGCGGCTCATTCTCAGCCGTGCCCTGTCCGAACACGCCCAAAACCCTTATAATCCAACGGGTTAAAACACTCGGCGGCTGCCGGCCTGGCTAGCTGCCGTTTTTCATTTATGGCAATCAAACACTATCTGCAGTTTGCCGACTTCACGCTCGCGGAGTACGACTACCTGATCGAGCGCACGAAGATCATCAAACGCAAATTCAAAAACTACGAGCCCTACCATCCGCTGATGGACCGCACGCTGGTGATGGTTTTCGAAAAGAATTCCACACGCACCCGGCTGTCCTTTGAAGCGGGCATGCATCAGCTCGGCGGTGCCGCCATTTACCTGAATACCCGCGACAGCCAGCTGGGCCGTGGCGAACCGGTGGAGGATGCAGCACAGGTGATGTCCCGCATGTGCGACATCATCATGATTCGGACCTTCGGTCAGGAGATTATTAATCGCTTCGCCGCCAATTCGCGGGTGCCGGTCGTCAATGGTCTGACCAATGAACATCACCCATGTCAGGTGTTCGCCGATGTATTTACCTATATCGAACACCGGGGCTCTATCGCCGGCCAAACCGTGGCCTGGGTGGGTGACGCGAACAATATGCTTTACTCATGGCTGCAAGCGGCGGAGGTGTTCGGCTTCCATCTGAATGTCTCCACACCCGCTGGCTATGACATCAACCCGGCACTGGTATCCGCTGATCATCAACGCTATACGGTGCTCAAGAATCCGTCCGATGCTTGCGAAGGTGCTGATCTGGTGACGACCGATGTCTGGACCAGCATGGGCTATGAAGAAGAAAATGCCGCCCGTCTGAAAGCCTTTGACGGCTGGATCGTCGATGCGCAAAAAATGCAACGCGCCAACAAGGATGCCTTGTTCATGCATTGCCTGCCCGCGCATCGTGGCGAGGAAGTGTCAGCCGACGTGATCGACGGACCACAGTCTGTGGTCTGGGAAGAAGCCGAAAACCGGCTGCATGTACAAAAAGCCTTGCTCGAGTATCTGGTACTCGGAAAAATTTAATTTGTTATTGAAATCAGGGAAAACAAGCACATGAGCGACATCAATAAAGTCGTCCTCGCCTACTCCGGCGGATTGGACACCTCGGTTATTTTAAAATGGCTGCAAGATCATTATCACTGCGAAATCGTCACCTTTACGGCTGATCTTGGTCAGGGTGAAGAGCTGGAGCCAGCGCGTGCGAAGGCAATCAAGTTCGGCATCAAGCCGGAGAATATTTTTATTGACGATGTACGTGAAGAGTTCGTTCGTGATTTCGTGTTTCCGATGTTCCGCGCCAATACGGTCTATGAAGGCGAGTATCTGCTGGGTACCTCGATCGCTCGTCCGCTGATTGCCAAGCGCCTGATCGAGATCGCGCGCAAAACTGGTGCGGATGCCATTTCTCACGGTGCGACTGGCAAGGGTAATGATCAAGTACGTTTTGAGCTCGGTGCTTATGCACTGATGCCCAATGTGAAAATCATTGCGCCCTGGCGCGAATGGGATCTGCTCTCCCGTGAGAAGCTGCTGAAGTACGCAGAAGATGCCGGCATCGAGATCGACATGAAGCACAAAAACGGTGGCGCGCCGTATTCGATGGATGCCAATCTGCTGCACATCAGCTTCGAAGGCCGCCATCTGGAAAACCCGAGCGCCGAAGCGGAAGAATCGATGTGGCGCTGGACGGTCAGTCCAGAAGCAGCACCGGATGCGGCCGAGTATCTCGATATCGAGTTCGAGCATGGCGATATTGTTGGCCTGAATGGCAAGCGCCTCTCGCCAGCGGCCGTGCTGACCGAACTGAATCGTCTGGGTGGCAAGCACGGTATCGGCCGTCTTGATCTGGTCGAGAACCGCTATGTGGGCATGAAATCACGCGGCTGCTATGAAACACCGGGCGGCACCATCATGCTGCGCGCACACCGTGCGATTGAATCAATCACGCTTGATCGTGAAGTCGCTCACCTTAAAGATGATCTGATGCCACGTTATGCATCGCTGATTTACAACGGCTACTGGTGGGCACCAGAACGTGTCGCGATTCAGACCCTGATCGATCACACGCAGCAGAGTGTGAATGGTTGGGTACGCGTGAAGCTCTACAAAGGCAACGTGATCGTCGTTTCGCGTGATTCAAAAACCGATTCACTGTTTGACATGAACATCGCAACGTTTGACGAAGATGGCGGCGCTTACAATCAGGCTGACGCAGGTGGCTTCATCAAACTCAATGCACTGCGGATGCGGATTGCAGCGAATGCGAAGATCAAGCGTGGCAAGTAATCTGGGTATTGCTAACCAAGTTTAAACTGTCACCCTGGTGCATGAACTTTCACCCCGGCGAAAGCCGGGGTCCAGCATCTTTCGTAAAAAACGCAAAGCCACTGGATGCGGGCATTCGCCGGCATGACGCCCTCTGAATTGACCCCGAAGGAAAAACAACATGAGCAATCAATTCGACAATGTTTCCGTCATCAAGAAATCCAACGTCTTCTTCGACGGCAAATGCATATCGCATACCGTCATGCTCGCTGATGGCACCAAAAAATCAGTCGGCGTGATCCTGCCTTCATCACTGGTATTCAATACCGGTGTGCCTGAGATCATGGAAATCACTGCAGGTAGCTGCCGTGCGCGCATCAAGGGTGAAGCAGAATGGATCACCTATGCAGCGGGCCAGAGCTTTAACGTGCCGGGTAACTCAAGCTTTGAGATCGAGGCTGCCGAAGCGGTGGATTACGTTTGTCACTTTGGTTAATGCACCCCCTGATTTAACGCAGATCATCAGACGATAACGGGCTCGGTTTCCAGCGACACGCCAAAGCGAGCCCGAACATCGTCTGAAATCTTTTCTGCCAGCGCAAGCACCGCCGCACCGGTGACACCACCCCGGTTTACCAACACCAGCGCCTGTCTTTCATGCACGCCGGCTGCACCTAGCGACCTACCCTTCCAGCCGCACTGATCAATCATCCAGCCTGCTGCCAGTTTGATGCTGCCATCCGACTGCGGATAGCTCACTAGCTGGGGATACTTTGCCAGGAGTTGCGCATGGTGTTCCGCGCTCACGACGGGATTTTTGAAAAAACTGCCTGCATTGCCTATCTGTGCAGGATCTGGCAGCTTGCGGCGGCGAATGGCAATGACGGCATCAGCAATGTCTTGCGCCGTCGGGTCTGACACATTTCGTGCAGCCAGCTCAGTGGCCAGCTCAGCATAGCGCAGATTGGGATGCCATTGGCGCGGCAGCGCAAAGCTGACATTGATGATCGCTGCCCTGTCGCGTAATGCATGCTTGAAGATGCTATCGCGGTAGCCGAAATGACAGTCGTCGCGGCTGAGCACCCGCGTCTCGCGAGTGACGAAATCAAACAGGGTCAGTGAATGAAAAAATTCGGCGAGTTCGCTGCCATAGGCACCGATGTTCTGTATCGGCGCCGCGCCCACGCTACCGGGGATCAGCGATAGATTTTCCAGTCCGGGCAAACCTTGCGCCAAGGTCCACTGGACGAAGTCATGCCAGTTCTCTCCTGCTTCAGACCGTACGATCACCTGCTGTTCTGATTCTCCAACCACCACGCGACCCGTGTTCGTCATGTGCAGCACCAGCCCGGCCACATCTTTGGTCAGCAGCAGATTACTGCCACCGCCCAGAATCAGGCGTGGCAGGAGGGACAGCTGCGGATCCGCGGCAATGGCTTCCAGATCTGCGACGGTTTGGACGCTGACAAAGGTGTGGGCATGCGCATCGATACCGAAGGTATTGAGTTCGCGCAAAGAGACATCATGCAGAAGGGTGAGTGCGGGCTTCATCAGCGCCGGATTATACCGGCGACGGGCTGGCTAAATTTTTCCGCTAGAATCTGCGCCATACCCGTTTCAGGAGGAAACCAGCATGCCATCGTTTGACGTTGTATCCGAAGCGAATCAAGTCGAAGTCAAGAATGCCGTCGAGCAGGCCAACAAGGAGATCGGCACGCGCTTTGATTTCAAGGGCAGTGACGCGCGGGTCGAGCAGAAAGAGCTCGAACTGACCGCATATGCCGACAGCGATTTTCAGCTTAGTCAGGTACGTGATGTACTGACGGGGAAAATGGCCAAGCGCAATGTGGACGTGCGTTTTCTTGATATCGGCAAGGTCGAGAAAATCGGCGGTGACAAGGTCAAGCAGGTCATCCGCGTGAAAAAAGGTATTGAGACCGAGGATGCCAAAAAGATTCAGCGGCTGATCAAGGACAGCAAGATCAAGGTGCAGGCGAGCATTCAGGGCGATTCATTGCGAGTGACAGGTGCCAAGCGCGATGACTTGCAGGCGACGATGGCGATGCTGAGAAAAGATGTGACGGATTTGCCGCTGGAATTTAATAATTTTCGGGATTGAGGCGAGACTAAAGACACTGGATCCCTGCCCGCGCCCAATGGCGGTCAGTTAAAGGTTTGAGCCGCTTGTGCACGACGAAAGACGCTGGATCCCGGCTTTCGCCGAGAGCGAGTGGGGAATTCGGATCGCATGCGATCCGCCCACGCAGCAGTCATCACATGCAGGTGATGACGGTAGGAATTTTACGATCGCCACGACAACAACCGTCATCATCTGCATGTGATGACGGTTGAAGAACTTTTGGCTTCAAAATCGTCATCCCGGCGCAGGCCGGGATCCACCACTACTCTGGCAGTGCTCCCGTCAAGTTGATTCAACGAGGTTCAATCCGTCTTCGCAAGACGACGCTGGCGAACCGCTTCGGCCAGACCTTCGAGCACCGTGAGGCTGCTCTTCCAGTCGATACAACCATCGGTAATGGACTGACCATAGGTCAGCTCCTTACCCTGTACCAGATCCTGACGGCCTGCCACCAAGTGCGATTCGACCATCACACCAATGATCCTGTCGTCACCACCCGCGACCTGCGCCGAAATGTCAGCACAGACGGGTACCTGATTCTCCGGCTTCTTGGAGCTGTTGGCATGCGAGGCATCGATCATCAGTTTTTGAGAGAGTCCGTTCGACGCGAGTGCTTTGGCAGCTTCTTCGACGCTGGCAGCATCATAGTTGGGTGCTTTGCCGCCGCGCAGGATGATGTGGCAGTCCTCATTGCCGTTGGTCGACACGATGGCGGAGTGACCGCCTTTGGTGACGGACAAGAAGTGGTGGGGTTGCGACGCTGCCTTGATGGCATCCGCAGCAATCTTGATGTTGCCATCGGTACCGTTCTTGAAACCGACGGGACAGGACAAGCCGGAGGCCAGCTCACGGTGTACCTGAGATTCGGTCGTGCGAGCGCCGATAGCACCCCAGCTGATCAGATCCGCAATGTACTGCGGGCTGATTACATCGAGGAATTCGGTGCCCGCCGGCAGGCCAAGCTCGTTGATATTCATCAGCAGTTCGCGCGCGAGTCGCAAACCGTCATTGATGCGAAAGCTGTTGTCCAGAAACGGATCATTGATCAGACCCTTCCAGCCTACCGTGGTGCGAGGCTTCTCGAAATAGACGCGCATGACGATCTCGAGATCATCTTTGAATCGATCGCGCTGCTCGACGAGAAGGCGCGCATATTCCATCGCCGCTTTGGTGTCGTGGATCGAGCAAGGGCCGATGACGACCATCATGCGGTCATCCTGACCATGCAGAATGCGATGCAAGGCCTGACGTGAATTCGCAGTGACAGTCGCGATCTTTTCCGAGCACGGAAATTCGCGTATCAGATGCGACGGTGGTGTCAGTTCCTTCAACTCTCTAATCCTCAGGTCATCGGTGCGTGGCATGGGTTTCTCCAGGAATGTTTCGCGCAAAAATAAAAAAACCGCCATCCCTGGCGGTTTCTAAGATTCGGTTCGTGTTCGCTTTGCTTTTACGTGAACTTACCGCTTCTCCACCGCCGTAGGGCTGGGGTAGCTAAAGTAAAAGAAAAAGTAAAAGCGCAGCAGAGACATCGGTTTATACAAGTCGGCGTCA
>JAIXXZ010000073.1 GCA_027490465.1 Oxalobacteraceae bacterium
ACCGATACCGAAGTCATCGCCCATCTGATCAATGATTTATACGACGGTGATCTGCTGCATACCGTGCAGCGCGCCGTCAAACAATTGCATGGCGCTTTCGCCATCGCCGTGTTTTGCAAGGATGAACCGCAACGAGTCGTCGGTGCGCGACGCGGTTGTCCGTTGGTCGTCGGTGTGGGTCAGGGTGAAAATTTCCTCGCCTCCGATGCAATGGCCTTGTCAGGCACAAGCGACCAAATCATTTACCTAGAAGAAGGCGATGTCGTCGACGTCCAGCTCACCGGCATACGCATCACCGATCAGAACGATCAAGCTGTAGAGCGCGCAGTCCAGACCGTTAACGCCTATTCTGGCGCGATCGATCTCGGTCCTTACCGCCACTACATGCAGAAGGAAATTTTCGAGCAACCGCGCGCCATCAGCGACACGCTTGAAGGCGTGCTCGGATTCAGCCCCGACTTGTTTGGCAAAAAAGCCTCCGACATCTTTAACGATATCGACGCGATACAAATTCTTGCCTGCGGTACCAGCTACTACGCTGGCATGACCGCAAAGTACTGGCTCGAAGCCATTGCTGGCATACCAACGCAAGTTGAAATCGCCAGCGAGTATCGCTACCGTCAACCCGCCAGCAATCCGCGCGCATTAGTCGTTGTCATCTCACAGTCCGGTGAGACCGCCGACACCATGGCGGCACTGAAATATGCAAAAGAACTCGGGCACAAACATTCACTGGCCATCTGCAATGTCGCCACCTCGGCGATGGTTCGCGAAACTAGTCTGGCTTATCTCACCCGCGCCGGCGTGGAAATTGGTGTCGCGTCCACCAAAGCCTTCACCACACAGCTCGCCGCACTTTTCCTATTCACGCTGACGCTGGCACAACTGCGTGGACGGCTCAGCAGCGAACAAGCAGCAACCCATCTGAAAAATCTGCGGCATCTGCCCGTGGCGCTGTCGTCAGTACTGGCACTCGAGCCGCAAATTATTGCCTGGGCAGACGCCTTCGCCAAAAAAGAAAACGCTCTCTTCCTTGGTCGTGGTCTGCACTACCCCATTGCACTTGAGGGCGCGCTGAAGCTCAAGGAAATCTCCTACATACACGCAGAAGCTTATCCCGCAGGCGAACTCAAACACGGCCCCTTGTCACTCGTGACTGAAGACATGCCCGTGGTCACCGTCGCACCCAATGATGCGCTGATTGAAAAGCTGAAATCAAACATGCAGGAAGTCCGCGCTCGCGGAGGACAGCTGTATGTCTTTGCCGATGCTGACTCCCGCATCGCCTCCAGCGAGGGCATCCACGTGATCCGACTGCCGGAACACTACGGCCTGCTGTCGCCGATTTTGCATGTGGTACCTCTGCAGCTGCTCGCTTATCACACGGCACTGGCGCGAGGTACTGATGTAGACAAGCCGCGCAATCTGGCCAAGTCGGTGACGGTGGAGTAAGAAGATCTACCGTCACAACATCATCCTGCCAACCAAAGTACAACCCAGCGTCAAATCCCCGCAAGACTCGACGCATCAAAATGCGCACCGCCAAGGTGCGGACGCTGCAAATTTTTGCTCGCGATAGTGCACACGCTATCGCGCACGCACCGCATTGGACGAAGTGACAAAGACTTCCACTTCGATCAAATTTAATCCAGATCGATCATCGAATATTTTAGTGATTGTTTTCGATTTTTTTTCATTTTGCGTCAAAAGCAGTGGGACAAATTCTTTGATTTTGTTACTAGATTTCTGAGCTCTCGCGATAAACATTTTTTATCTTTATCCGTCGCGATTAGCCGCTCAATAATCTGCATTACATACCCCCACTACAAAAGGAAATCGAATGTCTACGCCATTTTCAACCCGTGTCCAAGTTAATCGCTTCAATCTGCCATCCCCCAGCAATGACGAAGATGATTCTGAAGTCATCACTGCAAGCAGCCTCTCTGACTCAGATTTTGAGGACAGTGAAACATCCAACGACGAAAAAACTTCAGCACCTGCAGTCGTGAAGAAAAACGTAGATATTGAAGCCAACGTAAAACCGCCCTGTCCTTCAAGCGTGAGTCATATTGTCAATGCCTTATCCGCAGTCGGTACCTTTGGTGGGTTGGCCTTGATCATTACCGGCGGTATGGGCATGACGCTGAACAAACCTGTCGATAACGCCATGGAGAACATAGCCATGGTTTTGAGCGGCGGTGCTTTGCTGGTTGGCTCATGGATAGGCAACGTTGCTTATGCAAGCCATCAGCCAGCGTAATCAAAAGCTCTAATCGTTGAACAACAACTGACCTGTCGGTCATGGTGCGCGGCTCCTGCCGCGCACACTATTCGATTTTTATTACGCTCACTTGCCGGCGCACTATGCACACCTTGTTAATCAACGCATTACGTTCACACTGCCATCACTCTGACCCCGACATCCAGCGGCTGCTCGACGAAGCCCGCAAGGTACTCGAAGGGGCGCAGGCATCAGCCGAACGATTCGCTGCAGAACTCATCACAGGAAAGACACTGGCGCAATGTCTTGGCATAGAGAACCAGACACTGGAAGAAAGCTATCAGGGCGCTTGCAAGCTCGTCGATCAGGCCATGTTTCAGGAAGCACTGATACTCGCCAGCTTTGTTATGGCAGTCGGGCCGAAGAATGCAAAAGTAGCCTTCAAACTCGCCTCCTGCATGCAGCATTTGCAGGATCATGCGAGCGCCGCTGATTACTACAAGCTGGCCTTACAGATCGATCACCATCACATCGGTGCCGCCTATCGTCTGGGCGAATGCTTGCAACAACTCGGCGATGATGAAGACGCCAATCATCTGTTCGAATGGACCATTGAACTGGCACGCGGAAATCTTGCGTACCGAAAAATTCAAGAAGCTGCCGAATCTCGGCTCAGGAAGCAGCCTCTTTTGCCTTGAGCAGATAGCCCACGCGCGGAAAATGCACATGGACCAGCCCAGCGCGCGGGTCTTCTCTGCGCAAGGTATATCGCGTACGACTCGCCGCCACCAATATTCCCTCGGTGGGCTCCAGACCAAACGCCTCGGCCACAACAATGGCGGGCTGGCCCAAGGCAATGCCATGGTGATCCTGATGAATTTCCTGTGGCAGCGCATCTGGCGTGGCGCTGTGCGTAATCTGCACAGCCTCCTCTGCGGTCATCGCTGACGAATTGCCCTGGCCTATCGCTGCCATGCGATCCATCCACGATAAAACGCCAGGTACGGATTCCAAAACTCCGGCAAGTACAGGCACCTGATGCCGCGTGAACCAAAGCGGGTGATAAACCGAAAAATCAGCAATGCACGGCTGATCACCGAGCAAAAACGCTTGATGCTCCAGCATGCTGGCAATACGCCGCAAATAACTCTTGTACGCCGCAGTCGCATCCGCAGCCGGCATGCGCGGCGCATTGTTGCGCATCGCCGCGCGATCCGCTGCGAAGATTTTCAAGCGCTCGGCATCGGGAAACATGTGGGTGGCGCCGGCGGGTTGGAAGTTGTACGCCATGGCCACCTGAAACAGCGTCGTATCCGCCCATTGCGCCAGCACGCGCGCAAGACCTTTATGCGCGCCCGGAAAAAGTGCCGGCTCGGGCGCCAGATGCTCGAGCACATCTGCCATCAGGGCGGTGTCGCAGTAAACATCAGCACCGATTTGCAGTACCGGCGTTCGGCGATAGCCACCCGTCAGCGCGACCAGATCCGGCTTGGGCATGATCATCGGTATATGCACCGAGCGCCAGGCCAGGCCCTTCATACCCAGAATCAAACGGATTTTTTCTGCGAAGGGTGATTGCGGGTAGTGGTGCAGGATCAGGTCAGCCATGGTCGAAGTCTCGTTATCGGGTCCTGCGCAGTGTAGCGCACTGGCGGGTGCTGGCCGCCACTACCCGTATCCCCCGGATTCGATACAGGAGTGCCAATCAAGCGATCGGTAGGGCGCGTGTCTCGGGCGCAGTGACCGTCCGCGTTCACACTTTTGCAAGTAATGAGCAAGCAGTACTTGCGACCCGGCAGAAGCGCGCGTGCTCAGCGCTTCCGAGGCGTCAGCTGGCCCGCTTTTCACGCTATACTTGCCGCAATTGACGTTGACGTAAGCGTCAATCAGGCGAGCCCGTACGGCGGGCGCTGTCCTGACCCGTTACCGCCCCCGTCATCGCGCGGCCGCTACTTCCGGAGAACTCCCATGACCGACCTGTCGGTATCGCAGAACCTCACTGCCTATACCCCCGCCAATAAAGTCCGTTTCGTGACGGCCGCTTCGCTCTTCGATGGCCATGACGCATCGATCAATATCATGCGGCGCATCCTGATGTCGCAAGGCGCGGAGGTCATTCACCTGGGCCACAACCGCTCGGTGGATGAAATCGTCACTGCAGCGCTGCAGGAAGATGCGCAGGGGATTGCGATTTCCAGTTATCAGGGCGGCCATGTCGAGTACTTCAAGTACATGATTGATCTGCTCAAGTCGCGCGGCGGTGCGCACATCAAGGTCTTCGGCGGCGGTGGCGGCGTGATCGTGCCTTCCGAGATCAAAGAGCTGCATGACTATGGCGTGGCGCGCATCTTCAGTCCGGAAGACGGACAGCGCATGGGCCTGGTCGGCATGATCACTTACATGATTCAAGCCTGCGACACCGACCTCTCTGTACATGCACCTGCGACCCTCGACTTGCTAACTACGGGCGACATGGTCGCGCGCCAGCGTCCCCTCGCGCAGCTGATCACGGCACTGGAAAATGGCAAAGCTTCTGCCGCACTCAAAAAATCACTGCACGACGCCGCAGCCAAAGTTCGCATTCCTGCGCTGGGCATTACCGGTACGGGTGGTGCGGGCAAGTCCTCGCTGACGGATGAACTGATTCGTCGACTGCGCATCGATCAAAACGATGCACTGAACATCGCCGTGGTTTCCATCGATCCCTCACGCCGCAAATCAGGCGGCGCGCTGCTCGGTGACCGTATCCGTATGAATGCGATCAATCCCTGGAGTGGTCATCAAGGCGTCTTCATGCGCTCGCTCGCTACCCGCGAAGCGGGATCGGAAATTTCACAGGCCCTGCCCGATGTAGTCGCAGCCTGCCGCGTTACCGGTTTTGATCTGATCATCGTTGAAACGTCCGGTATCGGACAAGGTGACGCTGCCATCGTCCCGCATGTGGATTGCAGCTTGTATGTGATGACGCCCGAGTTCGGCGCGGCATCACAGCTGGAAAAAATCGACATGCTGGACTTTGCCGATTTTGTGGCCATCAACAAATTCGATCGCAAGGGATCGCAAGACGCACTGCGCGATGTCGCCAAACAAGTGCAACGCAATCGCGAACAGTGGGACAAGTCCACCGATCAAATGCCCGTCTTTGGCACGCAAGCGTCCCGCTTCAATGATGATGGCGTCACCGCGCTGTATCAGGGTCTGCTGCCGCGTCTGACAGAATTAGGACTCAAGATCCAACCCGGCAAGCTCGCGCCCGTTACCGTGCGTTTTTCTTCGGGACGCAATGCCATCGTGCCGCCCGCCCGCAGTCGCTATTTGGCGGAGATCGCCGATACCTTGCGTGCTTATCACCGTCGTGTACAAAAACAAGCAGTCATCGCGCGCGAACGTCAGCAACTGAGCGAAGCCAAACGTCTGATGCTCGCTGCCGGCAAAACCGTGGACATGGATGATCTGATTACGCAGCGAGACAACGCGCTCGATAGCGAAGCGAAAAGCCTGCTGACCCAATGGCCAGCCGTGCAAGCCACCTACTCGGGTGAGGAGCATGTGGTCAAAATCCGCGACAAGGAAATCCGCACGCGCCTGGAATGGGAAACCTTGTCAGGTAATCGCATCCGCAAAGTATCCCTGCCCAAATATGCCGATCAGGGTGATCTGCTCAGCTGGCTCATGAAAGAAAATCTCCCCGGCAGCTTCCCTTATACCGCCGGTGTGTTTCCCTTCAAACGCGAGAATGAAGACCCAACGCGCATGTTCGCCGGTGAAGGTGATGCATTCCGAACCAATCGCCGCTTCAAGCTGGTGTCCGAAGGCATGCCGGCCAAGCGTTTGTCTACCGCATTTGACTCAGTGACTTTGTACGGCGCTGACCCTGCGGTACGTCCGGATATTTACGGCAAGGTAGGTAACTCCGGTGTGTCGATTGCCACACTGGACGACATGAAAATACTGTACGACGGCTTCGATCTCTGTGACCCGACCACGTCGGTCTCCATGACCATCAACGGCCCAGCGCCGACCATCCTTGCGATGTTCATGAATACCGCCATTGATCAGCAGCTCGCCAAGTTCAAGACAGAAAAAGGTCGCGAGCCAACCGCAGAAGAAGCAGCCCAGATCCGCGCCTGGGTACTACAAAATGTACGTGGCACGGTGCAAGCCGACATTCTGAAAGAAGATCAAGGCCAAAACACCTGCATCTTCTCTACCGAGTTTTCTTTGAAAGTGATGGGCGACATCCAGCAGTACTTCGTCGATCACAAAGTACGCAATTTTTATTCGGTATCGATCTCGGGTTATCACATCGCCGAAGCCGGCGCGAATCCGATTTCGCAGCTGGCGTTCACACTCTCCAATGGCTTCACCTTTGTTGAAGCCTATCTGGCGCGTGGCATGCATATTGATGATTTCGCGCCGAACCTGTCGTTCTTTTTCTCCAATGGCATGGATCCGGAATACACCGTCCTTGGGCGGGTGGCGCGTCGTCTGTGGGCCGTGGCGATGCGCGAGAAGTACGGCGCGAATGATCGCTCGCAAAAACTGAAATATCACATCCAGACCTCGGGTCGTTCACTGCACGCACAGGAAGTCGATTTCAACGACATCCGCACCACCCTGCAAGCGCTGATTGCGATTTACGACAACTGCAATTCGCTGCACACCAATGCCTACGACGAAGCGATCACTACGCCGACCGATGAATCCGTGCGCCGCGCGCTGGCGATTCAGCTGATCATCAACCGCGAGTCGGGTCTGGCGAAAAACGAAAACCCGAGTCAAGGTTCTTTCATCATCGAAGAGCTGACTGATCTGGTCGAAGAAGCCGTGCTGCAGGAGTTCGAGCGCATCGCCGAGCGCGGCGGTGTGCTTGGTGCGATGGAAACCGGCTATCAGCGCAGCAAGATTCAAGAAGAATCCATGCTCTACGAGCACAAGAAGCACGACGGCAGTCTGCCCATCATTGGCGTCAATACCTTCCGCAATCCCAAGGGCGACACGGTCGTGCAACAGCTGGAGCTCGCACGCTCCACAGACGATGAGAAGCAGTCGCAGTTGCAACGCCTGGCAGATTTCCATGCAACGCACAGCGAGGCTGCCAAGCAATCACTGGCCGCGCTGCAGGAAGCCGTGATCCGTGACGAAAATGTCTTTGCTCAATTGATGGCAGCCGTCCGGGTGTGCTCGCTCGGTCAGATTACCGATGCGCTTTTCGAGGTGGGTGGACAGTACCGGCGCAGCATGTGATTCGGCGGCATTGAATGTCTCCCACTGAATCAGCGCTGGCCGATACCATCGCCGCGATCAACATCGCGGCCTATACCAAAACCCGCAATCATCTCGATGGCAAGGTGACGCGGCTCTCGCCGTATCTGACGCACGGCTTTGTTTCGATACCCGAGCTATTCACGCAACTACCCAAACTCACGCTGGAAGACAAACTCGCCTTCGAGTTTGGCTGGCGTGAATTTTTTCATCATGTCTGGCATCGTGCAGGCGATGCGATTTTCAGTGACATGCGCACGCCTTTGCCCGGCATTCAATACAGCGACACACTCCCCGACGATATCCGGGAAGGCCGCACCGGTCTGCCCGTGATCGATCGCGCGGTGCACACGCTCTATCAGACCGGCTATCTGCACAACCATGCGCGCATGTGGCTGGCCAGTTACACGGTTCATTTACGCAAAGTGCACTGGCGTGTTGCCGCCGATTGGATGTACGGCCATCTGCTGGATGGCGATCTGGCATCGAATCATTTGTCCTGGCAGTGGATTGCAGCGACCTTCAGCAGCAAGCCCTATCTGTTCAATGCAGAAAACGTCGCCAAGCATGCAGCTCAGGCCTGGCATTGCCCGCGCAGCGTGATCGATACCACGTACGAAGCACTGGAAATGATTGCGCGCAGCCAGACAACGGTGGGTATCCATCCGTCCTTGTTAGGCATCAGCGAGCCTTCACTCAGCGTCCCACCCGATAGCCTGAGCACTGACAAAAACACATTGAGCCAGGCCCGTCGAGTGCAGCTGGTGCATCCCTGGATGCTCGCAGACGCTGAATTCGATGGACTGCGACTGGGCGTGATTCATCGTCCGTTTCATCAGCGCTTCCCGTGGTCACAGCAGCGATGGGATTTCGTCATGCAGCGCATGCAGGCCGTTACCGACCATATCTTCGTCGGTGATCTGACAGAACTCAGTACAATGGTCGCCAAGGCTACCGACATCAGCTCGGTGGCCACCTTCAATCCTGGTTATCGCGAATTACTGCCCGTGCTCTGCTCTGACTTGCAAGATCCACCACGCCGGTTTCCTGATCCCGAGACGGCCTGCCGTTCTTTTTCGGCTTTCTGGAGCCATTGCACCGCCGCTTCTGCTAATGCGCCCCGGCGCACATGGCATCGATGACATCACCCGGTATTGCCGTCGTCTGGTTCAAACGTGACCTGCGCGTTTTCGATCATGTGCCGCTGTTTGAAGCGAGTCGTCATTCCGCCGTACTGCCCTTGTACGTGTATGAACCGGAACTCATCCGTGCGCCAGATTGCGCCACTCAGCACATCGCTTTCATCAATGAATGCCTGGAAGATCTGGGTCAGGCTCTGGCCGGTCGTGGCACGTCGTTGCTGATTCTGCATGGCGAAATCACCTCCGCTTTGCAGCGCGTCCATGAGCAGTTTGGTCATTTCACGCTCTACTCGCACGAAGAAACCGGCAATGCGATCAGCTATGCACGCGACCGCCGCGTAGCCGACTGGTGTCGCACACAGGGTCTGCGCTGGAAGGAGTATCCGTCCAATGGCGTCGTACGACGACTGGAATCGCGTGATAACTGGGCCAGCCAGTGGATGCAGCGCATGCGTGCGCCAGTGCTCAATGCACCTGACTTTCTGCGATCGACCGGCAAAACACTATCGCCCTCCGGTATCATGACGCCACGCCAACTGGGATTGGATGGGCCAGACAAACCATTGCGGCAGCGAGGCGGCCGGCGCGTGGCTTCAAAGCAGGTGAAAGATTTTTTCAGTCAGCATCTCGCCGACTATCGCTACGCGATGTCCAGTCCGCTCACCGCCGAAACCGCCTGCTCGCGTCTGTCGCCGTATCTGGCCTATGGCGTGCTGTCCGTGCGCGAGCTGATGCACAAGATCTGGAAAACACGGGAACAACTTCAGGCACTGCCGGAAACGATGCGACCTTCGGGCACGCTGGCCAGCCTGAAATCTTTCGAAAGCCGCTTGCACTGGCATTGTCATTTCATTCAAAAACTCGAATCCGAACCGGATATCGAGATGCGCAATGTGCATCGCGGATTTGACGGCCTGCGTGAACCACATTTCAATCAAGACTACTTCGAACGCTGGTGCGCCGGCGAAACTGGCTTCCCGCTGATTGATGCATGCATGAAGATGCTTGCGCAGACCGGCTGGATAAACTTTCGCATGCGCGCGATGCTGATCAGCTTTTCCAGTTACCAGCTCTGGAATCACTGGCGTGAGCCGGCACTGCATCTGGCACGTGAATTTCTGGACTACGAACCTGGCATCCACTATTCGCAAATACAAATGCAATCGGGGGTTACTGGTATTAACACACTGCGTATCTACAACCCGGTCAAGCAGGCGCAAGACCAGGACCCGAAAGGTATTTTTGTGCGGCGCTGGCTGCCCGAACTGAATCGCGTACCGGATGCGTTTATCTTTGAACCCGCCACCATGCCGCTGGACCTGCAGAAGGAACTGAAATTCCTGATCGGTCCTGACTACCCGGAACCCATCGTCGATCACCTGACCAGCGCGAAACTGGCGCGCGATCTGCTTTGGTCGCTGCGTCGTGATCCGCAGATGCGCGCAGAAGCGCGTCAGGTCTTCGTCAAACATGGCAGCCGCAATCCCATGCGCGAGGGCAGGTCGAGATCCTCTGCCAAGTCATCGGCAGATAAAGCAGCAGAACCCACACCTCAATTGCCGCTGGCACTGGACTAAACCATGTTCCTTGGCATACTCAGTGCGGGCAGCGCATTTACCTTGTGGGGCATTTTCCCTCTGTACCTGAAGCTACTCAAAAGCGTACCCTCGCTCGAAATACTGTCGCATCGCGTGGTTTGGTCAGCCATTTTTCTCGGCTTGATTCTCGCGTCACGACGTCAATGGGATTGGGTACAGAGCATACGCGCACGACCACGCATCGCCTTGGCGTTTGTCGCGAGTGCGGCCATGCTGGGTGCGAATTGGGTGATCTACATCTGGGCGGTGAATGCGGATCGCATCATCGATGCCAGCCTTGGTTATTTCATCGCGCCCTTGTTCAATGTGCTCTTTGGCATCCTGCTGGGCGAGCGATTGAAACCTATTCAGTGGCTAGCGATTGCGCTGGCCGGCAGCGGCGTTGCCTGGCTCACACTCAGCACCGGGGAATTACCCTGGATAGGCTTGGTACTGGCCGTCACTTTCAGCCTGTATGGCCTGATTCGCAAAACCGCCGCGCTGGGCGCGCTGGAAGGTTTGAGCGTAGAGACATTGGTGATGCTGCCGTTGGCGGCGCTCTTTCTTCTGCTGCCGGACAGCGGCTCTTCGCATGCCTTTGCCAGTGGCAGTTTGTCTTTGATGCTCATGCTCGTGGCTGCCGGGCCGGTCACGGCCGTGCCCCTGCTCTTATTTGCTTTCGGCGCCCGCCGCATTCCGCTGTCGGTCGTGGGTCTCTTGCAATACATTGGCCCGAGTATCCAGATGATGCTGGGCGTGTGGCTGTATCACGAGGCTTTCGGCATCAACCGGCAGATAGGCTTTGCGCTGATCTGGACCGCACTGGCCTTGTACTCGGTCGAGGCCCTGTGGCGGGCATGGCGACCGGCAGCGGCCAAGCCTTCTGCCGACTGAAGCGCTCAATGAAGCGCTAAGTGCCGCGGTGACGGCCGTAGCCACGGCGCTGGGCGTTCATTGAATGCCATCCCACACGCCATCAGGCATCGATAAATCAGTACACACGCTGTACCCGCTTGCTGGCTTACGTTATCCTCGCGCTTTGCCGTTGACCGGCTTTTCAGATCATTTTTCACTTCGCTCCCCATGGCCAATTACGTTTACACAATGAACCGCGTGGGCAAGATCGTCCCGCCCAAGCGTCAGATTCTCAAAGATATTTCCCTCTCCTTTTTCCCCGGCGCCAAGATCGGCGTACTGGGCCTGAACGGCTCGGGTAAATCGACGCTGCTGAAAATCATGGCCGGCATCGACAAGGATATCGAGGGCGAAGCCATACCGATGCCCAACCTGAAGATCGGTTATCTGCCGCAGGAACCGCAGCTGGACCCGACGATGACGGTACGTCAAGCCGTCGAAAGCGGTTTGGGCGAAGCCTTCGAAGCGCGCGCCAAGCTCGACGCCGTCTATGCGGCTTATGCCGAGCCGGATGCCGACTTCGATGCGCTGGCCACTGAGCAGGCGCGACTGGAAGCGATCATTTCCGCCGCCGATGGTGGCAATCTGGAACTGCAACTCGAAGTCGCCGCCGACGCACTGCGTTTGCCGCCGTGGGACGCCAAGATCGACGTACTGTCCGGTGGCGAAAAGCGCCGTGTCGCGCTGTGCCAGCTGCTGCTCTCCAAGCCAGACATGCTGCTGCTCGATGAACCCACCAACCACCTTGACGCCGAATCCGTCGACTGGCTCGAGCAATTCCTGCAACGCTTCCCCGGCACCGTCGTTGGCATCACCCACGACCGCTACTTTCTGGACAATGCCGCCGAGTGGATACTCGAGCTCGACCGCGGCCACGGCATTCCGTGGAAAGGCAATTACAGCTCCTGGCTGGAGCAAAAAGAAAATCGTCTGAAACAAGAAGAGTCCAGCGAATCCGCGCGACAAAAAGCACTGAAGAAAGAACTGGAATGGGTTCGGCAAAATCCGAAAGGACGACAAGCAAAAAGCAAGGCGCGTATTGCGCGCTTCAATGAGCTGTCTGAATTCGAATACCAGAAGCGCAATGAGACTCAGGAAATTTTTATTCCTGTCGCCGAACGGCTCGGCAATGAAGTCATCGAATTCAAGAACGTCAGCAAAGGCTATGGTGATCGTTTGCTGATTGATGATCTGTCATTCCGTATTCCGCCGGGTGCGATCGTTGGCATCATCGGGCCCAATGGCGCAGGTAAATCCACGCTATTCCGCATGATCGCAGGTAAAGAAACGCCGGACAGTGGCGACGTCGTGATCGGACCGACCGCGAAAATCTCGGTCGTCGATCAGTCGCGTGACGATCTCGACAATAAGAAAACTGTCTTCGATGATGTGTCACAAGGTGCGGATATCCTGACCGTCGGTCGCTTTGAAATGTCGTCCCGCGCTTATCTGGGGCGTTTCAACTTCAAAGGTGGCGATCAGCAAAAAGTTGTCGGCAACCTCTCCGGTGGTGAGCGTGGCCGTCTGCATCTGGCCAAGACGCTGCTTATGGGCGGCAATGTACTGCTGCTCGATGAACCGTCAAACGACTTGGATGTCGAAACCCTTCGCGCATTGGAAGACGCCTTGCTCGAATTCGCTGGCAGCGTGCTGGTAATTTCACACGATCGCTGGTTCCTCGACCGCATCGCCACGCATATTCTGGCGTTCGAAGGTAACTCGCAAGTGACTTTCTTCGACGGTAATTATCAGGAATACGAAGCGGACAAGAAAAAGCGCCTAGGTGAAGAAGGTGCTAAGCCAAAGCGCATCCGGTACAAACCATTGCGCACCTGAAGATCACCCTACGCCTCAGGCAAGGATAGCCTCGCCGGATGCATCGACCTGACGCAATCCGGAACTTTTCATCAGCCTCACCCACAGAGAGTCTTTGATTTGTCTCAAGGACCCTCTTTCATGAATCCGAATACTCTCACGCCTTACCCTGATGCCAACTCGTCGAGTCTGGCCCACCTTAATCATCTGCCACCGGGCACCAACCCCGAAGAAACACCCGACCCCAACCCGGCACCCCCTCCCCCGCAACTCCACAACCGCGCCCATCCCCAGCGGTCGCCCCTGAACCCGGAACAGGACTTGATGGATGTGGACACTGGCCCAGACACGGGCGGGGCTGAACGCGAGAGCGCCCCGGACCAATCACCCGAACGTGGACTCAAGCGTGCCCGGCCTGACACTGACCAAGCCGAAACAATCGAGCATTCCGAACCGGTGTACAAACAACGATGGACCAATTCGCCGGAGCCGAGGCACGCACAGCCCCAAGCCCGCACGATCTTGTCGCCTGAAGCCATAAAAACCGAGTTATTGCAAGCCGTTGAAAACGGTAATCTCGACAGATTGCGGTCGCTAGTGAATCAGACTGAAAACTTTAAAAATATTTTTGATGGCAAGTTATGGAAAGTCGCTGTTCAACACGGCCATGTGGCCGTCATCGATTGGCTGTCCAAGCAAGTCGACAGACTTGATCTGCCCAAACCTAAATACAACCGACTATTTGAGACAGCCGCGCGTCATGGGCAGATGGATGTCCTGCAATGGCTTGCCAGCCCGTTCTTGGTTATTCAGGGAGTAACCTACGACATTGATTATGCCCTGACTCTCGCCGCACTCGGCGGTCATCTTGAGGTCGTGAAATACCTTGCCGGGCAGGGGTGCGATGTTAAGCAGGTCAGCGACGACGGCGACAATGCCCTGATCTGTGCCGCAGCAGCCGGTCATCTTGAAGTCGTGAAATACCTTGCCGGGCAGGGGTGCGATATTCACCAGGTAACCAACGACGACGAAAATGCCCTGACCCTTGCCGTATACGACGGTCATCTTGAAGTCGTGAAATATCTTGTCGAGCACGGGTGCAATATTCATCAGGTAACCAACTACGGCAACAATGCCCTGACCCTTGCCGCACGACGCGGTCATCTTGAAGTCGTGAAATACCTTGCCGAGCAGGGATGCAATATTCAGCAGTTAGACAACGACGGCGAAAATGCCCTGACCCTTACCGCAGAAACCGGTCATTTTGAAATCCTGAAATTCCTTGCCGGGCAGGGATGCAATATTCAGCAGGTAAACGGCCGCGGCAAAAATGCCCTGACCCTTGCCGCAAAAGGCGGTGATCTTGAAATCGTGAAATTTCTTGTCGAGCACGGGTGCAATATTCAGCAGGTAACCAACTACGGCGACAATGTCCTAACCATTGCCGCAACATACGGTCATCTTGACGTTGTGAAATACCTTGCCGAGCACGGGTGCAATATTCACCGGGCAAACAACGGCGGCGATAATGCCCTGATCCTTGCCGCAGAAGGCGGTCATCTTGGAACCGTGCAATACCTCGTAGAAAAAGGCCTGAATATCAATCAGGTAAATTCTCTTGGTTACACTGCCCTGGCCAGGTCAATGGACATGATGTATCACGACACTGCATGCGACTTGATCAGACGGGGAGCAAGCCTGACGATTGGCCGTCCTCCTCACCGGGATGGATATTTATTCAGGGCGCTCAAGATTGGAAACACGGAGTTAATCAAGCTGTTGATTCCCCGGTTTGACGTTTCTGAACGTTTTCACTCATCAGGCATTACGCCGCTCATGTTAGCCGCACGGGAAAACCTTATCGAGGTTGCGATTCCGCTGATTCAAGCTACCCTGCAAGTCCCTAATGGTAAAGCACTTGTGCACGAAGCCTGGCAAATAGAGACCGATCCCTTGTTCAAGGCGTTGCTGCACAATCCTTTTATCATCGACGAAGCACCATCACCCTACAGCCGACTATCGCATGAGGGTAAACTTGTGATAGTAACTAGCGTCATTCATCATCATTTTTCTACCCAGCGTACAGTACTGCAGAGCCTGCAAAACCAGCTTGGTTCTAATCAGTCAATGACCCCCATGCAACAGAAATCTGCGCAAGTAGGCATTCTGGCAGAGCTGCCTGCCTGGAAGCTTACAAATGCCGTTGAAAAAATCTTCATGAGAGAATTAACGGCTTCTCTATTGCCGATTCAGAAGAGGGTAGCCACGTTTATCAGCGAGGATATCGAAGTGCTCGCCACTCAGGCCAATGGGTGGGAAGACACTCATCTCGTTCCCGTCATTAAACATCTTTATCCGTCCTGCCTGATGCATGCTCTTTCTGCACACCCAGCTAGTGGCATCATCAAGGAGCTGACCGACAAAGGCTTGTATCACCCCATTGCCCGCCGAATAGCGAGTGCATGGACGAGTGCATGGGTTGCCATGTCCGAAGAAGCCACACCCCTGCTGCGGCCAATGCCCGCAGCACAGATCGAGGATTGGGATTCGGAAGATCTCGCCGACCTGGGCCCGATCACCGGAGACGTGGTGATCAGGCCCGGTACGGTAGCACGCAACGTCGACAGCTTTGTAGGCACCCCTGTCGGGTTGAGGCTTCTTCAGACATTCTGCGCTGCCCTGAAGGATGAATTTGATGCGGTCGGAAGTAGAATCTTGCACACAGACGATGTGAACTTGCCGCCAGAAAGTAAAAATTTGTATGCCGATCTGATGATGCGACAGGTTCATCTGATCGCGCAGTTCTGGAGAGCAGAATCATCATGACTGAAAACCGGGCCTTGCTTAAGAAAAAGCGCCTCGGTGAAGAAGGCGCAAAGCCAAAGCGTATTCGTTACAAGCCTCTGCGTACCTGATTTATTGGCCGGGGGCAGTCGGCGTCGTCGACTGACCACCGGCCTTGCTTCGCGTCGCAGCAGCACCATATCGAATCAATACCTCTGCTAGCGTTAAAAAACCTAGCTTGATGACGTTGTCGATTGTACTGCGGTCACGATAAACGCCGGCTAACTGTTCCTCGACAAAACCAAATTCAAGTAAAGTACGTATCACTGTGGGATGATTTTTAAATGCAGCGATCATTAGCGCATTCAATCCCTGGTTATTCTTTTGTTTCACCAAAGTTTCTGCATAATCTGATGCCAGAAAAACCCTGACTGCGCTCTCATGGCCATTTTGCGCTGCAATCATCAGCGCATTAAATCCATCCCTGGTTTGTAGCATCGCAGCAGCATAGGGCGACTCCAGCAAAATCTTGACCACCGCCTCATGACCTTTATAAGCCGCGGCTGCCATCGCATTCAATCGCTTATCAGGATTGCTTTGGGCCAGCTCTGGGGCATGTGCTGATGCGAGCAAATACCGAACCACGCCGGCATGCCCTTTCCATGCCGCCATCGCTAGCGCATTGAATCCATCCCTGGTCGTGCCTTGTGTCAGTGCTGCACCATAGGGTGAGGCCAGCAAAATATGGATCACTGCCTGATGACCGTTTGCTGCAGCGTTCACCAACGGATTAAAAGGCATATTGTCAGGATAAACGTGCTGGTTCGCTGCATTGATTTCCAGGATACGAATCACCGCAAGCACAGCCCCCTTCCCTGCCGCAAAGCTCAAGGGGAACATCTCAGCTTTGCATTGCTGCATAACCAAGTTGCTGCGACTGGTCAGTGAAAATAGATATTCCATCGTCAGGAGATCATTGTTTGCAATAGCGTGGAACAAGGCATTTTTTCCTTGGTCATCTGTGACCATCGCAATCTCGCTGGCGTCTTGACGACGCAGGATGTCTGAGATCACTGCACTGTTGCCATTCGCGATTGCTGAATGTAATTCATGGGCTTTGGTGGCAATCGCATCTTGAGAAAAACTTGGGCATGTTTCCTGCGATGCCGAAGCGACGACTGAACTGCTGTTGGAAAAATTTTGCCAAATGATATGGACTGGAACTCGTGGCGCGATGGACTTCATCACCGGCTGGCCAACCCCGGGTCCGGGAGGGAGTATTGAGGAACATGACGGCAAATCGACTCTAGGTTTTTTTGGAACGGGCTGAAAAATAGACCGCGCCGAGCCGATGGCGTTTTCCAAAGTGCGTTTCATGATGATTACTCCGTAAAATCAGACCCAGATGGGTAGATAATTCTCAGCTTTGGTTCCCTTGTCTCCGACCGACCCATCACTACCTCATGCCTATGACATCAGACGCTCCTCCCACCGCTGTCGCCGCGCTCGACATTGGCGGCACCAAGATGGCGGCCTGCATCGCTACCGCAAGCGGTCCACTGCTGCGCGTCGTGCAGCCAACCCTCACCTCAGGCACGCCGGACACCATCGCCCGTCAGGGATTGCGCCTGATCGACGAGTGCTGCCAGCAATTGCAGATAGATCCTGCTGTGCTGAAGTCCGTCGGTGTGAGCAGTTGCGGCCCTTTCGAAGTGCGCGATGGCGCGACTGGCATCATTCCGCCCAATCTGTGCGGAGGTCTGACCAACCGCGACGATCTGCCGAATGACTGGACCTTCCTGCCGCTGGAGTCCGTGCTGCGCGAGCGTTTTTCCTCGGTGCGCTCAGTGCGTATTGCGAATGACTGTGTCGCCGCGCTGCACGGCGAGCGCGCGTTCGGTATCGCACCCGCCAATGCCATCTACGTCACCTGGAGCACCGGCATTGGCTTTGGCTTGTGCGTTGATGGCCACATCCTGCATGGCAAGGCCGGCAATGCCGGGCATGCGGGCCATATGCTGCTGTCAGAGACCTCGCAGGCGCTGTGCGGCTGCGGCAACCGCGGCGATCTCGAGGGTATGGTCGGTGGGCGTAATTTTGGCAAGCATCTCGGCAAGTCACTTGAGCTCATCTTCAGTGATGCGCAGCGTGGTGATGTATCTGCACTCGACGCCGTACATGACGCGGCGCGCTGGTTCGGCCGCGCACTGTACAACCTGACGACCATTCTCGATACCGAGGCCATCTTCATTGGCGGCAGCGTGTGGCGGCACAATGAAACGCTGCTGGCGCCCCTCGTGCAACGCGAAATCGGCGATCGCTTTCCTGCCCTGACCCGCGGCGTCACCGTGCAAAGCACCACGCTGGGCGAACTGGTCACCGACATGGGCGCGTTCGCACTGGTGATGCCCGCTGGTTGGATCACTGACTGGCGCGCGCATCGCCCTTGGGAGACGCTGCGGTCGGTACCATTGACCTAGACACGCTCAATACCCAGACGGATACGCCTGCGAATACACGCTCGAATACCCGCTTGAGATATCCGAAAACTCAGGCCTCACGCCATTCACCCAAAGCCGCTACAATCCGGCGACTAAAAACAATCACCGGAGTTGGTGTGTCTTCCCTCTTTCCCGATCCGCTGCTCATCACCGGACTCGCCAAAAGCTTTGGCGCACGGCGCGCTGTCGACAGCGTCAGCTTTGGTGTAGCCTCAGGCGAATTTGTTGCGCTGCTGGGCCCCAATGGCGCGGGAAAATCCACCTTGTTTCAGATGCTCTCGGGCTTGTTCGTGCCAGATGAAGGCAGCGCCGTGGTGGCCGGCGCCGATATCGGCCAGTCCCCCATTCCCGCACTGGCCAGACTGGCCATCGTCTTTCAGCAACCCGCCCTGGATCTGGATTTGTCCGTCGAGGCAAATATGCGCTTCCAGACTGATCTGCATGGCATTGCTCGCACTGAAGCAAAAAACCGCATCTCGCACTGGCTCGAACGTTTCGGCCTGACCGAGCGTGCAGCCGAGACCTGCCGTCAGCTCTCAGGCGGCACGCGACGCAAGGTCGAACTGGCTCGCGCGCTGTTGTCGGAACCCCAGCTCTTGCTGATGGATGAAGCGACCGTCGGCATTGATCCTGCCTCACGCGCATCGATCCTGAGCGATGTAAAAACCTTGTGTCGCGAGCGTGGCATGGGCGTGCTGTGGGCCACACATCTGGTGGATGAAGCCGAAGCCGCCGATCGTATCGTCGTGATGGCCGCAGGCAAAGTGCGCTTCGATGGCACACCGAAAGAACTGATCAAACAAAGCAAGCAGTCCAACCTGACCGATGCCTTCCTCGATCTGACGCGCGCGGAGGGCAAGCCATGAAGCTCTTGCACGCACGTCTGGCGCTGGCGGCCATTACCGGTCGCGAAGTCCATAAATTCCTGCGTCAACCGGGGCGGCTTGCGTCGTCGCTGGTGCGACCGCTGCTGTGGATGGTGGTGTTTGCTGCGGGCTTCCGGCAAATGCCTGACTTGGGCAATGTGATGCCTTTTAATCCGGATCTCGACTATCGTCTGTACATGGTGCCGGGGCTGGCGCTGATGGTGTGCCTGTTCAATGGCATGCAGTCCTCACTGGCGATGGTTTATGACCGTGAGATGGGCGTCATGCGCCTCTTGCTCACCGCGCCGCTGCCGCGCGGCTATCTGCTGGCGTGCAAACTGGCCGGTGGCGCTTTCCTGTCGGTGCTGCAGGCCTTGGCCTACATGATTATCGTGGTCGTCTGGGGTATCGGGCTATCACCCTGGCAGGTGCTGACTGCTCTGCCCGCACTGGTGCTGGGCGCGCTGATGCTGTCGGCGTTTGGGCTGATGCTGTCGGTGTACATCAAGCAACTGGAAAATTTCGCAGGCACAATGAATTTCGTGATCTTCCCGATGTTTTTCCTGTCGTCCGCGCTGTATCCGATCCAGCGCATGCAAAATGCCGGCGCTGAGTGGATTTATCAGGTCTCTTCCTTCAATCCGTTCACGCATGCGGTCGAAGCACTGCGCTATGCGCTGTACGGAAAAATCGCACCGCTGTCGCTGGCCGTTGTTGTAGTCTCGTCGCTGGTGTTTTATCTGGTTGCAGCAGCGGGCTACGATCCGCAACGCGGACTAGTAAAGTCTGGACGGGGCTGACCACCCGGCCGCGTCTCATCACCCCCATCGCCGGTTGCCCGCGAATTCGTCGTCGGGCAGTTTGTTTCTTTGCGAAATCAAGTTTTTATTCGCATTTTTGTGCGTTTATCGGAACAAATTCGCAAAAATCACCACAGAATTTCACGCTTCAAAGCCCGCCTTCCGGGAGGAAGCCATTTTCTCTGATTGGATGTTGCGACCATGAGCCGACCCATATCTTCCCCAAAAACGCTTACCATCAACTTGGATCAAGCGATTAATCAAGATAAGTTAAACGAAGTAAGCGCATTTAAAAAAAGCCTTGGACATGATGCTCGCGTTCTATTCAACAGGTCAGGTAACACAGAGACTTACACGGAGCACAGAGAATCTTTATTAGAAAAACTCATTCGGAAACGAGATAATTTTGAAAAAAATGTGCAGGCTGCATGGTCACGCATGAACGACCTATTTACCGCCAGAAACCAAGGGAATAGCGCAGAAGCGACAAAAAACATAAAAGGTACTCCGACAAACAAATCTCTCCCATCCGAACCAAGCTCAATCAGCGTTAAAAGATTTAACTCGCAGATTGCCAACTTTACCAACACCATCCCGGTGTTTGTCGAGCTTCAGTATGATCACAGAAAAGCCGGTTTATCAGCTCTTGAAACTGAGATCAAACAAGTTGAAAACCTCAATCGTGGGCTTGATTTTTTTACAACACCCTCTCGTAGTCTCGAAAAAGTCAAAAATGAATTTTTAGCTTTTCAGGCTTTCGCCAAAGCGCAAGCTGGTGGGAAAACTTTTGCTGATCAAAATAGAGACGCCATTAATTTTGCGAAGGGCTGGGCGCCTGTGTCGGTCAATTCCAAAGATGAATTGATTGAACTCTTTGGCAAGCAGGCATACGAGATAATCACGACTGCCGCCTTAGAACTTGCCTCCTCTTACCAAGATTGAGAACGCGATCCGGATTTCCTCGAATAAAACTGCGCCCGCATTTCAGTCATCATCCCGCCCCAGCTCATCCTTCACAACTTCCTCTGGCGGACATTTCATAAACCGCAGCAAAAACCCCTCGCGCCAGTCGATCCCTTCTTCACCCAAATAATTATTCTGCACGTAGTAAGCCTGCTGCTCGCTGTCGAGCACCTTGCGGCAACTGGTGAAGTAATCATGGCCAAATTTTTTGAACTGCAGCACATGTACAAGCTCATGCACGATAAATGAGTTGTCCATCGGGTCAGTCGGATTCAATGTGTCGCGCAGATAGATGCGGTAACTTTCAGTATCAAATAACGCAGCGACACTGTTGCAGGTTCCCGGCGCGTCCGGACAGACTTTTTGTGCGAGGACTTGCGCGCTCACTTGCTCGATCGCAGGCAGGTCCGCCGGATCGACCGCCGGCAGGCCGGAAAAGCGAACGGCCGCTGCCAGAAAACGTGCCATTAATTCTGCGGTGAGGGTCATTGAATAGCCTTATTCAAGTCAATATTTTTGTGGCCAAGCGCTTTACATGAAGGATTCATGCCACCCCAACCCGGCGGACTCCGACTGGCGAGTGCACCGGTGTCACCACGGGCTGCTGTTGAATTTTGTGACACTCCCGTCTTTCTGTACCAGAACAGAGCGCCGCACTTGAGTGTTTTTGCGACTTCTCGCCCACTTGCTTGAGAAATTTTCATGGCATGGCCTTTGCCTTGTTAAAACCGTTGCTTCTCGTCTGTGGCTGCGTGCCACGCACAACGCTTGCAACCGTATAGCCAACATTGGCATAACCAAGGGGGAGAAATTAATGAAAAGAAAACTACTGGCGTCTCTGATCGGCATGGCGCTGATCACCGGTTCGTCGGCATTTGCCGCGGGCGTAACGGACGCAATGATCGAAAAAGACGCCCAAAGCGTCGGAGACGTCCTGTCCTGGGGTATGGGTCAGCAAGGTCAGCGTTACACGCCGCTGAGCCAGATCAACAAGGGCAACGTCGCCAAGCTGGTCCCGGCATGGTCGTTCTCGTTCGGTGGCGAGAAGCAGCGCGGTCAGGAATCGCAACCGCTGATTCACAACGGCAAAATGTTCGTGACCGGCTCCTACTCCCGTATCTATGCACTCGATGCAAAGAGCGGCAAGAAGCTCTGGAAATACGAGCACCGTCTGCCTGAAGGCATTATGCCTTGCTGCGACGTGATCAACCGTGGCGCTGCGCTGTTCGACAATCTGGTTATCTTCGCGACGCTGGATGCGCAACTGGTTGCTCTGGATCAGAACACCGGTGACGTTGTCTGGAAAGAGAAAATCGATGACTACGCCGCAGGCTACTCAGCCTCGGCTGCTCCGCTGATCGCCAAAGGTCTGCTGCTGACCGGCGTTTCAGGTGGTGAGTTCGGTGTGATCGGCCGCGTTGAAGCGCGCGATCCCAAGACCGGCAAGATGGTCTGGACGCGTCCTGTGGTCGAAGGCCACATGGGCTACAAATACGAAGGCGGCAAGGC
>JAIXXZ010000112.1 GCA_027490465.1 Oxalobacteraceae bacterium
AGCAAGCAAGCAAGCAAGCAAGCAAGCAAGCAAGCAAGCAAGCAAGCAAGCAAGCAAGCAAGCAAGCAAGCAAGCAAGCAAGCAAGCAACATCCCTGCCTACCGACAGATCGATCTCGCCTATCGGCCGCTGGGTAAATAGACCCCTACAAAACGACGGTTAGGGGTTATCAAATGCCAATAAGTACAGTGTCTTCAATCGCATCTACTGTCGACAGCGAGCGTTTTATGCAAGGGCTATCCGTGAGTCTGTTAGCTTCATTGACAATACGATGGATCTTTGGACGCATCCTGCCAGTTTCATTAGATCGACCGGAATCGGGTATACAAAAGTTACACGCTACCCCAGTTACTCGGTTGGGTGGGTTGGCGATTGTATTAGGTACCCTCACTTATTTGTTAAGTCAGACGGGGGATGAAGTCAATCAAATCGTTAGTTCTTCAGAAAAATCATACCTTCTTTTCTTGTATCTGCTGCCTGTCTTTTTGATTGGTTTGATTGAGGATTGCACGCAAAAAGTAACCCCATTAATCCGTTTAGCGGTTACAGCTGCAAGCGTCATTTGGGTAGGTATGGATTTGGGTATCGTGATTTCTCAGACTGACGTGCCAATGCTAGATAGCCTTTTAAATAGTCCTTGGGTGGCCATCGGATTTACGGCATTTGCACTAACGGGGTTTACGCACGCCATCAATATTACGGACGGTATCAATGGCTTAGCGGCTAGTCTCTGTCTAATAATGCTGATTGGTCTGGTGGTCATTGCCCATCAAAATAATGACGTATTAATCGCTGACGTCGCTATCGCAGGCATTGTGGGCATAACCGGTTTCTGGTTGCTGAACTTTCCTCGCGGCCTGATTTTTATGGGTGATGGCGGCGCCTATTTTATTGGTCTTCTCGTCGCAGTTTGTGCGACGGTGCTCATGATGAAGCCAACGGTGAGCGCCTTTCAAATGCTGGCGGTTTGCGGATATCCCGTGATTGAAACCGTATTTTCTATGGTTCGCCGGATCCGTCATCGCCAACCAGTCGGGCAGCCTGACCGGCAACATCTGCACTCTTTGCTTTACCGGATTATTTCAACTCATTTTGTCCAGCCTCGCAACCTGGCGCCATGGCACGCCCACTTAATGACGACAACAACGATCACCAGCATCGTCGGGGTATTTGTCATCACTGCCGTGATCGCTGGCGGATCGTTACAAGCGGGTTTGGCTGTTTTTTTATTAGAAATTGCAACGTATATTTTTAGTTATAGAAAATTGGCTTCTTTTGTGGGTGATGCATCAGCTGAGGGTAGAGATTCGAAAACCTAAATATAGCCAAACAAGAAATTGCAACACAATAATCTATGCGTATAAAGATAAAAGAAAATTTGATAGTAGAAGCGGAAAAGCGGCCTAAGCATCTACAGGAGGATAAAAAGCTTATCTACGTATGTCTTGTCGCTATTCTTGTGATGCTAGGCATGTTTGGTAGCGGTCATAGCAGTGCCCAATCACGAGCTTTAGATCCGAATTCCGAAAAAAATCAAACCAGTGCCGGTAAGTCTTTAGCCACCGAAAACACCAATTCAAAAAATTTGGAGCTTCAGCGACCACCTGCGTTGCAAAATCGGCAAAATGATAGCGTCAAATATCAGGCAGATTTAGCAAACGATGAACAGCGCGATCTACCGAATTCCGGAGTGGCAAAGCCCTCTGGTCTAGAAGATGTGCCGACGGAGTTTCAGAGATTAATACAGTCTTCCTCTGGAAAACTGTTGCCAATTTTTGGTCGTGAGCTTTTCTCAGCGGCGCCGTCTACCTTTGCACCGATAGACCGTATTCCTGTGACTGCAGACTATCAGATCGGTCCGGGCGACGAAATCATCATCCGCGCATGGGGTCAAATTGATATTGACTACCGCGCCACGGTCGACCGGAATGGTGAGATTTTCGTGCCTAAGGTTGGCAATATCAACTTAAGTGGCCTCAAATATCACCAGCTCAACGGCTACCTAAAAACCTTCATCGGCCGGATATTCAAGAATTTCGATCTAACGACAAGCTTAGGCCAGCTCCGGTCCATTCAGATTTACCTTGTAGGGCATGCAAATCGACCCGGTACCTACACCGTAAGTTCCATGAGTACGGTTATAAGCGCCTTGTTTGCCGCAGGTGGCCCATCTTTAGTGGGTTCCATGCGGAGCATTCAGCTCAAAAGGGCGGGGGCGGTAGTCGCGGATATCGATCTATACAACCTCATTAGCAAAGGTGACATCACGGCGGATATGCGACTGCTGCCGGGCGACGTCATCTTTATCCCACCGGTGGGTCCCCAAGCCGCTGTCTCGGGCAGTGTCAACAAGCCAGCTATTTTTGAGCTTAAAGCCTCAACTAACTTGCGACAGATACTTGAGTTGGCCGGGGGGGTGTCGTCGGTCGGCAGTGCAGACAAAGTGACTGTCGAGCGAATCGCCAATCGAAAAAATCGGACGGTCGAGGAATTTGATTGGAATCGTACCGACCTCACAATGCCTGTGGCGAATGGCGATTCAATCCATGTCTGGCCGATCTCGCCAATGTTTGAGCGCACAGTCACACTCAGAGGTAACGTGCATAAAACGTCTCGCCGCCCGTGGCGCGAGGGTATGCGATTAAGCGATTTGATTCCCAGTAAAGAAGTGCTGATTTCCCCTGATTATTGGGTGAGGCAAAACTCTCAAACACGAACCCCTGATTCGGAGCTGAAAAAAGCTGGTTCTAATTCATCAAGAATTAATGGTCAGTCAATATTAGATGATGGTCCCGATATCAAAGGCCTGGAAAAGGCGGACCTCAAGCGCATGCTTGAAGAGGTCAATTGGGAATATGCCGTTATCGAAAGACTAGATGCAAACACGTTGCAGCAGACGCTCATACCATTCAATCTTGGCCAGTTGCTGCTTGAAAAAAACGATGAGAGTAATCTTTCACTCATGCCAGGCGATACGGTGGTCATTTTTAGTAAAAGTGACCTGCCTGTCCCCGTATCTCAGCAAACGAAGTTTGTTACTCTGGCTGGCGAATTCAAAAGTGCAGGTATTTATAAAGCACTGCCAGGTGAAACTCTACAACAGCTGGTAAGGCGTGTAGGCGGCATTACCGGCGATGCCTACCTATATTCAGCGGAATTCACCCGCGAATCCAACCGAGTCACCCAAACTAAGCAACTCCAGTCGTGGCTAGATCGGATGGAAAGAGATCTGGAGAGCGGAGCTGCCTCACGGTTGCAGTCTGCGGCCGATGCTACGTTAGTCGCCGCTGAAAAAGCCAACATTGAAGCTAGACGGGTCGCTATCCAAAGAATGCGAGCGCTCAAGCCAACTGGACGCATTCCGCTTGAGCTTCCTTTCGATGCCACCATAGCAAATCTACCAGATATTGCTTTGGAAGACGGCGATAAGCTCACTGTCCTGCCTAGACCGTCTGTGGTTTATGTCATGGGGTCTGTTTTTAATGAAAACAGCTTTATTTACAGGCCAAATAAGACCTACGAAGAGTATCTAGCCCTAGCTGGCGGCGTTACTCGCGATGCTGATGATTCTAGAGCCTATGTGCTTCGGGCCGATGGCACCGTTGTCCCTGAAAATAATTCCTGGTTCAAGCTCGGATCAAATAGAAAATTAATGCCAGGGGATGCGATCGTCGTCCCAGAAAAACAAGACAAATCGACGTTAACAAAACATTTCCGTGACTGGACACAAATTCTCTATCAGTTTGGCATTGGTGTGGCTGCCCTGAAGGTGTTGAGAAATTAATAACCATGACCGCCATGACCGAGGAAAAAACACCACAAAAAGAGGAGGGTAGAGATGCAGAGGACGAGATTAACTTACTCGATCTGTTGCTCGTATTGGCTCGAAATAAACGACTCATCATCGGGCTATCTGCGATATCCGGTCTGATAGCAGTCATGGTGGTTTTATTAATGACGCCAATTTTTACCAGCAAGGTCGTCATCATGCCGCCTCAGCAGCAGAGCTCAAGCGCGCTTGCGGCTTTAGGTGACATGGCCAGTCTTGCAGGTCTAGGTGGTGGGGGAGTGAAGTCCTCTGGAGATCTTTATGCGGCCATGCTTGAGAGCCGGCCGATACAAGACGCATTAATTGATCGATTCAAGCTCATGGAATTGTATGAACAAGAGTACAAGCAAGACGCCAGAAAAACGCTCAGCACCGTAAGCAACATAAAAACCGATAAAAAAAGTGGATTGATAACGATTGAGGTCGATGACCCCAATCCGCAGCTAGCCGCGAACATAGCGACGGCGTATGTAGAAGAACTACAGAAATTGGCTGATGGTCTTGCACTCACTGAAGCTTCTAAGCGCAGATTGTTTTTTGAAAAACAGCTAGAGCACGCGAAAGAAAACTTAAAAAACGCCGAGGTAGCACTTCGTTCAACTCAAGAAAAGTCAAAAATGGTTTTCCCGCAACAGCAAATGACAGCCATTTTTACCGCGATTGCAAGCTTGCGCGGAGCCATCGCTGTAAAAGAAGTAGAAATTAATGCGCTAAAAACCTTTGCCACCGCACAAAACCCTGACTTAAAGGTAGCGCAACAAGAGCTCGCAGCGTTGAAATCCCAGCTCGATCGTCTGCAAAGGGATCATCCAACCGAGCAAGGTGATTATCTGATGCCTTCATCACGGATTCCTTCGAGTGGCATTGCATTTGTTCAGGCAACACGCGATGTCAAGTACTACGAGACCATATTTGAGCTTTTAGCAAAGCAGTTTGAGATGGCGAAAATTGATGAAGCCAAGGAGGCCACGCTGATACAGGTAATCGAGAAAGCTGTTCCAGCGGAGCGGAAATCGAAGCCTAAACGGGCGTTGATTGTGATTCTATCGGTGATAAGCACATTGATGTTTTCTGTTCTGCTTGCCTTTATTAAAGAAGCTTTATCAAAGGCGAAAAATGATGCGGAGTCTGCTTGGCGTTTTGCAGAATTAAAGAAATTGCTGGCGCTGTGAGTGCCACAACACTCTCATTGGCAAGGGCTTTATAAAGATGAAAAAATTTCATAAAAGCAAGAAGAACATCAATTATGTCTACCCGCATACCCAACAGGGATTCACCGAAAAGTGGCGCTGACCGGCAGATTTCTCAGGCGCAAGATGGAAGAGTACGACGCGCTGAAAGTGGAGATTGAGGCGTTGAAGGCGGAAGTTTCAACACACTCAACAGAAGGAACAGGTTCAAGCAGCCCATCTGCACCACGACGTCAAACAACCGTATGACGGATTTTTTTACTCATCCGGTATTTAAGTCCGCAGTGGCTGACATTGAATCTTTAGGTGTTCAAATATATCTAGACCCAAAGATAGGCGCAAAGCCCTACGCGGTTGTGGGTGGGCGCTCTAATGCACGTTGGTGGCTGATTCCACTTGAAAACGGTCGTGTGGCATCCAGCGGTTTTGCTATCTTCCAGCCACTGCTGGCGGGTGCACGAATCATGAAAGCCGCGGCCAGCACTCTCAGCCTTGTCGGATTAAGTCGTCTGTGGACTCAGAATAAGGTTTACATCGTTGGCGAACCCAGCTTGGCACGCTATTTCCAATCCGGTGAGATATTGGCCTTTGCCTACTTCAGCGGCACCGACAGCCCCCACCGCAAAGTTACTGTGCAGATCATGGATGGGAAGGGGGGACTGAAGGGCTTCGCTAAGCTTACGCGGAATCCTCAGGTTCGCATGCTTTTGGCCCACGAAGCAGAAACGCTTGAACGCGTTCGCACGCTGGTATTGCAAACCGCACATGTACCCAAGGTGCTCTTCTATGGCGAGCAAGGCGACAGAACCCTACTGGTAACCGACACCCTCAAAACCAACCGAACTCGATCCACCACTCAGTTGACACATTCACATCTTGCCTTCGTGACGGAACTTGCGGAAAAAACCGCAGCTTCGCGCCAAGTCACTGTCAGCGAAGAGGCAGCTAAGTTCCGTGCTCGGTTCGGTCGCATACGCATGCAGCTGGATGAAGCCTGGTCCCAGGACCTGGATGCTGCCATATGCGCACTGGAAGCTCGGACTGATTTGCAGTTGCCATCCTGTCTGAGCCACGGCGACTTTACTCCTTGGAACACCTTTCTATCGAGTGAAGGCCTTTACGTGTTCGACTGGGAGTACGCCGAGTACGCCCTCCCCCCCAGCAACGACATCATTCACTTCATCCTGAATCAACCCAGAGTGAGATGCCAACCTCCCATCGCAAAAATAGAGGCAGTCACAACTTGGCTGCTACAGCGCTGGGCGAGTGTCCATAAACAGGCGATCCCTGCATTGTTGATGATCTATCTTCTCACGCAGACGCTTCGGCAGATTGAGCGACAGCCTTCCTCGAATCAGCGTAGCGGCACATGGGATGGTGCACATGAGACCGCCTTGTTATTCGAGCAAATGCTTTATAAAAACTAAGAAGAAATCAATGAGCATAAAAAAAAATACAGCAATCAATCTCTCGGGTGCAATTTTGTCGATGGCAGTAATGTTCGTCACAGTACCCTTATATCTAAATATATTAGGAGAGGCGCGTTATGGGATTTTAGCTATGGTGTGGCTAATTTTGGGCTACTTCTCATTTCTGGATTTTGGTTTGGGAAAAGCCGTATCCAATCAAATTGCAAAAGAAGAGCAAAGTGAGCCGCATATCAGATCAGATATATTCTGGAACTCAATTATTATAAATCTTGGGGTCGGGATTTTTATAGCTTTGTTGTTATGTGCATTTAGCGGGAGCTTAATTGAATATACGGTACAAAAGTCAGAAAAATATAGCTCAGAAATTATAAGCCTGCTGCCTTGGTTGATCGCCATGCTTCCAATAGCACTTATTTCTTCGGTGCTTAATGGTGCGCTTGAGGGTCGGAGAGAATTTCTAGCTTTAAACATTTTGCAAGTTGCTGGTGGATCAATATTTCAGGTTACTCCACTAATTGGGGCATGGTTAATAGTGCCCACACTCGATGTTGCAATACCGATCGCCATTGCAGCTCGAATTGCATTTAATTTCGTTCAATTTTATTTTTGCGTAAAATTAATTCCAGTTATTGGTTATCCAAAAACAAATTCTGCCAGAATGAAGTCTTTAATCAAATATGGTGGGTGGACGGCGATTTCGAGTGCTACGGTGCCGCTACTTGAAACTATAGAGAGATTTATTATTGGCATTGTCGCTGGAGCCACTTCAGTGACTCACTACGTTATTCCCATGCAGCTAGTTGGAAAGCTTAAAGTGGTTCCAAGTGCTCTCTGCAGAGCGATGTTTCCCATACTCTCCTTAATGAATAAATGGGAGAGCAATGCGCTCGCCCAAGCCGCAATTAGGCCGCTATCGTGGACTATGACAATAATGGTGCTAATTGGCTTGGTAGTGATGAGACCATTTATTACCCTCTGGGTTGGCGAGGATATTGCAAAAGCAGTTACGCCTCTTGGTGAAATTCTTCTTTTGGGAATATGGTTTAATGGTGTTTCGCACGTACCATATTTTTTATTGCAATCACAGGGTAGGCCAGATGTGATTGCAAAGGTTCAAATATTAGAGTTACCTATTTACACAATCGCAGCTTGGGCTGCTGCCCAGTGGTTCGGATTAGTCAGTGTTGCATTGGTTTGGGTGTGCCGCTGTGTAATTGAAGGTTTTTTATTGTACAGGGTTAGCGGACTAAAAATAGTTTCTAGTGACTTTCTGTTATTACAGATTTTAATAGTCGTCGCAACTTTTTATTCATTGCATGAAATTGATGTAATCACAAATGCAGTACGTCTTTGGATGCTATCTGTTCTGTTGATTGGTTTTGTGCCAATATTTAAATTGATTGTTAATACGCAGTTGCAAAATAAAAAAAATCTCATTTCATCGAAAATTTAAATAAGACCAATTGAAGACAAATATGAAAAAAATCTTCATGTATAAAATTGGACTTGTTCTGACTATTTTTCTTAGCATCTATAGCCCGATTGTATTTTCGCAGGTTAGATTGTATCAACTATGGCTATGGCCATTCGTTGTATTGTTGATTTTTACATATTTGCCCAGACTAACATTAAAATTACCGGCAATTGAAATGAGTGTAATTGCATTGCTGCTCGGTATTTTTTTTTCGGTTTTTATAAGTCTATTATCTACACGGCAAATTAGTGAGTTTCAAATACAGGCTTCCATTGGCTCGATCGAGGTTTATGCTCAAATATTTGCTGCATATTTATTGGCAAAGCATTTCCATCCGAAAATACCACAGACGATGATCGAAAAGTCTGTGGTTAATTACATTATTCCGCCAACATGCATTGCGATAATTGCGTTCGTCTGGAATCCACTTATAACGCATCAATTCATAAGCGAGTATGCATTTGGTATGTCAGACACAGGGCAATGGCGCTTTAGCGGTTTTTTTGGGCTCCCTTATTATGCTGCGATTGCATATAATTTATTCATTTTTCTTTGTGTCAAGGAGCTAAAGCATAAGCAACCAAAAAATAGCCGATTAATATTTTTAGTTTTGTTGATCACAATTTTGCTTCTCGGCGGTTTATTGGCCGCATCTAAAACGTTTATATTTGGATTGCCGTTAATTTTGTATTTTGTAGCACATAATCATGGATATTCATTTTTTAGAAATCTCTGGGGCGCACTGAAATCGGCTGTGTTATTAATGGTGGCACTTGTTGTGGCTGCATCAGCTATTTCGGTGTGTCTCTTTGAGTCCGATAAAGTATTTTTACTTTTTGAAAGTAACATTTTCAATGCAATAGATGCGCTGATTTTTAGGTATTCAGATGACAACGAGGCGATTGCTGGCATTCTCTCTGATCCAAATTGGTCCATGATCAATGGGGTGGGATTATTTGCTAATCCGGTCGCAACTGATTCGCAAATAAGAGACGTTATTTATAGATTTGGTCTGCTTGGCTTGATTCCAATGTTTTTTTTGGTATTTCACGTATTGAAGAGGGCGTCAGGTGGCTATGGAATAGTATTTTTGATGATGCTGATCGGTGCCCTTGGAAGCAATACATTAACGCCAAAAAACTTATCTCTATTGATCTGGTACTTAATATTTTCTTCTATTATTTCATCTGCAGTTTATTTTAATAATCATCGATCTAAATTATGTTTGTAAAACAATTGTGTTGACTTTGTCTCAATAAATATATTGAGAATTTTTTGATATGAAAATTTTACATTTCATTCTCGGCAAAGCCAACAAGTCACGGGCAAACGGGGTCAATCAGGTTGTTGCAGGTCTTGCAAAGTATTGTGCATCACGCGGTGTATCGACTCGTGTTATTGGAAAGGCGGAATCTGTCGAGCGAGAAGGTGAAGTTATCTCTCGGGATGGGTTTTCTGTTGAAGCCTATTCGGTTTGGGGGAAGCCATTACTACATGCTCTGACCGAGGCAATTAGTTGGGCCGATGTTGTTCATCTGCACGGGGTTTATTCCCCATGGAATCTGATGGTCGCACGCATGTGCGATAAAGCGCGCACGCCTTATGTTGTCACGCTTCATGATGGCCTCGCATCTGGGCGATCGCACGCGCGTGGAAAGTATAAAAAGTGGTTGTTTCACACTTTTCTACAACGTAGACATTTGGCAAATGCAGCTGGCGTGCATGTTCTGACGGAAGAGGAGGCAACGGACTTATATTCTGTAGCGCAACCAAAAAATATTTTTTGCATACCCAATGGCGTCGATCTCGATGATTACCCATGTCTAGGCGAACGCAAGTATGTGGAATCCCGAGAAGTCACCATTGGTTACTTGGGTCGTTTGTCCGTCGAGAAAAACCTTGAAGCGCTATGTGTTGCGTTCTCTTTACTGAATAGAAGCCACAAAATGCGATTGATGTTGGCTGGACCGCCTTCTGCTTATGGTAAGTCATTATTGAATCGGTTTGCTGAGCACGGGGTAATTGGTGTCGGTGCCAAATTTGGTATTGAGAAATCTGAATTTATTAGCTCTCTAGATTTATTTGTTCATCCTTCCCTGTGCGACGTGTTCTCAATCGCTGGTATGGAAGTTATGGCTTTGGGAACACCGTTGTTAATCACGCGCACATCGAAGGCCAGTTACTTTTATGATCGGCGGGCCTTTTTTATGTCCGAGCCCACCGTATTCGGTTTAGAGAGGGGTTTGCGCAATGCACTAGAGCACCGGGCGGACTGGCCTATCATGGTTGCGAATGGTCGGCGTTTAATTGAAGAAAGGCTCAATTGGCGTGCCGCAGCTGATGACATGCTAGCTGCTTATTACGGTATTGTGGTGAAACATGTATGAAGCTTGAAGTAACTGAGTTAGTAAAAAGGTCGCTTGCAGACGTAATGCCTGTATTAGGGCTGAGGGGGGCGGATGCGCACGCGCGAGAGGGGGGCGACCTTGATTTCATCGTCCCTCCCGGTAATGCGGTATCCGCGTGCAGATTAGTTGCGAAAGCTGCGCTGGCCGAAGGATGGTTTCCTGTGGGATTTCGAGACATTGGCTATCTCGCGCAGATCGTTCTCATCCGTCCGACAACGTTAGGTGACGATGATGCGTTGAAGATTGACTTCTTCGACGGTCTACGTTGGTACGGTGTTGGCGTAGACATTGCGGGTCACGCACTTTTTGACCGACTTTTGCCCTTGCGACGCGACGAGACGAAGTTGGCAGGTGCCGTAGGATTCATCCAGAAGAGTCTTATCGTTGGCCAATTAAGCGAGCGCGACTGGGTGCGAGTTGAGGAGTCGGGGGTCGATGTGAGCTATTTAGCCGAGACTGCACAATCACTTTCTCTGCCGATCACCCGCAGTCAGATCGAGGCGCATGGTGTAACAGGACTTGCCAAATGGCGTTTACGGGCAGCTTCGGGCGGTGCAAAAAATGGAATATCTGTAGTTGCATGGCTTTTTCAAGCCACTACCACACATCTCAAGTTTAAGTCCGGCTTTGGGACAAAGGCGGGCTTGATTCTGGGCATTTCCGGGCTTGATGGCTCCGGTAAAAGTACCCTTGTTGACAGGTTGGTACGCGCTATCCGCAAGGGTGGCGGAGAACAACCCCAGATCGTTCACTTACTGCCTGCCTGGATACCCATGCCGCACCAGCTTTTTAGACGCCGAAAAACTCAAAGCAACTACACTCGCCCTTATTCAGAGCCACCGGTTTCGTCGCGAATAAATGGATGGTTACGATTAGGTTTTTACATCTGGGCCTTTACGCTCGCACGACTAGAACTTTGGTTGCAAAGTGGGAGAGGGCGATTGATCATTATGGATCGTAGCTTCCTCGATTTCGCTTCTGATTTGACACGCTCTCGAATACCGGCAAGACGCCTGCCCAATTGGTTGCTGAATGTGTTGATGCCATATGGGCGGCTGTTCTTTCTGGATGCATCTCCCGAGGAAGTGGTAGCTCGAAAGGGTGAACTAACACTAGAGAAAGCTCGATCACTTCAAGCCAACTACCGCGAAACCTGCGGAAATATTGGTGCGACTTTGCTGAATGGTGATCGCGCTGCAGATGATGTTTTCAAAGAATTGCTAGGACACCTTTCGTTGGATTACTTGCAGCGAATTCAGGCCGCAGAGAGATGCCAGTGAAAGCCAGTGTGTCGAGTAGTGTTCCTTTTCGACAGGGGCAATATAAGCCCTGGATTCTGATAGCTGCCTATGACGTTAGTATGGGTGAGTCAAGTGAGGGTCACGTGGCTTTCAGCGTCCTAAGTCACCTTAATAAGACTTATCGCATCATTTTGGTAACACGCAAGAATAATAAGAATCGATTGGAGTACGACCCTGTCTTTGCCTCTACTTGCCATGGTGTTTATCTGATTGGCTACGATTTACCTAAATGGGCGAGCTGGTGGAAACGTGGCGCACGGTTCTATCAAGCTTATGCCTATCTGTGGCAAATGAGTTGGCCAACAGTACTGAGGGGCCATACTCGCATATTAGAGTCTCTCCGGTTAATTCACATTCTTAACTTCCACAATGACAGCATCCCGTCTCTTGCCTGGCAGACTGGCATTCCAGTAGTCTGGGGACCAATCAACCACAACGAAATCATTTCATGCTGGAGAAAAAAATACTGGCCTATCAATATTTCGATTAAGCACGTTACTTCTTTTGCATTACGTCGCATGCTCTGGAAGTTTGACCCTTTTTTGAGGGCCCATATTCGCCATAGCAGAGTAGTGCTTTCAGCGGGAGAATGGGTTGATCGACGTCTTGAAATTCCAGTCACCAATCGTACGATCCGACGTAGCCAACTTGGTGCAAGTGAGAGTGCCTTCCATACAGGTTTCGAGACCGCCGGAATAAGCAATGGAAGTACAAGGGAACTGATCTGCGCCGGGCGCGTTGATTGGATCAAGGGTTTAGATATTGCGATCGAAGCTCTTGTTCTTTTACCCGAGGAGTATCGTTTAAGAATCGTTGGAAACGGGCCCGCAGAGCCTAGGTTGCGTGCTTTGGCATCCCAGTTGGACGTAAGCTCCAGGGTGACCTTTCAACCGCCGGTTCCCCGTGATGCACTCTCAGCGCTTTATGAGCAAGCCGACTTGTTTCTTTTTACTTCAGCTGAAGTGGCAGGCTTAGTGTGGGTTGAGGCGCTGGCCAGTGGCTTGCCAGTGGTGGCGTTCGATGGCATGACAGAAGTGGCATTGGCGGCGCGCTATCTTCCTGGAATCCAATTGGCAGTTACCGGTCAAGGGCGTCTTGAGAACGTTGAAAATTTTTCTGTTGCAATCAAGATTGCTGCAGAGGCACCCCGTAATCCAGCCGTCCTCAGAGCTGCTGTGCTGAAACATTATGGATGGAACGAACTGTCTGCAACGATTAACAACGCCTATCGTGTAGCAATGGAGGGGCTCCAGTGATCATCTTTGTTCACTTGCTCAACGACCGCTCTGGAAGCCCGCGTGTTCTTTGTTCCACCATTGCAGCTTTACGGCAAGAAGAAGACCGGTTGCGCTTATTCGTTGGCAGCGGTGGCTCAGGTTTCCTTAATGATGCAGGCATAGAAACCACACGTTACTGGTATAGGCGCACCCCAATCCGCATATTAACCCTAGGAACATACCTGATCAGCCAGATAGCCTTAGTGATCCGGCTGTTTCGCACACAAGACATCGACCGCAGTGCACTGATCTACGTTAATACACTTCTGCCCTTCGGTGCGGCGCTTTATGGGTGGATGACCGGAAGGCGCGTCGTGTATCACTTGCATGAGGTCTCGGTGAGCCCCGTGCCACTCAGATGGTTTCTAACGGCCATTGCGCGCCATACTGCGCGAAGTCTGATTTATGTATCGGATTTCCATCGAAACTGCTTGCCGATTGCTGGCGTTCCGGCCAGAACAATTCACAACTCACTCGATGAGGATTTTCTTATACGTGCACGCGCTAGCCAGTATGCACATCGCCGTAATGGGCATTTTAAGGTGTTGATGCTTTCCTCGCTGCGCGACTACAAGGGGGTACCAGAGTTTTTGGCTTTAGCCGATTGTTTTGCTGACCGTGCTGATGTTTGCTTCGACCTAGTGCTGAATGATGACCAGTTTGCAATCAGTAGATATTTCGCGGCTAAGTCGATATCAAGTTATGTCACGATACATGCTCGCACCGACGATCCTGCATTGCACTATGCGCAGGCAAGCCTAGTGCTGAATTTATCGAGGCCAGACCTGTGGGTGGAAACCTTTGGTCTCACCCTGCTCGAAGCGATGGCCTTTGGAGTACCGGTAATCGCACCGCCCGTCGGCGGACCATTAGAACTAGTGCGCGAGGGACATGAAGGTTTCTTGATCGACTGCCGCAATACCAACGAGCTGGTAAGTAAGGTTTCGCAACTTGCTGGCAACGATGTGCTATGCCTCACTATGTCTGAGGCAGCGCGTCGCAGGGCTGAATGCTTTTCCCCCTCCGTATTTGCAAAGGCAATGCGCGATGTTATTAAAAAATAAAGTTAACGAAAACGCTGTATCTTGAAGACGATATCAATACTGGGAACCGTTGGAATTCCTGCCTCGTACGGGGGATTCGAAACACTGGTCGAGAACCTTGCTCGGTATCATCAGGCGAATAGGCTGCCTACCAAGTTGGTCGTCTATTGCAGTGCGAAGAGCTATTCCGTGCGAGAAAAGTCCTGTTATGGTGCTGACTTGCGTTATGTTCGGCTTAACGCTAACGGCGTTTCCAGCATTGCATACGATATCGCCTCTCTTTTTTCTGCCGTTTGGCAGCGCAGTGACGTCATCTTGCTCTTGGGTGTATCAGGTGCAATTGCCCTGCCATTGGTTCGATTATTGTCTCGTTCATGTATCGTGACCAATATTGATGGCATCGAATGGAAGCGGAAAAAGTGGAAGGGGCTAGCACGTTGGTTCTTGCGGCTTTCCGAGAAAATAGCCGTGATGTTTTCGCACGAAGTGATTGCCGATAATGGTGGGATTGCTGCTCATGTTTCGAAAATTTATGGAAAGCAGTGTCATGTGATTGCCTATGGAGGTGATCATGCGGTCCAAGCTACACCAAGCCAATATGTTGGCGAACAGTTGCCTTCACGTTATGCTCTGGCGCTTTGCCGCATTGAACCTGAAAACAATGTGGGCTTGATTCTTGAAGCATTTGCAAGGCACCCAAGTATGCCGCTAGTTTTTGTCGGGAACTGGAACAACAGTGAATTTGGACGTGAGTTGCGAGAGCGTTTTGGCGGAGTAAAAACCCTGCATTTGTTAGATCCAATTTATGAATTGGGTGTCCTCCACAGCCTGCGCAGCAAGGCAACGATTTATGTACATGGTCACTCTGCAGGGGGAACCAATCCGTCACTGGTGGAAATGATGCACTTTGGTGTGCCTGTGCTGGCGTACGACTGCGTCTTTAATCGCTACACCACGGACAATCAGGCTTTATGGTTTAGCGATGCTGAGTCATTGCTGGCTGCGATCGCTTCATTGACCTCGGCGGTCGCCAAGCAAACAGGGCTTGACATGAAGCGTATTGCCGAAGGTCGGTATACCTGGCGGCATATTGGGGAAGCCTACTTCAGGCTGTTGCTGCAAAACGATCGATGAAAATGATTCGTAGCTCCTCGACTCGGGGGCGGCGATGGCCTTGGTTGCTTTAGAGCTGGGCTGGCCGGTGACTGGCCTCGATGTGAAGGGTTTGATGATCTATGAAGACGGCAACGGTCGTGAGCACGCTAGACAGGCCGTTCCCTGCACGGATTTTCCCTTGCAGCAGATCAGGCTATACGCGTGCTGGGACACCGAGCACTGGGTGATCATGCTGCCCAGCGAGTATTAAAACGAGATCGAGCACTGAACTACACGTCCAGTGCCCATTGATCCCAACCAATTATTTCTTGAAACCCGCTTTCAAGCTACCGCTTGCGGCTTCAATCTGAGCGTCCAGCTCGCCTGTTTCAACCGCAGACTTTACCGTCTCGATTGCGGTGACCAAATCATCCAGATTGGCCACTTCAATGGCGTTCTTGCCTTTGGCAATATCCAGCACGCGTGATCCATAGCGTACTGAAAAACAAAGCTTGCCATTGTCGCCAGTGAACCACCACGGCCGCACTCGTTTGGGTGCGTCGATGATCACGCGCTCACCGGTTTCAGTGTTGCGTACAGATTTCCTGCGAACCGGTGCGAACGTTTCACCAGACTTTTGGGATCGTGCCAGCTGCAACTGCTCCCATAGTTTATCGCTCAACTTATTTCTTCGAACCACAATCGCAGGCAAGGCAGTGGGCTTGCGGGCTTCGACCAATTTCAGCTTGCTTAGTGCGCTCATTTGTTCCTCCTATTTGGGTTAAGAGCACACTTACTTTATGACTGATTTTTGGGCAGGACGACCGCGTTTTTGGATCAATTTGTCCAAAAGAGCGGAAATCAGCCTAATTTTCACTGCATTTTTCGTGGGTTTTCTTGTCTCAGGCATAAATATTTGTGCGAGTTGCTTTGTTCTAGTTGCGAGTTGCAGTTGCTAGAAGAAGAAAAACAGTTGCAGTTGCTAGAGAGTTGCAGTTGCTAGAGAGTTGCAGTTGTTGAGTTGTGTTGCTGAGGTAAATGAGTAGCCATGAGCAGCAACTCGAGACCAGCAACTTCCCTTTTGGGATCTGCCACTGGCAACTCAGCAACAGATCAGCAACTGTTTTTCTTCTTCTGCAACTGCAACTATTCCTGCAACCAGAAACCAGCAACTGCACAAACTATCAAGGAGAAGATAATGAGAGAAGCAGTAATCACGAGATCAGCAGAAATTAACCCAGTAGTCATCACGCAAGCACAAGCTGCTAAACCCGCAGAACGAGAAATCGCCATACGCGGCTTTATCAATGAACGATTTGGCAGCACCTATGGACAAGGGCTTTTTCGCCGCGCAGTCTACAACGGCTCCATTGAGCTACGAAACCCATTTCAGAAATATCTGGTGGACTTCTTCACCTATGCCTATTGGGAAGTCAAAGCGCGGTCGGATCAGCAGATCAAGACCGTGAATGACATGCTGTCAGCTGGTATGGATAGTGATCCCGATATCCTGTTTTCTTGGTTGCAGCACTACGATCCAGTAACCAAGCACAAGTCAGCAGTTGCAGGCTACGCGGTGTATCACACCAAGACCAACGAAGTGCATGTAAGTATCAACGATCCCGAGCGAGATGTAGTGGAGCAGTGGTGGCTTGATGCTCGCGCCTGCGCCAATCCAGGGCTAAAAAAACCAGCGTTTATTGCGGCCAATGTGGATCTCAACAGCTGAGCTGGGGCCCAGTGAAATAATTATGAAATTTGCAATAAAAGCCAGCCCAGTGAGCAAAACCCACAGCTCGCTGCACTGGGTTTTGCACAGCAGGGCGCTAAAACGCGCTACAAGCGCTTTTTTGATGGCGTCTAGTACTGCACAAGCCCAGTAGCTGAATAAATAGCTTGTAGTGCTGATTTGACGCTTTAGGTTATCCACAGCAGCTGTGGATAACGATCAGTTAACGGGTTGCAAAACTGCTGACAGCGTGGGTTTGATCGGCGTGCATGCAGATTAAGCAGCGTGTGGGATTTCTCCCACAGAATGACAGCAAGCAAACGCATAAGAAAATTCAACTTTTCTTATGCGCTGTTGCTAAGTCATTGATTCTTGGAAGATCTGCGAAATTTGCAACCAACAAAAAAAGAGGTCGTCCATTTTGGAAAAAGAAAACACACTACAAGCGGGTGTTTTATTTATCTGAAAGGACAAACAAATGGCCCAAGCAAAAACGTTAACGCAAGCAGAATTTGATCAAGTGATGCGGTACATTAGTACCAAGAAATTCGCACTTCGAAATCGAGTGATGTTCCTGATTAGTCATTGGTCAGGCATGCGTGTGGGTGAGATTGCCAGTCTCAAGGTGAAGGATATCCTCAATCCCGATGGCACGATCCGCGCAGAAGTACGATTGTTACCCGAGCAAACCAAAGGGCGCCACGCTCGAACTGTTTATCTACCTGCCAAGCTGCAAGAAGAGCTGCGTGCCTATATTCGCTGCCGCTGCATCAACAGCGACATTGAACCGGTGTTTTACACCAGCGGTGGCAAGCCATTTACTGCCAACAGTTTATGCCAGCTATTTTTCTGGTTGTATCGGCGAGCAGGGATTGCAGGTGCCAGTAGCCATAGCGGTCGCCGTAGTTTTATCACAGCACTGGCAGCCAAAGGCATATCAGTTAGGGTGCTGGCGTCACTCGCCGGGCATAGAGATATTTCGGTCACACAGAAATATATCGATGTGCATGACGACATGAAGAGAGCGGCGGTGGAACTAATATGAGCACTACGGGTCACGTTTGACCCAGCGGTGATCGTCGCCCCAGCCATCCTCAGGATCTTTCTGGCCGTGTACAGCCTCGTAATCCCGGTCCGCCTTGCGTTGAGCATCGGCATAGATCATGTAGGCTTTAGCGATATCCTCGTCATTTGGGTAGATTGTCTGTGCGCTTCGAGCAATCTTGGCTGCTAAGTATTTTTGCACCCATGCATGTTGCCAACTTTTTGGGTAGACCTTCACAGGCGCGGGTGCAGGTGTGGCTGGTTTGTTCCCGGGCTGCGGAGTAGGTGGTGTGTTTGCTTGCAGCTGATGTTGTCTGACCTGTTGCTGCTGACTGATTTTTAATACGGGTTTGGCTTGCGGGGCGAATTCATAAAATCTCATGGCTGACTCCTCTCAGCATATTTATCGTGACTGAAGCAGAGTCACCGGGCAGGATTGACGGCTAGACTAGCGCTGTGCCGTCCCGCACGCGCTGCCTTTTGAGATGCCATGAAGGGAAAGTCCATGTTGGCGTACTCAGTAAGAATCGCTACACCATCAGCCACCGTGGTTTGCCTGTCAACAGAAAGGCGCCGCTGCTGCAGGGGATCCAAAAACTCAAACTCACGAACCAGCCAATCTGGCCGAAACCTCAGACAATCACGCCTTGCAGCCTCAAGATCACGCTGCTGAGCAACTGACCATCTGGGTGTGGCAGTCACCGCGGCTTTGCCGGGAAATCGGCCTAATTCCACGTTAGCGATCAGAAGGGCTGCATCGGCAAGATTCTGCTGTGTGGTTACGCGCGTACAGGATTGCTTGAATCGCGCCCGCTGCTGGCTATCTGTCTTATCGGGCAAGTTTCGAGGCGATAACCGCAGCGATACACCGATTTCATACAGACGCCAGCGACAGTCATGGCTTTGGCGTACCAATTTAGACAGGCACCAGGTCTGGTAGGCGGTGAGCAAGCGACGCCGGCTCTTGGTGGGATAGTCCAGTAGCTGAAACAGTGGTGATTGTCTGCCTAATCTTTTGCTCACCAGATTCTTATCCAGCAAAAGCTTTAATTGCACTAGCGCAGAATCGGTGGATAAGCCATCCGGTATACGCACGATTAATCCACCCAAATCTAGCTGGTGAGTCAAATCAGCGGATTGCACCACACTCACTGGATCGCCTGATCTGCAATGAGTTTCCATTTGTCCAAACAAACGCTCGGCATTCACTGCCCACCACTGATCCAAGCGATCAAATGCATAGATATCACCAAAGCACTGATAGATATTTTGTAATTGCAGGTCTTGTGTGTCGCCGCGCTGTTGGCAACACCACCAATAATCTTCGCTGAGTCTCAGGTAAGCGATCCACCAAAATAGCTGACTACAGCGCAGCAGTCTAGGGTTGGTTATGTTTTTGAGAACTTCTTGCTCGCTGATCCAACCTCCTGAATTCTGTACCCATTTTGGCATGTGTCCCCCGAAAAATTCTTTATTAATTTTGCGGCCGCGGACGGAAAATTTATCGTATCTCTGGATAGTCTTTCTGCACGGCAGATTGCGCCGTTGAATAATATTTAGGAGGAATCATGCGAACACAGACAGAGACAAAAGTTGAAAATGGTGTTTACAAGAATGGCGCCATTTCTGTACCCAAAAATGGTCGGGTCATTATTGAGGAGGACGTGGGAGATTTAGAGCAGTTTGATCTTCAGTCTTTCATGAGCTCGGCGATGGAAAATCAGGCTGGACGAGCAGTCAAACCATCCGATAAGAAAAATCGCGATCAGCAGGTAGCAGAGTTTATTAGTGAAGGAGAAAACTTATTTTCGCTCAGCGAGAAATATCAAGCAGAGTTTGTGGTTCGTGGCAATCAAGCGCTGTACGAGCTATTGGGATCGATTTACAGTCTTGGTCTTAGAATTGAGCAAAGCGAAAATAGCAATGAAATCGTTCGCTTGATGCAAAAGAAAATAAAAGCAGATCATGACATCAAAATTGGCTCAGCGGCCAGCGCTATGTCGACCATGGTGCAGTATGTGATTCGCTCAGATAAGCGAACCTGTTCAAGGTATGCCAAAGTGCTAGAAGTAGCCATGGCTGAAGATTTATCGCCGGAGGAGCTTCCTGCGTATATTACCCGCCGTGGTGGAGTTAGCCAGATTCGTGAGATTGAATCTGAGGCTATGGCTAAAAAGCAAGGTAGCAAAGAAAGCGCTGCTCGACTGGCCTTGCTCAGGGAGTTTTATAAGTACTACGCCTTCCAAAATACCTTCCAACAGCTGACCTTCGATCAGGAAGTGACGGTTCATAATTCTGACAATACTGGTGCGGCAGAGACTGCTCAATTTGCCTTTTTTATGGCAGCTGAAGATCCATATAAAAAGGGGCATTTCAAAATCTTAGGCGCTCATGATCTCGGTAAGAATTTCGAGGATGTTGTGTTCAAGTATTTAACGAAAAGCGCACCATCAAGTCTGAGGGTGTTGGAGGCAGGTTTGAGAAACCTTCAAAAAAAGCTTTTGCAAGGAAATATATCTGCCAGCTTGAGGGATCATCTGAAATTAGAAATTAGCAAGCCTTTGAAGTATGCCCAGCAAGAAGCAATTGAAATGGAAGTTAAAGAAGTTTAGTGGCAAGGGGAGGAAACTCCCCATTTTTTGTATTTTCGTAGGGAGTAATTTATGACTACCTATTACATTTGTCGTTCTGCTGACTTGAACGACCTTGAACTGCCTCAAACGTTTGAAGAGCAATTGGCGTGCGAAATCGTCACAGCTGCACGTATATATGACGAAATATCCGCAGATTTATTGGCGATCCAGGCTGATTCTGAAAATGGTATGTATGCTCAACTCAAAGGTGCCGCTCTGTTTTCTATGGAATTAAATGATTCAAACATTCAGATTTGGCAAACTGAAGCCAAAAAAATTTATGAGTACCTACTTGGTCCAGCAGAAGAAAACAGTCGTATCTGGAGCGCGTTTGGGACGCTACACGCTGAGATGGAAGACTTTGAGGCCTTATGTAATCAATCAAAAAATTTTAACGAACTAGCTGAGGATTTTTCGTCTTTTGTGGCGTCTCAAATCGATGAGAGTATCCGTGAAGAGCAAAGCGCATTCGCAGATATCATGGAAGATCTTTATTCAATCGAGGAACTTAAAACCGTGACCAGCTGACAGCGAATTGGCTAGGTCAATTGGACAGCGCTGCCAAGGTCAAATACTGCTCAAGTTCAATCAGAGCTGCACGAGATGCCATGGCGTTGCCAGCTGACGCGATCTCAAGGCGGTGATTACGATTGGCTGTGGTGATGTTTATTGTGACCTTGCCAGCCTCTAGTTTGAAGGTGTGGGTTATTTCGTAGCGGGGCAGATTCTCTAGCCGTTCTTTGTGGGAGGTAACTCGAGTGGTTGCGATCTCTGAAAGTGATTTGGGTAGATCCCAAGCGTGCTTGATCCGATTCTCGTAGTCGGCTAGAGCGTCTTGGGCAGTTTCCCGGGCCACATCACGTCCCACGCGCTGGACTTCAGGAATGCTGTCGGTAATATCGATCCCGTTATCCAAGCGGTGAATGGCTTCGTTATAAAAGCGAATGGCAGTCAGGCCATGATGAATCCGGTCCAAGGCGGACTCAGCATAGTCGTTGAAATAGCGGGTTAGGGCGTCGCTCATGGCTTGATTATAGGCACATGAGCGGGTGGGTCAACCAGAAGGAACTTGGGCTATTTGGGCGGTGGCTTGCGCTGTTTTAAGCGCTCGTTGAAGTCTTTGGACACATCCTGGCTGATGACCACCATGGGCAGCGTCAATCCCGTGCTCATCTCGATCAGCTGCATGATGTTGTTGGGCATTTGAGCGGCCATCAAAGCGCGGATTTGGGCAGCTTGGTCGGATCCGTCGCCATCCACGGTACCCGCAAACTGCTTGGCCTTCATCAGTGGCGTTAGGTGGCTGTAGTGCTTGGTGATCATGAGTACTGAGGTACCCATTTGCTCAGCCAGATCGTGGATCGGGATGCTCTCCAAAAGCCGTTGTGTGGCGTAGTAGTGACGAAGACTGTACAAGCTGCGCTCTTTGCCAGTCACCGGGCAGATCAAGAGACCAGATTCCTCCAGCATTTGCCGGAAGGGTTTATTAAAGTTGTCAGGCAGGTTGCCCGAGGGCATACGGAAGACCCGTTTGTCGATTTTTTTCTTTAACAATTGCTGAAGCGATAGATGAGCAAGATCAGGGCTCATCTGTCGAAGTTTTTCTAGCAGCAGCCAGCAGCTATTGTGCGCTACGAAGTTTCTCGCCCCGCGTTTGCCTTTTTGTAGCCGGAAATGCAGTATGGGTTGACCATCACGCATCTCCACATCGATGTGCCGCCATTCGAGGAATTCTGCCTCTGTGCCAGGGCGCATGCCTGTGGCAGCCATGAAGGGCACATACACAGACAGCAGGGTTCGCAAGGTGCGAGTGATAGCGGTGCGGCCATCATCGATGAATTTGGGGAAGTAGGCGATTAAAGTTTCCAGCTCTTCTTGGCTGAATTCTGCACGACGATCGCTATCGCCACCGGTGTTCTTTGTAGCAGGGCGCTGTCTCTCACCCATGTAGCCGCGCTCGATGGCTTCATCCAACACAAGATTGAATGCAGCATTGTGATTGTTCTGTGCGCTGCCGGATAGCTCGCGTCCCACTTTGTCACGGCGCCAGCGATGAAATTCCGATATCAGTGCTGGTGTGATGCAGTCCACGTTGAACTTGCCGTAGAACGGGATCAGGTAAAGCTTGATGGCTGAGATGTAGTCTTTGGCACTGGGTTTCGCAGTACCTGCTTTGGCCTCATCTTCCAGTCGATGCTGAACGATTTCAGCGATGGGTTTGAACTTCTTGCTGATAACAGGTCTGCCTTCTTCATGATCGAAGGTAGCTTTCATCCAGATACGTTCTGCGATCTTCTTGGCTTTGTCGAGGTCAGTGGTGTTTGTGCTGACTCTGAACCATTTTTTGACGCCATCTATCTTGTAATGCGCTTGCCATTTCCGACTGCCGTCACGCATCACTAAGCGCAGCTGCTCGGTGCGTAAAACGAGGGTTTGAGAGGAGAGGACTCGCATATGGGCAGTATACGAGCGAGAAAAGCAGAGCGCAACCAGCGGCAGCTATATTGATTGTGTTATAACTGTGTTATTAAGAAGTTAAATTAAAAGCAAGCCCTAAGTGCTTGCTTTTAAAAGGATTTTTGGCTCCCCGACCTGGACTCGAACCAGGGACCTGCGGATTAACAGCAAGCCAGGCGCGTGGAAAAATGTTTAAAATCAATTTATTACAGCAACAAAATCAATTTGTGTAATAAACCGTGTAATTGATTCAAAAGTTGCATAATGCAACTTTTCCAGCAAAACACGCAAATTTGGGGTCGGTGTCCGCCATTTTAAGGTCTAAAAACCCAAATCTTAGAGCTTGTTAATCTGTTCGAATCAAGGAGCGAAAATACATTTAGAAAACTTTGCGCTTAATGTTTGACCTTGTTGAGTGAGAGTGTGACTATCATGTTCAAAAGATTCTGAAATTGGATTGATATGGCAACCTTTGAGTTATTTCGGTACCAACTGCTTCCCGCATCCCAGGAGCATCAGCAGGATTTATTTGGTGAATCTCTGACGCTTGATCAGATCAAAGAAAAAAAGAATGAAATTTTCTGGGGGCTATTACAAGAAGGTGCATTGTTCAACTCAGAGAAACTACTACAGAAAACGCTTTTTTCAGATGGGTACTGGTTTTCAATAAAGCTTGCACCTAAGCGCAAAACCGTTATCAATAAACCTGATTTCAGAAGTGAATCGGTAGAAAATTGGCCACACATTACAGTGTTCATAAATAACGATCCTACAGTACAAATCATTGGCGTTTCACGGAATCAACGTGCTTTTAAAGACTCGATTTCAGTAGTTCGTACACTGGAAAAAAGAATCAGTAGGCCACTAAGAGATCGCGGACTTACAGTTCAATTTCAGAGCATATACGAGCAAACTGAGTTTTGGCAGCTAATGGAGCGGCAGCGTGGCCGAGTGGAGAGAGTACGTTTTGAGATGATCTCGCCGAACATGGCAAACATTTCTGGAGTGTTGAAGGTGGATTTGCGGCGACTAAATCAAGAGTCCAACTCTCAGAAAACATCACTTGAATTAGAGGCTGTAGCAGGCTCGTCACTTCAAATTGATCAATCTGACGGGTTAATTTCGAGTTGTGTAGATTATTCAGCTAACGGTGGTGGTGATATCAAAGTGAAAATTAAAGGCTTTAAAAAGACAATTCGAACATCTACATCAGTTAGAACGATTGAAGCTGATGAAATTATTTTCGAGGATGCTAATTGTGAATCTTTAGATCTTCTGCTCAAAGGTGTACTAAAGTGATTTCTTGGTTCCGAAACATTTTTATCTATCTGGTTTGCGCTAATGCTGCAACTGGATTTCTAAATTGGATGGGTTCGCCACTGATCTCTGATCTATCAAAGAATCTCACAGCTATCGTATTAGCTTTGCTTGCTATAAATGTTCAGACAACTGCTGTGATCGCCGTAAAGCTTCGCGATATTCTTGATAAATCCGGTGGAAATGCCAATGCAACGATTGAACAGTTTCGATTGGCGATCATTGAGCAAGCTGTACTCTTATTGCTTGCCTTGTTTCTTCAAGGAACAATTGGTGCTCAGTCCTTTCAACTCTCACCTTTAACTCTTAGTATCTGCTGTTTGTTTATATTTTTTGCAACTGTTCATATTTTTCTTGATACGTCCATCGGACTGCTCATAGCATTATTTCCTGAAAATACCTGATTCGAACTTTGATTTTGAATCAGAGTATTTTGCGGGACTCTCCCGCACCTAGTCGAACTAATTTCAAAGATTTAATCCGTAAGGTGCAAAGAACTTAGCCCATCGATCTGAGTCATACATCTCACCATCAATGCTAGCGTCAAACATCTCACGGATCACTTTGACCGCTTCAACATTAGGTTTCGGTGGTAATCGCGAGCCGAGATTTTTAAGTCCGAACTTATAAACTGCTTCTCGTTCAGTGCTACTGAGGGCTGACTCTTTGAATGCCCAATACGATTGGTCATAGTTGGCGTAACCACTTTTTTCAGTTTTTTTAATAGTGAAGTCCATCCCTCGTTCGATGTCGCAGGGAGACTCTAGTAGGTCTCTGTGCATCAGCATGTTTAGCACTAGGTTGTGAATATGTGGGCCAATGATGAACTGACGAATTGGATTGTTGGGAGCATCTGATTCACGAAATGGTGATTCGCGGACGAACCCTTGATATAAGTAGCTACGCTTTTTCCAATAGTGTCGCGCCATTTCTTCAAGGGTTGGATCTTTCATCCATGTTCTAACTTCTTGAAGAACTGGACATTCTTCGCCGTACATCTGCATGCATGGGACCATAACTTTTAGAGGTTTAATTTCAGTTTTCCCTTTGATGCCAGCAAATGGAAGCTTGATCATGTCTCGCTCAACCCAAAAAAAAGGGTTGTCAGTGTTTCTATCAGGAAGGAAGCGAAGTGTTGCCGTCGCGTTTAGTGCAATTTCCCAATGCTGATATACGGATGTATCTGTACGAGATTTTGAAACTAACTTTGCTAATGCAGGATTCTTTGCAGTTAACAAGTTACGAATTTTTTCGAGGGAATTAGTCATATAGTTCGTTTTTGATATGGTGCGGCGGGAGGGAATTGGCCAGAAAATGGCTTTGTGAAGCGAGCATATACGGCGCTACATGTAAAAAAGTGGCACGTGCCGTTGTGTAACTGATTTTTAAAACGCGTTAGAAAAACTAAAGTGAAAGCCTAGTAATCCTGCATTGTCAGCACAGCGCATGATGACCTAAGTTTCAGTCTGTTAAATGCTGAAAATTTTTCCTATGGTCGCCACGCTGAATCAATCTGCCGGATATGCATTTTCTTCCCGAACCTATCCGCTGAAGGTCTACGCCGGGCCTGACGCGCTGGAGTCACTGCCCGATGAATTAATGCGCAATGACGCACAACGCGCGTTGATCTTGTGTGGACGCAGCGTGTACGAGCGATCTACTCTCACGCAGCATATTTCCGCACTATTGGGCAGCCATCTTGCGGGTATATTTCCGAACGTTTCCGAGGGTGCGCCGAGTGAATGCATCGAAGCAGCCGCCAAGATGGCGGACGAATTAGGTGCGGATGCGCTGATTGCGATTGGTGCAGGCAGCGTGATCAAAGGTGCGCGCGTGGTCGCTATGTTGATGGGTGAGAAACGACCGCTTCTTGATATGGCGACCAGACACGTTGATGGTCAAAAGCCCGTCACCCAAAAACTGCTCGCGGCTAAGGTGCCGATTTTCAATGTGCTGACCTCGCCAACGTCGGCGCAGAACCGAGGTGGGTCTGCAGTGCGGCATCACGGCGAGGTTCATCATTTGGAGTTCTTTGATCCAAAAACCAGACCGAGAGCCATCTTTTGGGACAGCACGGCCTTGGCGACTGCGCCTGTTTCGCTGGCACGGTCGACCAGTTTTGAAACGTATTGGTGGGCGCTGATGTGCGTGGGTGCTGTCGAAACAGCCAACCCTTTAGTTCAGGCCAGTCGATATCAGGCCTGGCGGCTGGCGCGCAATGCTTACCCGCGTCTGCTTGAGCCCTCGGATCATGCGGCGCGAATTGATTTATGCGCGGCCTCTTTGCTGCAGAACCGAGACGAGGAGGACGGAGGCAAGCCTTTGACATGTCATGTCTTGGTTCGAGTCGCCTATGCAGTCGCTGTCGCCATCTTCAATAGCTACCCTGGCATCACCCAGTCGCACGGCTATGCTGGTTTGGCGCCTGCCGTAATCCGGCATCTCGGACATCTTTGCCCCGATGTGACGACCGCAATCGGTGCAGCACTGGACTTGCAGGTTCGCGTCGATGATGCGCAGCTCGGCGAGAAGGTCGCCAACGCGGTTCAGACACACTTCGACACCCTCGGTTGGCATAAGCCGCTCAGTGCGATCGTGATACCCATGGATCACGCACCGGTTTTACTCAAGTTTGCATTGAAGAATTTCAACGCAAATCATGATCGCTTTCTCGATGAGCATGCCGATCTCATTCTCGTTGCGATCAAGGACGCGATCAGCTTGCGCTAATCGTTTACAGACTATCGGGGCGCCTTATTTCCTGCAAAATCCAGTCGCGAAAAAGCGCAAAGGCTTCGCTGACGGGGCGTGCGGAAGACCAGCCCAGGTAGTAACCATTTTTACCTCGCACCCTGATATCAAAAGGTGCGATGAGGGTACCCGAATCGAGGTCGGATTTGATGTAGGCGTGTTGAACCAGTGCGATGCCGACGCCATCAATTGCAGCCTGAATCGCGAGAGAAGAACTGCCAAATGACAGGCTGTGCGTCGGTTGCAAATCGGGCTCGCCGGCTTGCGTCAACCAGGCCTTCCAGTAATCGGCCCGCGGCACTGACTTGAGCAATGTGAAATTGATCAAATCAGCAGGCTTCTCGAGAGGTGGTCCTCCCGCCAGAAGGGACGGACTGCAGACAGGCGTAAATTCGTCATCGAACAGGCGCACACCACTGACCCCGGAGGGAAGGCTGCTGCCTACCCATGAGGCCATATCGACATCTTCTGCCTCTAGTTCTACCGCCCTGAAGCTCGTCATGATCTGGATATCCAGGTCCGGATGGGCGCCATGAAATCGTGCAAGCCGTGGCATCAGCCATTTCTCCGCCAGCGTCGGCAACAGCGTTAGCTTGATGGTGGATTTGCTGCGCTTTCTGGTGATCGAGTCGAGCGCAACACTGATCCAGTCCAGCGCTTGCGTCAATTGAGGATGTAATAACAGACCGGCATCGGTGAGCTCGATGGCACGTCCTCTTCTCTGAATCAGCGAAACCCCAACGCTTTCCTCTAAAAGCTTGACTTGTTGGCTGATAGCGCCCGGCGTAACGCACAGCTCCATGGCAGCCTTGGAAACACTGAGATGTCTTGCCGTTGCCTCGAAGGCGCGCAAGCCGAGTAATGGCAGATGAGATCTTTGCATCGCTCGATTTTAGCGTAACTAAATATATCGAGCAGAAATCATGCGTTGATTTATGGGTTCTCAACTCCTAAAGTCAGCTTCATTCCAGAAGGCGTTCAGAGACAGCGAAAATGAAAATCACAAAACGACTCAGTAGCCACATTAGCAAGACACCACATGGATTGGCGCTGCTGGCAAGCCGCAGCCGTGATGACGTCAATTGGCAGTTTCCGCCAGCAGAATTCACACTGGGTGATGTGCCGGATCAGGAAAGCGTGTTGAGTACCCGCGGTGTTCTCTACACCTACAGCATTGTTCACGTTGATCGCGAGCGCGGTCCCTATGCATTAGCCATGGTGGATTTTGAGCCAGACGTTCGGGTTTTCGGCCCCATGATTTACGAGCCCGGGAAAGAGCCGCCGCTGGGCGCGACAATGGAAGTGACAGCGTATGCGTTGAAAGACGGGTCGGAAGACTATGCGTTTCGACAGTCGACAGGTAGCGCAGCATGAGCGAAGCCGTCATATCTGGTGTTGGTATTTCTGATTTCGGCAAGTTTCCCCATCTGACCGAGGAAGTGCTGGCGCAAGCGGCCATTATGGATGCGCTTACCGATGCCGGTCTCTCGATCAAGGATATTCAGGCTTTTTATTGCGGAAATGCCGCGGGTGGACACCTCCCGGGTCAGCGCGTTCTGCGTGAACTGCACACAGATGGGCAGGCGGTATTTAACATCGACAATGCATGCTCCAGTGGCGCCACGGCATTCCATCTGGCACTGGATGCGCTCAGATCTCAAAAACACGACACCGTATTGGTGTTCGGCATGGATCAGCTCAGCACCTTCGGTGGTGGTGCGCTGCCATTAAGTCAGCGCGATTGGAATAATCGACGGGGTATGGTCATGCCCGCGCTCTATGCGATGCGCGCGCGTCGATATATGCATGACTACGATGTCTCGCCCCAGGTCCTCGCAGAGGTGTCTGTCAAAAATCGGCAACATGGTGCGCTTAACCCGATTGCGACATTTTGCAAAACAGTGACAGTCGAGGAAGTACTTGCATCACGCCCGATTGCGGAGCCGCTGACCTTGCTGCAGTGTTGCCCCGCGGTAGTCGACGGTGCTGCTGCAGTCGTACTCACGACAAAACCGGGCAAGGGTCTGGCCAAGCCAGTCCGTGTCTTGGCATCGGTAGTGCAATCCGGTGTTTTTGAAACCAGTGCGGTCGACATGACCGAAGCAGAGATTACGGCGCGTTCAGCGCTGATGGCCTATGAGCAGGCGGGTATTGCACCGCAGGACTTGAGTCTGATCGAACTTCACGATGCGTTCACCATCTCGGAACTGCTCTATTACGAAGCCCTGAGTCTGTGTGGGCGAGGCGAAGCGCAGCATCTGTTGCGCAGTGGCGCAACGACGCTGGGTGGCCGTATTCCTGTCAACCCAAGCGGTGGTCTGATTGCAAAGGGGCACCCACCCGGTGCGACTGGCGTGGCGCAGATGGTTGAAATTTGCGAACAGCTTCAGCAGCGTGCCGGTAAGCGGCAGGTGGCGGGTGCGCGTCTCGGCCTGAGTCAGGTCACAGGTGGCGGCATATGGGGCGTAGACCATGCCGCCTGCTCAATCCATATTTTCTCAATATAAATCTCACCATTCCCTATGACTGACAACCAACAATCAGCGGCAAACAAGATCCCGGATTCCCTCAGCGGATTGACCGCCATCGTCACCGGAGGTGGCAGAGGCATCGGTTTGGGCATTGCGAAGGATTTGGCAAGCCAAGGCTGTCGTATTGCCCTTTGGGATGTGGATTCTGCAGCACTCGATCAGGCCGCTGCAGAGTTAAAGACATCAGGTGCTGATGTCTATGCAAAATTAATCAGCGTCACTGCACAGGAAGAAGTTGAGCATGAAGTCGCTGAGTTGTATAGCGCTACCGGACGGGTTGATATTTTGGTCAACAACGCTGGTATTGGCGGAGACAAGCTGGTCGAGAAGATGAACCTCGATTTCTGGCAGCGTGTAGTCGAAACCAATTTGACCTCGCAATTCATCTGCGCAAAGGCTGTTCTGCCCTATATGGTTCAGCAGCGCTTTGGACGAATCATCAATATTTCATCGCGGGCGTGGCTGGGTAATCGGGGTCAGGCAAGCTACTCGGCGTCCAAAGGTGGCGTGGTCAGTTTCACCCGCAGCCTCGCTCTGGAATATGCACGTCACGGCATTACCGCTAATGCGATCGCTCCCGGGATCACCGAGACCCCGCTCTTTCAGACGCTATCTGAGCAAGTGATCAGCGACCTCAAGCGTTCGGTACCCGTGCAGCGCATCGGGCAATCTGAGGATGTCGCCAATGCAGTCCGATTTTTTTCTCAGCCGGCGTCTAATTACGTCACAGGGCAGTTGCTTTATGTCTGTGGAGGACGCAGCCTGAGTAGCGTATCGGTATGAAGCAGGTGAAGAAAATGAACATACTTTATTCAGAGGCCTGATCCGTGCTTTCACAATCGTTAACCGGACTCAAGATCATTGATTTCACCCAGATTGCTGCAGGTCCGACTTGCACCATGTTGCTCGCTGATCTGGGCGCCGATGTGATCAAGGTAGAAGCACCCAGCGGTGACTTGGGGCGCACCTTTGTGCCTGTCGTTGATGGTCAAAGTGTGACCTTCATGTCTTTGAACCGTAATAAGCGCAGCATCACTCTCGACCTAAAAAACGACGAGCATCTGGCTATTTGTCTTAAATTGCTGCGCGAAGCTGATGTGGTTGTAGAGAGCTTTCGCCCGGGTGTCATGCAGCGGCTCTCCCTCGGTTATGAAACGCTCAGAAAAGATAATCCGCGCCTGATCTATTGTTCTGTGTCGGCCTATGGGCAGACGGGTCCCTGGCGAGACAAGCCGGGTGTCGATGGTGTGATTCAAGCTGTCTCTGGACTGATGAGTGTGACTGGATCACCCGATACACCGCCGTGCAAGATACAGGTGCCCATCGTTGATATCGTCACTGGGTATCTGGCGACAGTGAGCGTGCTGGCCGCTATTACGCAACGTGAGGTGACCGGTGCTGGTCAGCACCTTGACATCAGTATGTTCGGCAGTGCCGTCTCGCTTCAACAATCTGCATTGTCTGCCTACCTAGCCGATAAAATTATTCCTCAACGTATGGGTAGTGCTGCCCCTTACGCGGCACCGAATGAAGCGTTGCGTTGTTCTGACGGCTGGATCATGGTGGCCGCCTATCAACCGGCACGATGGAAAGCACTGTGCGAAATTGTCGGGATGCCGGAATTGCTGACTGACTTGCGATTTATTGATCTTGAAAGTCGTATCGCACATCGCGTCGAGTTGGTGCAGGCATTGGAATCACGGATGTCAATGCAATCCAAGCTGACATGGATCACTGCGCTCGAGGCTGCCGATATCATCTGCGCCCCCATCAATAACTATGCCGAAGTGGTCAGCGCACCTCCATACATTGGGGCGGATATGGAAGAGCGCATTGAGCATCCGTCTGTCGGCGTCATTTCGATGCCTCGATCTCCGCTCAGGTCAAGCGGTGAATTGCCTGCGGCTCGTCATCCACCACCGATCCTCGGTGAGCATACGCGTGAAATTCTTTTAGCCTTGGGCTACAGCGACACAGATATGCATCGCTTGTTTAATTTCAAACTTAACAATCAACAGTTTGCATCCACATAATGACGGTATCTCTTGAAGTAAATGAGTTTGTCGCGACGGTGACTCTCAACCGACCCGAAGCCATGAATGCACTGGATCCTGATTCAGTGATTCAACTGCAAGCTATCTGGCAGCAGATCTCCTATGACGCTAATGTCCGTGTCGTCATACTTACCGGTGCTGGCGATCGTTCTTTTTGTACCGGCGCGGACCTAAAAAAAACGGCACCACCCGCTGAATCTTTTGCTGAGCTCCATTACGGATCGGTTCGCCCTGCATTCAATTTAGGTAGCCTTCAGACCGGCAAACCAGTCATTGGGGCGATCAATGGATTTGCGCTGGGTGGTGGTCTTGAGCTGGCATTGCAATGCGATATACGCATTGCCTCTGATAACGCGAGCTTTGGTCTGCCCGAGGTTTGTATCGGCAGTATTCCAGGGGCGGGTGGCACGCAGCGCATTATTCGTGCCGTTGGTCAGTCTGATGCAATGTTCATGCTGCTGACCGGTGCAAGAATCGATGCTGCAGAGGCGCTGCGCATTGGCCTGGTGAGTCGGGTTGTGGCACCTCCGATGCTTTTGGAAACGGCCACGTCCATTGCCCGACAAATTGCTGCCAATGCGCCACTGGCAGTTGCTGCTGTCAAAAAGCTGTCAACCATCGGTCGTGACACGTCCTTGTCTGCCGGACTGGAATTGGAGCAGCAAGCATTTGGTGTGCTTCGCAACAGCGAAGATCGCCTGGAGGGTCGGACCGCTTTTGTAGAAAAAAGAAAACCCGTATTCAGGGGCAAGTGATCATTCTGCCCATCATGCAAACACCCACTGTCAGCTCCACTACCGATGATGCGATGACCGCTGCAGGCCAGCCTCGTGTCAACGCTGATTTGTCGCTTGAAGTGAAGAATGTCGTCGTGAGATTCGGTGGCGTGGTTGCGCTGGATGGTGTGAGTTTTGGTATACCCCGGGGAAAAATAATCGCGTTAATCGGTCCCAATGGTGCAGGGAAAACGACTCTCTTTAATTGCATCAGCCGCTTGTACACACCTTCATCAGGCGATGTTTTGTACTGCGGTAAATCGCTGCTGCGCATGCCTGCGCACCATGTCGCCCATGCAGGCATAGGCCGAACCTTTCAAAACCTCGCACTGTTCCAGGGTCTGAGCGTTACAGACAACATCAAAATAGGAACCCACATACGCACTCGGGGAAACTTGTTGTCAGATGCTTTGCGCATGCCCTTGTCGCGTAAGGCAAATGCCGATGCAATGGTGATCGCCGATCAGCTGATCAGCTATTTGGATCTTGAATCTGTCGCATCAATCAAGGTAAACGATCTGCCGTTTGGAACCCAAAAGCGTGTCGAGTTAGCCAGGGCACTGGCGACGCAGCCAAGCTTGCTACTGTTGGATGAGCCTGCGTGCGGGCTGAATCATGAGGAAGTGATCGAACTGGGCCAGATGATCCAGCGAATTCGCGCTGATTTCCGTCTGACTGTATTGCTCGTCGAGCACCATATGGGGCTGGTGATGTCGATATCGGATCACATCATCGCCTTGAACTTTGGGCGTCAGATCGCAGAGGGTACGCCGGAGGAGATACAACGACATCCCGATGTCATCGGTGCGTATCTCGGCGGAGCGAGCGCATGAAAGGGCAGCTCGTTATCAGGAGCCTGACGGCCGCTTACGGTAGCAGTCGGGTTTTGCATGACATGAATCTCAGCGTGAATGTCGGGGAGATCGCCGCGCTGCTGGGTGCGAACGGCGCTGGAAAGACCAGTACCTTGCGGGCAATCAGCGGCATGCTGTCGCGCCAGGGCTGTATCGAGTTCAATGGGCGGCGTATCGATCAGTTATCCACGGAAGAGGTCGCGCGGCTGGGTGTGGGTCACGTGCCCGATGGGCGTGGCACTTTCGGTGCCTTGAGTGTGCTTGAAAACTTACAGCTCGGCGCCATTCGTCGCAGCGACAAGGTCGGCATCAACGGCGATATGAGCCGGATATTTGACTACTTTCCGGTTCTTTTCGATCGGCGTACGCAACAGGCAGGCACCCTTTCCGGTGGTGAGCAGCAAATGCTCGCGGTTGGTCGGGCATTGATGGCGCGTCCCAGCTTGCTTTTGCTTGATGAACCCTCGTTTGGTCTTGCGCCGCTGGTCGTACGGGATCTCTTTCTCATATTCCGAAGACTCAATAAAGAGCAAGGCCTCAGCATACTTCTGGTTGAACAGAACGCCCATCTGGCCTTGGATCTGGCAGACCAGGCTTTTCTTCTCGAGACCGGCCGTATTGTCTTTTCCGGTTCAGCAGAAGCGATTCAGCGTAACGACAGCATTCGTCGCGCCTATTTGGGAAATTGATCATGGAGTTATTTCTACAGCAGCTGGTCGCTGGACTATCGACAGGAACGATTTACGCCTGCGTGGCGCTCGCGGTCGTCATGATTTATCAGGCCATCGGTCGGGTCAATTTTTCGCAGGGTGAAATGGCCATGCTGTCTACCTTTGCGGGTTGGCAGATGATTGAGTACGGCATGCCGTACTGGCTGGCTTTTCCTCTCACAGTCGTGCTGTCGTTTGTATTTGGCGTCTTGATCGAACGCATCCTGATGCGGCCGCTCCGCGGTGCGCCTGCACTGAGCCTGGTGATTGTGTTTATTGGCTTGCTACTCATTTTTAATAGCGTCGCGGGATACATTTGGAGCTACACAGTCAAATCGTTCCCCACGCCATTCGGTACCGCGCCGTTTCTGGGAAGTGTCTGGATCAGTCAGCATCAGGTCGGCATGATGGGCACGACCTTAGCGATCCTGTTTCTGTTGTTTCTCTTTTTTCGGTTTACCCGTGTCGGCTTGGCCATGCGTGGAGCCGCAGATAACCCAGAATCGGCGCGGCTCTTGGGTATCCGTGTCTGGACCATGGAAGGGCTGGGTTGGGGACTCGCCGCCGCCATCGGTGCCGTGGCCGGCATGCTGATCGCACCGATTGTCTTCCTCGAGCCAAACATGATGGCAGGCACCCTGGTCTATGGATTTGCCGGAGCCGTCCTTGGCGGGCTGACGAGCCCCGGTGGTGCTGTCCTCGGCGGGATCATCGTGGGGGTAATGGAGAACCTCGCTGGCACATTCATTCCCGTGATTGGCGGCGAACTCAAACTCACATTGGCTCTGATCACCATCGTTGGTGTCCTTGTGATTCGTCCACAGGGCCTGTTGGGTAAAAAAATGGTGCGCCGCGTATGAAGGAAAAAATACTGCATCAGGGACGAGACATCAGCTCTGCGACAAAAGTTTTCATGGTCATGGCGATGCTTGTATTGGCCGCTGTCCTGCCGGTATTCGCCAAAGGATTTGTACTGTTTCAAGCAACACAGATCATGATTTTTGCCATTGCCATTCTTGGATTGAATCTGCTGGTGGGATTCAGCGGACAGCTCTCGCTCGGCCATGGGGCGTTCTTCGCAGTGGGCGCCTACGCGGCAGCGATTCTGATGGCGCAATTCGAACTTCATTATGTCCTCGCCATCGTCGCGGCTGGAATCATTACCTTTGTGTTTGGTTTTTTGTTTGGATTGCCGGCGCTGCGACTGGAAGGTGTTTATCTGGCCATGGCGACATTCTCATTGGCTGTTGCGATGCCGCAGGTGATCAAGCTTTCTGTTCTGGAGCATTGGACCGGAGGCTCTCAGGGCATTGCCATCGACAAACCACAGGCTCCGTTCGGCTTATCGATCAACGAGGATCAATGGCTCTATCTGATCACCCTGACAGCGACATCCGTACTTTATCTTGTCGCAAAAAATATCACGAGTAGTCGTACGGGTCTCGCTCTGCTGGCGGTCAAGGAAAATCCTCTCGCAGCCAGAGCCATGGGAGTCAATGAATCGGTTTATAAAACGCTCGCCTTTGGTCTGAGTGCAGGATTCAACGGCATCGCAGGTTCGTTAAGTGCAATGGCCGTTCAGTACATCGCACCGGAGAGCTTCACCTTTTATCTTTCGGCGGCCATTCTGGTCGGTTTGGTGGTTGGGGGTGTCGGATGGTTACCGGGGGCGTTTTTTGGAGCAGTCTTTGTTTTGCTCGTACCGAACCTTGCAGAAAGCGTTTCAAAAGGTCTTTCCGGTGCTGTTTACGGAGGTTTTTTGATTGCGATGATATTTTTTATGCCATCAGGTTTGAGTACGTGTCGACATTTTATTTTCGATCGGTTGCAGCGCAAAAGCAGGCATTCTCTTTGACTAACCAGGAGTGAAGCATGAACGGTCTGAGCATCATGAAAATCACGAATTTAATAAATAGAAAAGCTGAGTCCAGTCTCACTATCACGTCGAGTACGGGTAATGAAAAAAAGCAAGGTAAAGCAAGTCACATCTGCTTCGGAAGCTGGTTTGCAGCACTGGTGTTTTGTGGCGCGGTCATGCCGGGTGCGTGGGCTGAAAAAGCGTCATTACCCGGGTTTTCAGATACAGAAATACGAATCGGTAATACTAGCCCCTACAGCGGTCCGGGCTCAGCCTACAGCACCATTACCAAGACTGAGGCAGCGTACTTCAAAATGATCAATGAAAACGGCGGAATCAATGGCCGCAAGATCAACTTCATTTCGTATGACGACGCATTGAGTCCACCAAAAACCGTTGAGCAAACGCGCAAATTAGTCGAGAGCGACGATGTGCTGGCGATGTTTAATACGATTGGTACTGCGGCAAATTTGGCATCGCAAAAATATCTCAATGCTAAACAGGTACCTCAATTATTAGTAGGCGGTGGCGCGACACATTTAGTCGATCCGAAAAAATATCCATGGACTATGGGATGGCAGCCGACCTACTTTAGCGAAGGATCAATCTATGCCAAGCATATTCTGGCCAGCCTTCCCAATGCGAAGATTGCAGTGCTTTATCAGAACGATGATTTCGGTAAAGACTATCTGGCCGGACTGAAAGCAGGTCTGGGTGAGAAATCAAGTGCCATGATCATTTCCACAGCAACCTATGAGCCGGCCGACCCCACGGTCGACTCCCAAATACTTAAGCTCAAAGCCTCCGGCGCTGATGTTCTCGTGAACATCACGACACCGAAGTTTGCCTCTCAGGTAATTAAGAAAGTGGCCGAGATTGGCTGGAAGCCGGCGCATTACTTGATCAATATTTCTGTTTCGGTTGGCGCTGTAATGAAGCCGGCCGGTATTGAGAACAGTCAGGGTATTTTGAGTACCGCTTATCTGATGGAATCCACAGACGCTCGCTGGAAAGATCACCCTGAAATGAAAGCCTGGTCTGCTTTTATGGATAAGTACATGCCCGGTGCAAACAAGGCAGATTCCATGACGGTTTATGGCTACGTCACAGCTCAGGCTTTGGTCCAGATTCTGACGCAATGCGGGAACGATTTGTCACGGGCGAATGTGATGAAGCAAGCCGCCAGTCTGAACAAGATTCCATTCAAACTGATGATTCCAGGGATAGTTGCGCACACGACGCCCACGGATTTGTATCCCATACAGCAAATGCAAATGATGCGGCTCAAGGGAGAGCAGTGGGAGCTTTTCGGCCCCATCATCAGCAGCGGGGTGGGCCAGTGAGTTCAGGCGCAATGCATCATCCTCATCATCATCCAGCGTCAGCGAGTTGGTAATGGCTGACGTCATCACATATGACTACATCATCGTCGGTGCGGGTTCGGCCGGATGCGTGCTTGCGAACCGACTATCAGAGGACCCCTCGGTCTCGGTATTGCTGCTTGAAGCTGGTCCGGAGGACAAGAGCCTTTGGATGAAAATTCCCGCCGGCGCCTCTCGCGTTTTTGGTCCGGGGCCGACGAACTGGGCTTACTTTACTGAGCCTGAAAAACATCTTCGCGATCGAAAAATTTACTGGCCACGAGGACGCACATTGGGAGGCTCAAGCTCAATCAATGGGATGGTTTACCTTCGCGGACATCCCGAGGACTACAACGACTGGGCCCGACTGGGTAATCCGGGCTGGTCCTGGGATGAAGTCATGCCTTACTTCAAGCGCAGCGAGAATCAACAGCACGGTGCCAGTGCGATGCACGGTGCGGATGGACCGCTGGCGGTCAGCGATCCGGCGATTGATGATGAAGGCAGCCGCTTGTTTATTCAGTCTTCGGTCAATGCCGGACTGCCGTTTCGCCGAGATCTCAATGATGGTATCCAGGAGGGCGTGGGACGGGCGCAGGTGACCGTCAGAGCGGGGCGGAGAAGTTCCACCGCTGAGGCTTTTCTTCACCCTGTCAGGAGCCGTAAAAATCTGCATGTGGTGGTAGAGGCTCTGGCAGAGCAGGTTCTGATGGAGGATCGCCGGGCCGTGGGTCTGCGTTACACCCGCGGTGGTCAGCAAGTCGAGGTCAGATCCCGGCGCGAGGTCATCCTGTCTGGGGGAGTCATCAATTCGCCCCAATTACTGATGCTGTCAGGAATCGGTCCCGGTGAGCATCTGCAGCAACGAGGCATCAAGGTCGCGCATGCACTCGCGGGCGTGGGCGCTAATTTGCAGGATCACTTGTACGTCTACTACATCGCCGAGTGCGAAAAATCCATTTCGGTTAATCATCAACTCACCGGCGCAAGAATGTACTTTCAGGCGCTGAAGTATTTTATGAACCGTAGCGGCTACCTCAATATCGGTGCGGTCCAGGCAACTGCTTTTCCCAAAGTGGCAAAAAATGCTGATCGCCCAGATGTTGAAATCAGCTTTCGGCCGATGAGCCTGACGATCAGTAAAACGGGGGCCATTGTTCTTGACTCATTTCCAGGCATTAATGCGTCTTGTAGCTTGCTCAGACCCAAAGCACGTGGATCGATTCAACTGGCCAGCCCAGATCCGCGTGAGCCGGCACGCATTTTCGCTAATTATCTTGATAACGATGAAGATCTCTCAGTGATGCGCGAGGGCATGCGATGGATCAGAAACGTATTCAACACACCACCTTTGGCAAACTTCATCAAGACTGAAGTTTCGCCGGGTATGTCAATCAAAACCGATGCCGAATGGGAGAGTTTCATTCGCGACTCCGCTCAGTCGGTGTATCACCCCGTCGGTACCTGTGCAATGGGAGTGGATGAGCAGTCTGTGGTTGATCCCGAGCTGAGAGTCTATGGGATAAAAAACCTTCGCGTCGTAGATGCATCGGTGATGCCGCGCATTACGTCCTGCAACACCAACGCACCGACCATCATGATTGCCGAAAAAGCTGCTGCAATGATTATTGCAGACCAAAAATCAACGTAATACCCACCTAATGACCAGGAGTCGCAGCATGACCCAGCAATATGAACTGTACATAGACGGCAAATTCACACCGCCTGAAGCAGGGCAATATTTTGATTCCTTTAGTCCTGCTACCGGAACGCTCGTAGCCAGAGTGGCGCAGGGGAATGCCAAAGACGTTGATTTGGCAGTGCAGTCCGCATTTGCTGCAAAACGTGTGTGGGCAGAAATGAATCCGCTGGAGCGAGGCAAGATTTTACGAAAATTAGCCGACCTTCTCGTTCAAAATGCTGCCTACCTTGGCAAGTTGGAATCGGAAGAGATGGGTATGCCATCCAGTCTTTCACCGATGATTGTGGTGGAATCTGCCAAGTTCTTTGACTACTACGGTGGTCTCGCAGCATCCATTCACGGTGATACGATCCCCATCAATCCTCAGATATTTTGCTACAACCTTTACGAGCCCTATGGCGTCGTCGGCATTATTACGCCTTGGAATGGTCCTCTCAATCAGGCAGCCCGTAGTCTGGCGCCTGCCTTAGCCGCAGGTAACACAGTGGTTCTCAAGCCCAGCGAGTTTTCGTCACTGACCGCACTCGAAATGGCACGCTTGGCGACGGAGGCAGGCATCCCCAACGGAGTATTCAATGTCGTCACGGGTGATGGTGTGAATGCGGGCGCGCCGCTGGTGACCCATCCACTGGTTCGCAAGATATCCTTTACCGGCTCTGTCAAGACCGGGCAGGCTATCGGCGCCATTGCCGCTCAAAAGATCATGCCGGTCACGCTCGAGTTGGGGGGGAAATCTCCCAACATCGTTTTCGAAGACGCGAAACTTGATGCCGCGGTTCCCATGGTGTTAATGGGTTTTATTTTGAATAGTGGCCAGATTTGTACTTCCGGGACGCGTATTCTGGTGCAGCGGACAATATTCGATGTGTTCGCCGCGAAGATTGCTGCGGCGGCCGCGAGCTTCCCGATAGGGCGCGATCGTCCTTTCCCAACGCTGGGTCCCATCGCCAACAAGCCTCAGTTTGAGAAGATTCTTGGATTTTTCGAGAGCGCACGCCAGGAGGGGGCCACCTGTCTGACCGGGGGAGAGCGGGCTTCGGGGGAGGGACTGGATCAGGGGCTGTACATCAAGCCCACGCTGTTCACCAACGTAACGCCCGACATGAAGGTAGTAAGGGAAGAAATTTTTGGTCCGGTTGGTGTGCTGATTCCCTTTGACAGTGAAGAAGAGGCGATCCGCATCGCCAATGATACGGAGTATGGTCTTGCGTCCGGCATATGGACCCAGGATGCCAGTCGTGCTCATCGTGTTGCCTCACGACTGGAGGCGGGTACGGTCTATATCAACACCTACCATGAACGCGCGATTGAAGCGCCAATGGGCGGATACAAGAAGAGCGGTATCGGAAGGGAAAAAGGTATGGCGGCACTGCACGATTACCTGCAGCTGAAAAATGTGACTATGAAACTGATTTAAAAGAAAGAGGCGCCAACTTAATTTCAGAGTCACAACAGTGTAGAAGTGAATCGCGACAAAATTGCATGATGCTTAATGGGCCAATGACGCAGATCGTCGTGATCACCATTCAATATACTGTGCAAGAAAGCAGAGGTGAGCTTGCTGGTAGCGTCTTTTACCTTCGGGTTCAAGAGCAAGCCACCTGTACCTGAGCGATCCGTGAAAATGCTATGTGATCCACCTTCGAAGACAGCAAGTATCTTGTGATGGCTGCCCATATTGTCAAAAATATGTATGCGATCTGTGACATCACTGTAGTAGCCAGGAATGTGGATCACGTCATTGGTAGCGGTAATGTGCAAGCTCGGTATTTGAACAGAATTCAATATGCGATGTGTCGATAACTCACCGTAAAATGGGGGCGCAGAAATCACGATCGCCGCTCGAATACGGACATCGTGCAGATTCAGTAACCGGCCTCCGCGCTCGACTTGTGCGCCCGCGGCCAGCAAGCTTGTGTTGGCTCCATAGGAATGACCGGCCGCAATAACGCTATTCGGATCGATCGTTTGACCCAAGTCGCCGCTGAACGTCTGGTCCAAAGCAAAACTCACATCCTCTACGCGAGCAATTGCCTCTGAATCTCTGGCAGCTTGATGCAAACGACTTACAAGGTCTAATGGACTGCCTGCGATCCAGAGCATCCGGTCGCTACCCACATGCTGAAGATGAAGACTGGCAAAACCTGCTTGTGCCCAGGCCCGACCGAGGTAGCTATAACCGTAGCGTGACCCGCCTATACCGTGCGAGAAAACTACCAAAGGTCGCTTGCCCGTCGTAATTTTTTTATCGGGCAGGTAAAAGCGGACAGGAACAGACCGGTTTCTGCGTTGATCATGCCAGTCTGCGTCCCGTACTTCAAAAGTACTCAGGTTCTGCGAACGCTGCATCGAGTCTGATGTGCAGCCAAGCGTCAATGCGATGGAGCCTCCAACGGCATACCGGATGATTTGACGGCGCGTAGTCATTATTTATTTTATACGTATTGAGCCCGCCTCATGATTGCAGCAATAGCCAGTTAAGATAAGCGCCACCGCGCAACATGGCGATCAAATCCAGTACCGCTGTGAAGGCTGCCTGGATTGCCAGCCCGAGTGCGGCCCCTAATATGAGACTGCCCGGATTCATCATGGTCAGCACAAGTAGACTAAGGATAAATAAAGCCAACTCGACGCCAAGATAAATTTTGAAGTTACGCATCACTACTTGCATGCGGGTGACTTCTTCCGACTGCAGGCGATCTGGCTCTGACTGAATCATTTGAAGTACGCGTGCCGTATCGTGTGGACTCCTTTGGTAGATCGTGACGCCTACAATCAGCTGTAATACCGCGATCGTTGAAAAGCTGATCGCCAGCCCGGAAAAGAAGGGCTGCTTTAATACAAAGAGGCACCAGGCGGATCCTGCCAGGGCGAACAACGCAGCGACGATAAAGACGATACTTTCTGCTCGCTCGGCACCAAAATAAGCACTGACAGTTTCCATGGTTCATAGCCTCTTTTGCTTTGATTCAAACGAATTTAATGTGTTTGCTTAGTGGTAAAGCCCGTATACGCTGGCCGGTGGCATTAAAAATGGCATTGGCCAGAGCCGGTGCTGCGGGCGGTGTGCCTGGCTCGCCCACACCGCGAATTTCGGTTGCGCTTTCAAGGATCCGGACTTGAATCGTCGGCGTTTGCTTCATCCGGATGATCTCGTATTGGTGAAAGTTTTTTTGCTCGACTGCGCCATTAGCAAAAGTGATCTCACCAAACATGGCGGCACTCAATCCGAAGATGGCGCCGGATTGGAGCTGTGCTTCAATATTGCGAGGGTCCAGCGCTATACCAACATCGGCTGCGATGAACACTTTATCGATGCGGATTCCTTCTTGCGTCATCGTGACCTCCACTACTTCAGCAACGGGCACGCCGAATGAAAAGTGGAAGGCGACCCCTCGACCACGGCCTTTCTCAAGCGGGCGGCTCCAGGCGGACATATCGGCCACGGCGGCCAATACCTTGCGCGATGCTTCATGGTTGATGAGCGAGAGCCGCAGTTTCATCGGATCGGTGCCCGCCTGCGTTGCCAGTTCATCCATGAAGCTTTCGATAAAGAAGCCGTTATAGGAATTGCCGACCGATCGCCAACTGCTAATCGGCAGCAGGGCCGGTGTGCGGTAACCCGTCGCCCGATAGTTCTCAATGCCATAGGGTTGATCGTAAGTCCCCTCAGCGATCAGTTTGTCCGGACCGGGCATAGCAATCCCCAGTCGAGCGCCTTGCGACTCCAGTACTGACGGACTGGCCACACGCACATCAAATGCGTTGACTGACCCTGCATGGGTGCTGCCCCGCAGACGCGCGACCGCAGCTGGTCGGTAAGGGTCTTGGGTCATGTCTTCCTCGCGACCCCACGTGAGCTTCACAGGTTTGCCTTTCATGTTCATCGCTAGACGCACGGCTTGCAGCACGTAATCGGATTCTGCGCGTCGACCGAAACCGCCGCCCATGAGCTGGGTATGAACATACACCTGACTGGGTTGCAGGCCAGCCAGTGCGGCAGCCTGATCGCGCACCACGGTGGGTGCTTGCGTCCCTGTCCAAATATCCAGACGCGCTTCCCGCATCCATGCCACCGCATTCATGGGCTCCATCGTCGCATGAGCGAGAAACGGTACCTGATACTCGGCTTCCAGCACCTTGCCGGTCGCCATGGCCTTGGTGACGTCACCGTCATCGCGTATACGGCTATCCTGGTGTTTATCGTCGATCGAAGCGTGAATCGCATTCATGAATTCAGGCGTCTTGGTGAAATACACGGGCGCTCCCCAATCGCATTGAATCGCCTGTATCGCCTGAAATGCGCGCCAAGTGTTATCCGCGATCACCGCAACACCGCCGGGTAATTCGACCACTTGCAGTACGCCCCGCAGTGCCTTGGCCTGCGTGGCATCAAATCGCTTCAGTGGCGCACCGATGGCCGGGTTCATGCGCACTGTTGCAAACACCATCTCGGGATGACGTACATCGATACCGAACACAGCCGTACCGTTACATTTGCTCATCATGTCCACCCGTGGCATGGATTTGCCCAGGTAGCGCCAGTGGGCACTCGGCTTCAGAGGTGGCGCATCGGGTAGCGCGATGGTGGCAGCCGCAGCGGCCAGGGTGGTGTAAGGTAGTCGCCTGCCGTCAGGGGCCACCACGGCACCACGATCAGTTTTCAATCTTGATGCGGGCACGCCCAGTTGATTGGACGCGGCAGAAATCAAAGCGAAGCGCGCTGCCGCACCGGCAACACGCATTTTGTCGAACGCATCCCGAACGCTGGATGAGCCGCCCGTACCCTGAATGCCCATGAACTTGGCCAGCACGCCCATGGTGCCGCGCATGCCTTCTGCCATGGCGCTGCGGTCCAGCGAGGCAAATGGCACGCCTTCTTCCAGCAACGCGCGATTGTAGTAGGCCTCACCGGGTGCGCCGTGCTCGACACGAATGCTGTCCCACGCGACATCCAACTCCTCGGCGACCAGCGCCGCCAGTGTGGTGTGGATTCCCTGACCCATTTCGGCACGGGGCGCAATGATGGTCACCCCATGGGCATCAATGCGGACATACGGTGTAATCGCACTCGCACCCTGGGGGAGATCATGTTGCAAGGGGTTGGGGTAGGGTTTTTTGTATTTATAAATCCCAAAAGCCACACCTCCCATCACCGCCACTGAGCTGATGAGAAAACTGCGTCTTGCAATAGTTTTAATCTTGCTCATTGGGCGCCTCCCTGCAGACGCTTTGCCGCATCATGAATAGCGGCCCGAATGCGAGGGTAGGCACCACACCGGCAGAGATTGCCCGACATCGCCTCATTGATGTCAATGTCGCTGGGAGCTTTGTTCTGAGAGAGAAGTGCCACGGCGCTCATGATTTGTCCGGACTGACAATAACCGCATTGCGCTACCTGTTGTTCAATCCAGGCTTGCTGAACGACACTCAATGTCGTGGGCGTACCCAGGCCTTCTATGGTTGTCACAGGGCCGCTCACGCTGCCGACTGGGGTGATGCAGGACCGTACCGCTTTACCGTCGATCAGCACCGTGCAGGCACCGCACAGTCCCATGCCGCACGCGTATTTTGTACCGGGCAAGTCCAGTTCGTCTCGTAATACCCATAGCAGGGGCATGTCGGGTTCGACGTTCAGGTCATACGTTTTGTGGTTTATGTTGAGCTTCATGGGAAGTCACCTTTCTAAAGATACCGAACTGTGCCTTGCAAATGCGGTCGTGGCACTAGCGGAAAGCGCCAAATGAATCGCGAATCGCGCCTCGTCGCGAGTCTTTTTTTGGCGCGTTTTGCTAGTGTGTTGGCGCGATCCACTGGCTATACTGCGGCTAAAAAATGAACCTCCGCACTCACCACACTCATGGGACATCGCGTCATCCGCCCTGATTTGCACCCAAAACCCATCCCGGCGGGCTATACCGTCTCGCGCGCTTGGCGTCTTCTGTTGAAGGATCTGGGTTTTCATCCGGCTGCGGTATTACAGCGAGCGCGTCTGCCGGGTGATTTGTTCTCGCGCGAGAGCGCAAGCCTGGATTCGCTGCAATATTTCAGGTTGCTGACCGCGCTAGAAGAGGAGGCCACTGAGGCTGATGCGGCAGAATGCGTGCCACTGCCGTTGCGTTTCGCTCAGGCCATGTCGGCAGATTGGTTTGACGCTGCCTTGTTTGCAGCACTGTGCAGCGTGGACTTGAACGCGGCGCTGCTGCGTATCGCCAAATACAAGCGACTGGTGGCACCGATCAACTTGAAAGTTGACATCACACCGTCTGCAACTACACTCACATTGGAATGGCTGGATGAAGCGATACCACCGCCAAGGGTTGCCGTAGCTATTGAATTGGTATTTTTTGTTCAATTGGCACGATTGGCAACACGTACTCTGGTAAAGCCCCTAGGCCTGGTGAGCTCCATGCCGCTGGATGCGGTCTCACAGTATGAAAGCTATTTCGGCTGCACCATGAACACGGGTAGCATGTCCACCCTGGTTTTCAGCGCAGCCGATGCTCAACGCCCCTTTTTGACTGCTGACCACGGCATGTGGTCGTTCTTCGAGCCGGCATTGAGCAAGCGACTCCATGAGCTACACATTAAAGCGTCAATGACGGAGCGCGTACGCAGCGCTTTGCTCGAGGGGTTGCCCGCGGGTAGTGTCGCGATGGAAGCGATTTCTCGCAAACTCGGTGTCAGCTCGCGCACACTACAGCGGCGTCTGCAGGGCGAGGGCAGCGGTTATCAGCAGATTTTGGATAACGTACGCATGTCACTCGCACAGCACTACCTTGAATTTTCATCGATGAATGGCTCTGAAATCGCTTTTCTGCTTGGCTTTGAAGACCCCAATTCCTTTGTACGTGCGTTTCATGGGTGGACCGGCACCACACCGCAAGCGTCGCGAGCCGCACGAGAGAACAGGGAGCAAAATTTTGTTGAATAAAATAATAAACGCAACACTCATGATGCTGACGGGTATGGCGCTTGTTCTGCCAGCCGGGATGGTTCATGCGTCGCCGAACAAAGGCGACAAGATCGTGTTTCACACCAGTGATTGCGCAAGTAATCAAGTCCGCGTGTACACCGATGGCGGTGGGAATACCTTGACAAACTATTGGACAGAATGTGGCGAGCACAATCTGACGCCAAGTCAGCTGCGCATGGTGGCAAAAAATTCAGAAAATGACACTAACAGCAGTTGTGAGGATCTTGGGCTTGACCAGCAAGTGTATGAAACAGGACAGGTAAAGTGGTATCCGGCAGCGGGAGAGCCAATCTTTAGTTTGAACTGTCGCGTTCCAGGCGCTCTTCTGCGGCACCATTTGTATTGCGCTGTGTTTGGACTTTGCAAAAATTGATGGATGTGGCATTTGCGATACCAATAATTGTTCTGTAATTTAAACAGTATTGGAAGGTGGCATTCAATTAATACGGCGAGAAATTTGCCTTTGAACTCCCAAAGTCAATTGGTTCTGAGCAGAACACCATCTCAATCTGGTAGATAGCTACCCTAGGAGCGTCTTTCGTCAATATCTCAGCTTGTCCCGATCCGACAAATCAATTAGATCAATGCTTTACAAACGAGGACTTGAAGGATTGAAGATTTTGAAAAATCATTTTGCGACTCAGAGAAGATTTTAACTCTCACTCAAACCAACTCGACAACAGCTCGTAACTGTTTAGGATTGCTGTAAAGGTAGGCTGCAGTGGTGCTGATACTTCGGTGACCCGCTAAGGCTTTAAGCAAGTGGATAGCTGTACCTTGATTCGCTAACCTAGTTAAAAACGACCTCCTACCGCTGTGACTACTGGCCCCTTCAATGCCTGCTGCGCGATATAGCAGCGTAAATGTCTGCGCTAAGCTATTCGCACTGAATCCTAACTTCACTGATTTTTGGCTTGCGAAAAAAGGATAGCTACGATCAATACAGCGTGCGGCATCTGCATAGGCCTGAAGCACATGCTGAAGCTTGGCACTGACGAATACGGTGCGGGCGTGTCTACCTTTGGTCATGTCAGGAAGCAGACGAATTTCGTCCTTGATGCGACCGTCAGAATCTGTGACGTCACGCCACCGCAGACAAGCAACTTCACCTACACGTAGACCCGCCCAGTGGGTCAATAAAACCATCGCGCGATTACGTACCGCATGCCGAGTCTTGCTCACATGCTCCAAAAGCTGCTGGATTTCTTGCTCATCTAACGTGCGTGCTTGTGCCATGAAATCTCCAATGAATTGCCTGCGATAGTCACTATTTTGTTTTCAGATATTTAGCAGGACAATCGAAATCAGGCTGAATTTTGCGAATTCATTAACGGATAGCTGAACCCAGCCGCGCCGACTGTGGATTGGGTTGTGGATAACTTTTTGACATGAATTAGCCTCCCAAGAATCAATGACTTAGTCCCGAAAACTATGAAAAGTAATGTTTTCATAGATTTTCTGTTGCTGAAATCATAATAGCTGTGGATAACTTTCAAGGACGCTAAATCCAGCCCTGCAAGCGCTTTTGATGGTGTCCAGCACCCAGAGCATGCCCGGGCGGGCAAAAGTGCGCTGTAGGGCTTTTTAACGCGGGGAATTTTGCAGCTTGTCCAGGATTTTTATGTGCACTCTGGGGCAGCTTCAGTTTTAGAGCGGTTTTATCTGGTTGTGATTCCTGCAACCCAATTTCCGCTTTCTTAAAAACCCATCGACCCGACGGGACATCGGGTTATCGGTTGTCCATTGCTGTAATAGAACAAATACTAATTTCCAGAACGGTAACCTGGAGATTAGACATGGACCACAGTCGAAGCAGTGCATTGCTGGAGGAGCTAGCGCAATTCACTGGTACCTTGAGTTACACACGGATCACACGCAGGCACCTGCTGACCGATGGAGCAAGGTACTTGGCAGACCAAGCTGAGTGCTATTGGCTCATGGATGCCATTGCCAGTCATCTGGATGAAATAGGTACGCAGGACTGGTTTGTCCTAGTCCGCCTGGAGCTGGAGGGAACCACGGCTACATTAATCTATGAGGACGGTAACGGTCACGAGCATGCCAGACAGGCCATACCTTATACGGATTTTCCCTTGGAGCAGATAAGACTGTACGCTTGCTGGGACAGTGAGCACTGGATCATTATGCTGCCCGGCGAGTATTGACCAATTCAGGTCCCGAGTAGATGCTGTGAAACCCGTATTGCGCCCATAACAGCCAACGGGCGTCTTGTGCTGATTCCGCACGGACCTCCGTTTTGACGTAATTCGTACGTCCTCGGGTATGGACTCGGACAAGAGCTCGATAAGTCTTCATTAAGTACTTATCTGTTTGGGGTTTGCGTTTCTCGATTGGATTGAGGACTGGTTCTTTTCTTAGATTAAGCAATTCGGGAATCCATCGATCAAGCAGTACTAGGCGAGTGGCTTTTGGGATGAATGCCGTTACTATATGCGTGTGACTTTTTACCAAGTCCCGTCATACTAACCATGGTCAGCGGCTATGAAAACCAGACTGAGGAAACCAGCTGAGCAAGAGCGAGCACAATTCGCCGAACGAGTGAAGGCAGCATTGGCAGCGTGCGATATGCCCGTGAGTGCCACTGGGCTACAGCGAGTATTCAACGAGCGTAATAACGACCTTGCTATAAGCGTACATGCGGCCCGCAAGTGGATTACAGGTGAATCCATACCCACGCAGTCTCGGTTGCGAGCTTTGGCAGATGTATTGCAGGTACCAGCAACCTGGCTGAGATTTGGTGACGAAGCGGCTACATTAGAAAGTAAAGCGCTGTCGGCGCAAGAGCACATGCTGATTCAGCAGTTTCGTAAGCTATCAGAGGCGCAACGCACGCATGTGTTAGCGCTGGTGCAGAGCGCAGTAGATTTACGTGGCAAGCGATGACGTATTGGAGCGCAGCTAGTCCCGTTTTACCCAACGACGATCAATAGCAGCCTTGCCAGTTTTTCGCTCATATTCAGCATCTGCGGCACGTTGGGCTTCACCGTAGCGTATGGACGCAATGGCGATATCATCTGCAGTGGGTGTAATGGTTTGCGCATCCCGTGCCATCTGGGCTGCCAAATACCGTTGTAGCCACTCACGCTGCCAAGCACGTGGGTAGACTTTGATCGGTTCGGCGGACACTGCCGTGGGTACGGTATTTTGCGGCAGTGGCGTTGCTGGCGTATTGGCACCTGTGTCTTGTGCTTGCTGACTGATTTTGAGTATGGGCTTTGACGGTGTGGCGAATTCGTAGTAGCGCATGTGTGTCTCCTTGCTTAAGTACTTATGATGCCTATTGCTCGTTCTTTTTATGCAAGGTCTGCTCATTCTTAAGATGGCCGGAGATTGGTTGGCTTGGTAGCGAAAATCGATTCATCTAAATTTTCTGAGGGAAATTTTTTCCAAGGACTGGTTTCATTTCAATCAGATGATTCAGGTATTCATCTATCAATCAAGTAGCTTTGGGATGAGGCCTTTACTATATGCGTGTGACTTTTTTTAGCGAATACATAATCTATGAAAAGGCGCTAAATAACAGAAAATTCATAGATTTTAGAGTTTGCCGATGATTAAACTCACCATAGATCCGAAAGTTTTAGCTGCCATGAAAAAGGCTTTCCCTAAGCCTGCGATGTCGGCTGAACGCGCACTCAACAAATACGTCGGTGTGCTGGAAACCATGCTGACCAAATCACTACAATTCCCTAGATCTCCCATTCAACAGAAGCAGGGCTGGTACGCCATTTCTCTTCAGCAGCTAGCTAATTCTGGCGGCCAGATAGGGCCTAATAAGATACGGGTTCATAAGTGGCTGCGTGAAAACAATCTAGCGCTGGTGGAGACTCTGGAGCAGGGCAGTGCCATTACTCAAAAGGTCAGCGAAGTTAAGCTGTCTAAGCTGGCAACAGCAGTAAATACACTCACAGTTCAAGGGAGTGTGATCGCAACAAAAACGACCAACCAAGCACTAGACGACTACCTGACCGGCGATGATGCGGATAACCATCAGTTATTCAATCATCTGTATCCAGATTATCGGGCCCTCGCCGGCACTCCTCATTTCGATGAGACTTTTGATCCGCTGCCCGTTGATATGCCGTCACTCAAAGCCTACATGGTGTGGCTTTCAGATAATGCGACCAAGATCAACGCCACCGATAAAGCAATGGCACTGCGTCAAGCGAAAATCATTCTTGGCGTGGCCAGCGTATTCAAAGGCATTTATCTGCAGAGACGAAAGGCTAGTGCGTTTGGCAGGGTCTACTATGAAGGTACTAGCATTCAGAATGTGAACAAGGAGCTACGCCGAGCAGTTTTGGGTAACTGCTGGGAGTACGATATTCGTAGTAGTGTGATTGCATGGAAGATGGGCTACGCCAAGGTGTACCTTTCCTTACAGTCAGGTGAACAAGACCTGCGCCGCGCGTTTTCTGCAACGCTGTGTTTTCTCGAAGACAAAGATGACTTCATGGCGACCGTCCGATATGAGGTATTCAAAAAGGACAGTAAAGTACCTAAGGACCTACAGACTGATTTATTGAAACAAGCGTTCACAGCCATCAGCTTTGGTGCTAAACACAACAGCAGAGGCTGGCCGAATGATCAGGGTGGCTGGACGAATTCAGCCATTGCCGACATCATCAAAAACAGTGAAGAGCGCGAGAGGTTTTTATCTGACGCCACTGTAGTCAAATTCACCACCGAGCAGCACGCGTTAGATAACTTCATCTTCTTTCTGGTCAAGCTCAGGCGAAAAGACCTGCTGCGAAAGACTATGCTTCAGACGCCGAGCGGACAGCCGAGCAAATCCAAGATCTTGGCCTATTTGTACCAGCATGATGAGACTGAGATTATGGATGTGGTGAGAACTACGGCAGCAGAACGGGATCACGCTCCGATCGCAAATATTCATGATGCCATTTTCTTCAAGCGTCGATTAGGCGTTGATTTGAAGCATGAGATTGAGCTTAGGATGCAAGAGCACTCTGCCAATCCCTACTGGCGACTCAAGGCAAAAGAGATCAAGCGTTACACTCCAGTAAGCCTGGATGAGGCAGCTGAAATCGCCGCACATAAGGAGCGAATCGCAGAGGAAGAGCGTGTTGCTAAAGCTTTTTTTGGGAAAACCTAATTATTCGGTGCTGAGTCCTTCCAAGTTATCGGGTTATTCAGCGTTTTGGCTAGGAATCGGTTGTCCGATCGGCGGGGCCGACAATAAATTTGTACTTCCTATCAATGATATGGGAGTACATGATGTCAACTTTGAGTAATTTAAAACTTGTGAGTAGCCAGCGCAAAAAGGCAGGCACACCCACAGAAGCCCGCCGTAAAAAACTCACCACCAAGCTCTATGAGCAAATACAGCTTGCGAAAGCTCTACGCGATGGTGGGCAATACGCACCACTCAAAATGCGGACGATTCGCGATAAGGCAACAGGCACCAAGGAGCGTGTTGAAGTCGCCAAAATTATTAAGCCTTGGTGGTGGGATGAAAACGGCAAGATCTGCCTGATGATTCACTATGGTGCCAAAGTGCTGGAACTGGAGAATGGTCTCAACGCGGTTGAGGTCGACGATATGACGTCCTTGGTGTCGACCTTAGAATTGATCAAGACGGCTGCTGACAAAGGGGAGCTGGATGCGCAGATCAATTCCGCCAGTGAGATGGTCAGAGCCGGATTCAAGCGCGACAAAGTAGAGCGCGACAAAATAGAGCGGAAAAATGGCACATTGAAGTTGCCGGCCAAGTCCGCTTAAGTATTATTACCAAACTCATAGCCGGCAGCGCTTGCCGGCTTTTTTACGGCTGAACCCGCTCCTTCGCATAAATATATGAAAAGGAGTTAGGGATGAGGATTTTTGAGATTGCCAGTGCAGAGGATCAATTGGCGCTGTGGAAGCTGATTTCAGACAGTGTATGGACTACGATTAGCCAGCAGGCCAGAAACGAGGCGCAGCAAAAGGCGGCCGAGGCAGCAAAGAGTCGGCTAAAGCCCAAGAAGCCCAAAAAGCTCAAGAAGCCACCTCGCGCACCTGCACCACCCAAGCCGAAGCCCGTTAACAAATCGGCGGTGTCAACGAGACCTCATAACGCAACCCAGCCAGCACGAGCTCAAATCCGACCCGCACCCATGCCAAACCGTCAGCCACCGTTACCCAGCTCGCAGCCTGTATTGCCGGCAGTGCGAAACTCGGCGTTCAGCCAGGGTGATCTAAACCGTATACAAACATCAATGGCCAGTCCCGTTGGATTTGGAGCGGGTGCTGGTACATCCGTTTCGAACTAAATCCCGTCTATCGACCCAAAATCGCGGTATTTTGACGATTTCGAATACGCAAAATTGAATCGATTTCGCGGTGTCGACAGGCATAGTAAAAATACTTGGCTAGGGCTTTCCTAATTGGGAGCTATCCAGGGCTGAAAAATTCTGGACCGCAGACAGTACATCTCCGCGACTTGGTCCTGCTCGGGCAGCTGAAGAAAAATCCAGATGGGGTAGAAAAAATCGATGCTCCCCCAGGATCCAACCGCGAGGACGCCATTCATGACTGGAGATCGCGTGTTTGAGACGGCGTGTCTGTAGTCTAGTCCAGCGCCGCGTTACGGGAACTAATGCTCGACAAGGAAACAAGCCAATTTCAGCGTTGGCGATCAGTTGCTGTGCAGTGGTCTTTTTACTGCAAAACAGCGCCCGAATCCGGTCTTGCGATTTCTGAGCCAGGGCTACGGTCCCCATGGCGGTAGAAGATAACTTGCCAAGAATGTTGAGAAATTTCGCTTTTTCATACCCGCCCCAACGATGTATGGGCTCGTGGGGATAGCTCTTGCCACACGCATCTTCAATCACGTTGGCGCAATATGCGTCAACGATGGTAGTTCGGCTTTTAGGATCGAGCTTATTAAGTTGGAAGGGCGCATCTTGGGTGTATCGCTTACCTCTAATCAGTGCTTGATCCCAGATTGTTTGAAATGCATTAATTGCATCTTCTCTTGATAGCGACCGGTCGACAGAAAAATACAGTTTGTCGACACTAGATCCAAACACGGTGTTTGGGTCGAGTACTGCCATCGACGCCGTTTCGGGATGAATCTGCGCAAAATCGAGCGATTGCTGGGGCGAGTCAAATAATTCGTGAGCGCGCTCCTGCCAGTAGTGAAGCAGAGTGCTGTATTCAAAAATATTTCCAAAATACTTCCACACCCGGTGCAATCGCTCGTCTTCACATCGTCCATCCTCTTTGCAAATCCACCAATAATCAGCACTGCAACGCAGGTAAGCAATCCACCAAAAATACAGTGTTTTACAGATATCAGGTGTGGTCTCAGCCTCGTGAATCAGTATGTTTTTCATAATAATCCTTTCCATAAAGGCAGTTGCAGAAAAGGTACTGAAATAAAGTATTAAATGATCTGAACTGGACGGTCATTTAATCAGATTGCCGGTTACGTTTACCGGGTGCAGAAATTATTCTGCCGTACCGATCAAGGAGACATTTATGCAGCTATCAAACGGCGCGATTAAGGTAAAGACCCCTAGTGCAGCATCTGCACTTTCCGCAAAAACGGAAGAAAAAGAATTTGAAGGTGTTGATTTGGAGACCTTTGATCTCAGCGGCTTTGTTGCACCCCATTTAGGTGCGATTGCTGTCAGAGGTGAGAGCAAGGAAATCAAGAATCCTGAAATTGAAAAATTCTTAAGTGAAAGCGCGAACCTCCTGGCGATGGGGGAAAAGTATGAAGTTGAAATTGTCCAGCGTGGTCACAATGCGCTTTATGAGTTACTGGCATCCATTTATGATTTTTCGATGCGGATTGAAAAACATCCGACCCGAGACAAGATCTTAGAAGCGATAAGGAAAGAGTTGAAAGAAACACACGATATTTCGGTCAAAGCAGGCACGGCAGCGATTCCCACAATCGTCAAATATGTGGTTCGTTCGGATAAGCCGACGATCAGTCGTTACACTAAAGTGCTGACGGTAGCCCAGCAGGAGAATCTCAATGCAGCGGACTTACCTGCTTATATTGTCCGACGTGGGGGTGTGACTCAGATCCAGGAAATTGAATCTGAAGCGTTAGCCAAAAAATCAGGTGACAAAAGCAGTAAAGAGCGGACAGCCCTAATACGAGAATATTTTGAGTTGGTTGGAACGGCTTCTAAGATGGATTTCGAATTTGGTGGTCAAGTGAATTTTCATGGCGAAGAAAAAGATGGAAAAGTGGAGTCATCCTCTTTTTGCGTATTCGTGGCGTGTCATGTGTCGGGTGAGCAGTACAAGATCATCTCCGCCAATGATCTCGGCCGGTCGTTCGAAGATAACTTGGTCAAATACTTGGGTAGAGCTATGCCCAGCGATTTGACGGTGTTGGAGCATGGCGTTCGAAACTTCAAGAAGCAAATCGCTATGGATTCATCACAGCCTGAGAGCGTACGCCGAAAGATGAAGGAGCAGCTGGCTGCGCCCTTAAAGCACGCGAAGGTTGACGTGATCGAGGCTGATGCCAAGTTCAAGGACGATGAGGCGTAATTTGGGTTGGGCTAGGCTTGTTCAGTCTGGCCCACTTTTTGCGGAGGTGGGGCGTGACCAAATATCTGGTATTCAACAATAGTCGCACATCGGGGAAATTTAATGTGCCAGGCAGTCCGGAAGACATTGCGTGTGATATCGCACGAGTCGTTGAAAATGAAGGTAATTCAAAAACCCGATTTATTAGCTACCCAGCTGAGTCGCCTGAGGCAACCTTTGCCACGATACATCAAGTACCTAGGTACGCCATCGTATTGAATCAAAAAAAGATAGATGCTTGGATAAACGATGCCGAGCCAATGCTTGCGAAAATACTTCACGTCCACGATGTCATCGACCATGCGTATGGCGACATTATGGAGGCAGTCAATGATCTTGAGGCTGATATGCAAGACAGTGCGGTTTGCCATGATCTTGATCTTATGGACGAAATGAATATTGACCACGGATTTGAAGCCATATCGCGTCCAAATGAGTACGTTTTTTCAGATCACATCGCAGAATATTTTGATGTTCAAGTATTTGAATATCATCCGACAGGTAGCCCATGATGGAAAAAGCACAATTATTTAAACGGCTTTTAGCCATTACATACGATGACTTGGCGCTGTTCATCAATTTTGATGAGCAAGTTAGTGTCGGGCTAATGAAGCTTGATTTAGCTGCTAGGACGCGGCATATCATTCAGGCAGTTCAGTTTGAAGATATGTGGCAGGCCCTCCCGAAAAATTCAACTACTTATAAGATTTATCTCTCAATGCGACTTGCACCTTTGACTCTCTGCTCAGTTCTGGATAATGAGCAAGAAATGCATTGCCTCGAGTGGCGACTGGTAATGCCTAATTATGCTGATATCGCCGAAGACCGTAAGCCAAGCTGTTTTGGCGATTATTTAAAGGCTATGGACCGGATGGAAATCGTCGATATCGATGACTATGATATTGGGGAGGCTTGTGATTTCCTCGATAAAGCCTATGATTTTTCTAGGCCGTCAGATGCGCTAGGCAACTCGTTGCAACCAAGGGGGTAGACGATCGAATTTGGTTGTGTTTACTTACGAAGTTAGCGCTATAAAAGTCAGTTGCTTTTCTAATTCACGATAAGCCAGCTCAGCGGCCATGGAATTCCTGCCGGCAGTGATTTGAAGTTGATACGTCTCAGCGGCTGTCGTGATGTGTACTTTGACGGTACCTGCGGAGCTCTTGAATTGATACTGAATATCTGCTCTGGGTAGGTGTTCTAGCTCATTTACAACTAGATTAATTTTATGAGTGCCAATGTCCAATAGGCGAGGCGCCAGTTTCCATGCATTGGTGACTTGGGCTTTGTATTCTGCAATCGCATTCTTGACCACGGTCATAGTGCCTTCCGGCCCTATTTTTGCGATGATGGGCAATTCAGTGCTTAGATCTTCGTTTTTAAGAAGACGCTGCCGAATGCGATCATAGTAGTCGACGGCAATTAAGGCTTCTTTCATCTGGGCGATGGCATTTTCAGCATAGCGCTCAAAGTATTGGGTTAATTGCTTCGACATGATCATTTCGCCCTGATGATAATTCAGCCGTGAGGATAGGGCATGAAAGTCATGGGACATTCCTAGCCGGGATTAGGTTGAGCGTTTTTGATGACCTTTGAGGCGTTTCTCAAAGTCATCAGTGAGGTTCTGGCTTTGTACCACCAGGGGCATGACCAGTCCCATACCCATCTGGACCAAGTTCATGATGTTGTTATTCGCCATATGCGCTGCCATGATGGCTTTGATCTGGGCAGCTTCTGAACTCCCGGACTCATCCACGACGCCAGCAAACTGCTTGGCTTTCATCAAAGGCGTCAGGTGACTGTAGTGCTTGGTGATCATCAGGACAGAGGTGCCCATCTGCTCCGATAAGTCATGGATGGGAATGCCTTCCAAGAGGCGCTGGGTGGCGTAGTAATGCCGAAGACTGTAGAGGCTGCGTTCTTTGCCAGTCACAGGGCAGTGGAGTAGCTTGGTGTCCTCCAGCCATTGTCTGAACGGCTTGTTCCAGTTGTCCGGCACGGTGCCATCCGAGAGACGAAACAGAAGTTTCGGTACGCGCTTCTTCAGCACAGCTTCTAGACTCATGCCAGACAGGTCTGGGCTTAGTTGTCGCAGTCGCTCCAATAGAAGCCAGCAGCTATTGTGTGCGACGAAGTTCCTAGGGCCTCGTTTGCCACGCTGCAGCCGGAAATGCAGGATCGGCTGTCCGTCGCGGATTTCGACATCAATGTGTCGCCACTCCAAGTATTCCGCCTCGGTGCCCGGACGCATGCCGGTGGCTGCCATAAAGGGGACATAGATTGTCAGCAGCTCCCGGATCATGCGGGTCCGCAAAGTCCTGCCGTCGCTGATGAATTTCGGCACACTGGCCATCAGCGTTTCGAGTTCGTCTTGGCTGAACTCGGCGCGTCGGTCACTCTCTCCGCCGGTGTTTTTGAGCTGTGGCCGCTCATAAGCTGTCATGTAGCCGCGCTCGACAGCCTCATCGAAGATCAGGTTGAGTGCAGCGTTATGGTTGTTCTGTGCACTGCCGGATAGCTCTCGTCCTACCTTATTGCGTCGCCAAGTGTGGAATTCAGATATGACAGACGGCTTAACGCCATCGATGTTGTAGTTCCCATAGAAGGGCACGAGATACAGATTGATTGCAGACACATAGTCCTTAGCACTGGGCTTTGCAGTGCCTGCAGCAATTTCATCCATTAATCTTCGTAGGACGATCTCTGCAACGTTCTTAAATTTTTTACTGGTGATTGGACGACCTTCTTCGTGGTCGAAGGTGGCTTTCATCCAAATACGCTCTGCGATTCGCGCAGCTTCTTTAACGTCAGTGGTGTCTGTGCTGCGTCGGAACCAAGTTTTGACGTTTTCTATCTTGTAGTGGACTTGCCACTTTTTGCTGTCAGCGCGGCGCACCAAGCGAATAAGCTCGGGCTTAACTACGACGGTATCAGAGGAGGGAACGCGCATGAAAGCACTGTAGCGCCAAAATAGGCGCAGCGCAACCAGCGGCGGCTATTGTATTCGTGCAATAACCGTGTAATTAATAAGTTAAATTAAAAGCAAGCACTAAGTGCTTGCTTTTAAAGGGTTTTTTGGCTCCCCGACCTGGACTCGAACCAGGGACCTGCGGATTAACAGTCCGTCGCTCTACCGACTGAGCTATCAGGGAACAGACGCGAGATTATGCCCGAAGGCCATGCCCTTGTCAAAACACCCCCGCGTGCGGGATCAGGGACAGGGCCGCCGGGTAAAACGTTTACAGCACTTTGGCGATCGCATCGACCACGCGGTCGATATTGCGGGAATTCAGTGCCGCCACGCAGATCCGGCCGGTATCGACGGCATAAATCGAGAATTCCGTCTTCAGGCGCTCGACTTGTGCCTTGGTCAGGCCAGAGTACGAGAACATGCCGCGCTGCTGGACCACGAAGTCGAAATCATGGCTGGGCGCCTTTGCCTTGAGCTTGGCTACCAGGTCACCGCGCATGGCGCGGATACGCACGCGCATGCCTGCCAGTTCTTCTTCCCACATCTGACGCAGTTCAGGCGTGGCCAGTACAGTGGCGACGACTTGGCCGCCGTGAATCGGCGGGTTTGAATAGTTGGTGCGGATGACGCGCTTGAGCTGGGACATCAGGCGGGCCGCCTCTTCCGCACTGGCGGCGACGATGGACAGCGCGCCCACGCGCTCGCCGTACAGCGAGAATGACTTCGAGAAAGAGTTCGAGACAAGCAGGGGGCCACCTGCCGTAGTGAACTGGCGAACCACCTTGCCATCTTCGGGGATGCCGTCACCGAAACCCTGATAGGCCATGTCCAGGAAGGGCACCAGACCGCGTTGGGTGACGACTTCGATCACTTGCGCCCATTGGGCATCAGTCAGGTCAGCGCCGGTTGGGTTATGGCAGCACGCATGCAGCACCACGATGGACCCGGCGGGCATGGATTTGAGTGCATCGAGCATGCCGGCAAAGTTAACGCCGCGCGTGCTGGCGTCGTAGTACGCGTAATTGTTCACGACGAAACCTGCGGACTCGAAGAGCGCGCGGTGGTTCTCCCAGCTTGGATCACTGATATACACCTGCGCATCTGGGGCAAAGCGCTTGAGAAAATCAGCGCCCAGTTTTAGCGCGCCCGTGCCACCCAGCGCCTGCGCCGTAATCGCGCGCTTGGAAGCGATGACCTCGCTGTCTGCGCCAAACACCAGCTCCTGAACCGCCTTGTCGTAGGCGGCGAGACCTTCGATCGGAAGGTAGGTGCGCGGCGCAGATTTCTGCATCAGTGTCGCTTCGGCTTGTTGTACACACTGCAGCAGCGGTACCTTGCCGTTGTCATCGTAATAAACCCCGACGCCGAGGTTGGTCTTGTCGGGGTTCTGGTCAGCGTTGAAAGCCTCGGTGATCCCAAGAATGGGATCGCGAGGTGCCATCTGAATAGCTGCGAACAAGGGTGCGGATAACGGAGCGTTCATCGTGTTACCATGAAAAGTTGTATTGGGTTTTGTTTTTACGTGTCTCAATTGCACGTAAAAAGACGATAAGTCCTGCAAAAACTGCGAAACCCCGCATTTTACCAAAGGTCAAAATCAGATGGCTGAAATCTCCGAGGTCGACAGTCCGCTTGATGAATCGCGTTTCGTGCGTTTTCCGGATTCGCCATTTCAGTTGTACCAGCCTTTCGAGCCGGCGGGTGATCAGCCCGCTGCGATCGAGAAGCTTGTCGAGGGTGTGAAGGATGGCCTGTCCTTTCAGACCTTGCTGGGAGTGACCGGCTCCGGCAAGACGTTTACGATGGCCAATGTGATTGCGCGTCTGGGTCGGCCTGCCATCGTGTTTGCGCCCAACAAGACGCTCGCCGCACAGCTCTACAGTGAGTTTCGCGATTTTTTTCCGAAGAACGCGGTGGAGTATTTCGTCAGCTATTACGACTACTATCAGCCCGAGGCCTATGTGCCGCAGCGCGATTTGTTTATCGAAAAAGATTCTGCAATCAATGAGCACATCGAGCAAATGCGTCTTTCTTGCACGAAGTCGTTGATGGAGCGGCGTGATGTGGTGATCGTCGCCACGGTGTCTGCGATTTACGGTATCGGTAATCCTGCTGAATATCATCAGATGGTGCTGACGCTGCGCGCTAAAGACAAGCTCTCGCAGCGAGATGTGATCGCGCGTCTGATCCAGATGCAATACACCCGTAACGATATCGATTTCGGCCGGGGTACCTTTCGGGTGCGTGGCGATACGCTGGACATCTTTCCTGCCGAGCATGCCGAGCTGGCGGTGCGCGTGGAATTATTCGATGACGAAGTCGACAGCATTCAACTCTTTGACCCGCTCACCGGCCGTGTGCGCCAGAAAATCCCGCGCTTCACTGTCTACCCGGGCTCTCATTATGTGACGCCGCGATCAACGGTGTTGCGGGCGATCGAGACGATCAAGGAAGAGCTGCGCGAGCGCCTGGATTTTTTTCGGAAAGAGAACAAGCTAGTCGAGGAGCAGCGCCTCGAGCAGCGCACGCGCTTTGATCTTGAGATGATGCAGGAAATTGGTTTTACCAAAGGCATCGAGAATTACTCGCGCCATTTGTCTGGCGCCAAGCCAGGCGAGCCGCCACCGACGCTGGTCGATTATCTGCCTGATGATGCGCTGATGTTTCTGGATGAGTCTCATGTGCTCATGGGGCAGCTGAACGGCATGTATAACGGAGACCGTGCGCGCAAGACGAATCTGGTGGATTACGGATTCCGGCTGCCTTCGGCACTCGATAACCGGCCGCTGCGTTTTGATGAATTCGAAACCAAGATGCGGCAGACTATGTTTGTCTCGGCGACGCCGGCGGATTACGAGAAAAAAAATTCCGGGCAAATTGTAGAGCAGGTGGTGCGTCCGACTGGACTGGTTGATCCACAAGTGATCGTGCGGCCAGCGAGCACGCAGGTCGATGATCTGATGAATGAGATCACCGATAGGGTCGCCAAGAGCGAACGCGTGCTGGTGACTACGCTGACCAAGCGCATGGCCGAGCAGCTGACAGAGTTTTTAAGTGACAACGGTGTCGCAGTTCGCTATCTGCACAGTGATATTGATACGGTGGAGCGGGTTGAAATCATTCGTGATCTGCGCTTGGGCACCTTTGATGTGCTGGTGGGTATTAATCTCTTGCGAGAAGGGTTGGATATTCCTGAGGTGTCACTGGTCGCTATTTTGGATTCAGACAAGGAAGGTTTTCTTCGCTCCGAGCGCAGCCTGATCCAGACGATTGGCCGTGCGGCCAGAAACATCAACGGTACCGCCATTCTTTATGGTGATCGGATCACGGATTCCATGCGCCGCGCGATGGATGAAACCGAGCGTCGCCGCAACAAGCAGGTTGCTTTCAATACCGAAAACAATATTACTCCGATGGGTATCAAGAAACAGATTCGGGATTTGATTGATGGTGTTTATAAAATCGATGAGGCACGTCAGGAACTGATGGCTGCTCAGGAGCAGGCGAAGTACGAAGCCATGAGCGAGAAGCAGGTCAGCAAAGAGATCAAGCGGCTTGAGAAGCTGATGATGGATCACTCGAAGAATCTGGAGTTCGAGAAGGCAGCGCAGGTAAGGGACCAGCTGCAATTACTGAAAGAGCAGTTATTCGGTGCATCGGGTCAGGATAATGTGATGTCCATTACCGGTAAATGAAAGAGTGGCGTAGTTTGTATTCGACTGCTGCCGAGATAAATTCTTCATATTCGTCATGGCGTAACACTGCCCAATGATTCCCTCCCTGTTTACTGTTGCCGCTGAGAGATCGGCGGATGCCTGGCGTCCGGTACTTTTCAGAGGTTTGGAAGCCTTGAGTGCTGCCGATCCGAGCTACCTGCCAGCGCTGGCAAAAGATGATTTTCTGCCGATACAGGGGCGACTGTTTGCTGCCTTTGATCAGCCGCTGGATAAGGTGCGCTATGTGCTTGTGGGCGAGGGGCCTTATCCTCGTGAAGCCAGTGCGACGGGTGTTTGCTTCATGGACGGCGCGGTGAAGGAACTTTGGTCTGCGCAGGGTTTATCCAAGCCAGTCAATCGTGCGACCTCGCTGCGCAATTTTATGAAGATGTTAATGGTGGCTGATGGTCTGCTCGAGCCCGAGCACACCGGTGGCGAGTCAGTGGCGGTCGTGTCTGCGCAGGCGATGGCGCCGGGGGCGGGGTTTATTCAGACTTTGCCTGATCTGCAGCACAATCTGACTGACCACGGATTTCTTTTGCTGAACGCCGCCCTGGTATACCGCCCGCATGTACCCCCTGTGAAGGAGGCGAAAGCATGGCGTCCGTTTCTGGAAACTGTGCTTGATGCGCTGGCTGACCGTCCAGGTTTGCCGCTACCAACGCTGGTCTTGTGGGGGCGCATCGCTCAGTGGTTGGAGGATTTACCTGCTGTCAGTCGGTTTCCCAGATCAATCGCCGAGCATCCGTACAACCTATCCTTTATCCAAAACGAGGCGATGCAGGACCTGTTCGGGCCGATGCGCTTGCTGCGGGCAAAAAATTTCAATTAACGCAACGCCTCAATAAGTTCCCGCGTTTTTCAATACCTGACAAATCCAGTCGGCTTTGCTATACTCGACCAAATCGTTCGGGAATACCGGACATCCGTTCGCAGCACCGTTCGTTAATTTGGAGTAAGCCAATGCGTCTGACTACCAAAGGTCGTTTTGCCGTCACTGCGATGATCGATCTGGCGATGCGCCAGCATCATGGACCGGTGACGCTCGCTGGAATCAGCCAGCGGCAGGAGATTTCCTTGTCGTATCTGGAGCAACTGTTCGGCAAATTGCGTCGCCATGAAATCGTGGAGTCGGTGCGCGGTCCGGGTGGTGGTTACAACCTTGCGCGTCGTTCCGAAGACATTACGGTGGCCGACATTATTATCGCGGTGGATGAGCCGCTGGATGCAACGCAATGCGGTGGCAAGGAAAACTGCCACGGCGAACGTGAGGCGTCTGGGGCGCGCTGCATGACCCACGATTTGTGGGCAACGCTGAACGCCAAGATGGTTGATTACCTGGATTCGGTCTCACTCAAAGATCTGGTTGACCAGCAAAAAGAGAAGGCCGTAGAACAAAAACCCGTCGTCGTGATGCAGCGCTCGCATCAGGCAGCCTGATTTACCGGAGTAAGCAGATGAACGCACCACTGGACCAATCCTTGTTGGAAACCCTGAAGGCACCGCATTTCCCCATTTATATGGACTACTCGGCGACTACGCCGGTAGACCCGCGCGTCGCCGACAAAATGATTCCCTATCTGCGCGAGCAGTTTGGCAATCCGGCTTCGCGCAGTCACATGTATGGCTGGTCGGCTGAAAAAGCCGTCGAGGAGGCGCGTGAAGAGGTGGCCAAGCTGGTCAATGCCGATCCACGAGAAATCGTCTGGACGTCCGGTGCCACCGAGGGTAACAACCTGGCCATCAAAGGTGCTGCGCATTTTTATCAGACCAAGGGCAAGCACATCATCACGGTCAAGACGGAGCACAAAGCCGTGCTGGATACCGTGCGTGAGCTGGAGCGCCAGGGATTCGAAGCGACCTATCTGCAGCCGGGTGATGATGGTCTGATCACCGTACAGCAACTGGCAGACGCGATTCGTCCGGACACGATTCTGGTGTCCGTGATGTGGGTGAACAATGAAATCGGTGTGATTCAGCCTATCGACGAAATTGGCGAACTGTGCCGCAGCAAGGGCATCATTTTTCATTCAGACGCTGCGCAGGCAACCGGCAAGACGCCGATTGATCTGGAAAAAACCAAGGTGGATCTGGTGACTTTCACTGCCCACAAATCCTACGGCCCCAAAGGCGTTGGTGCGATGTATGTGCGTCGCAAGCCGCGTGTGCGTATCGAAGCGCAGATGCACGGCGGTGGTCATGAACGTGGTCTGCGCTCGGGCACACTGGCAACGCATCAGATCGTTGGCATGGGTGAGGCCTTCCGCATCGCCCGCGAAGAGATGGCTACCGAGATCCCTCGCATACGCGCACTGCGTGATCGTCTCGCGGCCGGTTTGGGCAAGATCGAAGAAGTCTATGTGAATGGCGATATGGCGCATCGCGTGCCGCATAACCTGAACATCAGCTTCAATTATGTCGAGGGTGAATCGCTGATCATGGCGATCAAGGATATCGCCGTGTCATCCGGTTCTGCCTGCACATCAGCCAGCCTTGAGCCATCGTATGTGTTGCGTGCGCTGGGGCGCAGCGATGAGCTGGCACATAGCTCGATTCGTTTCACCTTCGGACGGTTCACCACCGAAGACGATGTAGATTTTGCGATTGATCTGTTGACCAAAAAAGTTCACAAGTTGCGCGAACTCTCGCCGCTGTGGGATATGTACAAGGACGGTATCGACATCAATTCGATCCAGTGGGCAGCACACTAAATTTTTTTCAGGAGTTGGATCATGGCCTATTCAGACAAAGTACTCGATCACTATGAAAACCCCCGCAATGTCGGCGCTTTCGATAAAGGTGACGAAACCATAGGTACCGGCATGGTCGGTGCGCCCGCCTGCGGCGATGTGATGAAACTGCAGATCAAGGTCGGCGCTGACGGCGTGATCGAAGACGCCAAGTTCAAGACCTATGGCTGCGGATCGGCAATTGCTTCATCGTCGCTGGTGACCGAATGGGTCAAAGGCAAAACACTGGACGAGGCACTCTCGATCAAAAATACGCAGATCGCCGAAGAGCTTGCGCTGCCGCCCGTGAAGATTCACTGCTCCATCCTTGCCGAAGATGCGATCAAGGCTGCTGTTGCGGACTACAAGGCGCGTCACGGTGAAGAGCAAAAGGTCGCCTGAGTTTACGACGATGAGCCTCGGTATTTGCCGGGGTCGTGTATCGAAGTGGGAAGAGAATTATCATGGCAATCACTCTGACTGAAAAAGCGGCGAAGCACGTCTCTCGCTATATCGAAAAGCGGGGTAGAGGTATAGGTCTGCGCTTTGGTGTGCGCACTACCGGTTGCTCGGGGCTCGCTTACAAGCTTGAGTATGTCGATGAGAGCGAAGCAGAAGATCAAATCTTTGAGTCGCACGGCATCAAGGTATTTGTTGATCCCAAGAGTCTGCCGTATATCGACGGCACCGAACTCGATTTTGCGCGTGAAGGTTTGAACGAAGGTTTCAAGTTCTACAACCCAAATGTGAAAGATGAATGTGGTTGCGGTGAGAGCTTCCGCATCTGATCAGTAGCACCGATGTTCAAGAGGCCTGTTGCAGCACGACAGGCTTTTGTTTTTGGAAGTGTATGGAAAACCATTTCGATTTGTTTCAGATGCCAGCCCATTTCGCGATTGATGCCGCGCAGCTTGATGCTGCCTATCGTGAAGTGCAGGGACGGGTGCATCCGGACAAATTTGCTGCTGCCAGCGATGCCGAAAAGCGCGTGGCCATGCAATGGGCAACGCGTGCCAATGAGGCGTACAAGACACTGAAAAACCCGCTCCGTCGTGCGGCCTACCTGTGCGAGTTGCACGGGGTCGATCTGGGCATCGAATCGAATACCACCATGCCACCGGCATTTCTGATGCAGCAAATGGAATGGCGCGAGTCGCTCGACGAAGCTCGTAGCGAACGCGATACCGCTCGGCTGGAAGCACTGGAGCAGGCGCTCAATGCGGCGCGCAGCAAAGCCATTGCACGCATCGCAGAATTGCTGGATCAATCCAAATTCAGCGAAGCCGGCGAGCAGGTGCGAGAGCTGATGTTTGTTGAAAAATTCGGCGATGAAGTCGCTAGTACCTTTGAGGCGCTGGAAGCCTGAACGCTTCGCTAACTGATTCCTGAATTCATCCCACCATGGCACTTCTCCAAATCGCCGAACCCGGCATGTCGACTGCACCGCATCAGCACAGGCTTGCGGTGGGTATTGACCTTGGTACCACCAACTCCCTGGTGGCGACGGTTCGTCATGGCATACCCGAAGTGCTGGATGATGAGGATGGTCGCGCGCTATTGCCTTCCATCGTGCGCTATTTGCCAACAGGTCATGCCAACATTGGTTACGGTGCGCAGGCCATGCAAACGGTTGATCCCAGAAATACGGTTGTCTCCGTCAAGCGCTTCATGGGTCGTGGCCTGAAAGATATCGCGCACGCGGAAAACATGCCCTACGACTTCATTGATGCGCCGGGCATGGTGCAGATTCGAACCGTGGCTGGCACAAAAAGTCCGGTCGAGGTATCGGCAGAGATACTTGCTACGCTGCGTCAACGTGCCGAAGATGCGCTGGGTGATGAACTGGTGGGCGCGGTGATTACGGTGCCTGCGTATTTTGATGATGCACAGCGTCAGGCGACCAAGGATGCTGCAAAGCTCGCGGGCCTGAATGTGCTGCGCCTGCTGAATGAACCGACTGCGGCTGCGATTGCCTATGGGCTGGATAACGGCTCACAAGGCATCTATGCGGTCTACGATCTGGGCGGCGGTACATTCGATATATCCATCCTGAAGCTGTCCAAGGGGGTGTTCGAGGTACTGGCCACCGGCGGTGATTCGGCGCTGGGTGGCGACGATTTTGATCATCGGCTGTTTTGCTGGATCATCGAGCAGGCACATCTGTCGCCACTGTCGGATGAAGATACGCGCTTATTGATGGTCAAGGCGCGCGAGGCCAAGGAAATTCTTTCCTCGCATGCAGAGACGCATATCGATGCTGTCCTGAAATCAGGTGAGGAAGTACACCTGACCATCACCGCAACCGAATTTGTGTCACTGACTCAGCAGCTGGTCGCCAAGACCCTCAACCCTTGCCGCAAGGCGGTCCGTGATGCCGGGCTGAGCGTGGATGAGATTGATGGTGTGGTACTGGTCGGTGGTTCAACCCGCATGCCGCACATACGCAAAGCCGTGGCTGATTATTTCAAGACGCTGCCACTGGCCAATATCGATCCCGACAAGGTCGTAGCGCTGGGCGCGGCAATACAAGCCAATCTGTTGGCTGGCAATCGTGCGTCGGGTGACGACTGGTTGCTGCTCGATGTGATTCCTCTGTCGCTGGGTATTGAAACCATGGGTGGTCTGGCTGAAAAAGTCATTCCCCGCAATTCCACGATTCCCTGCGCGCGTGCGCAAGAGTTCACCACCTTTAAAGATGGACAGACAGCGATGGCGGTCCATGTGGTGCAGGGCGAGCGTGAACTGGTATCCGATTGCCGTTCGCTGGCGCAGTTTGAATTGCGCGGCATTCCGCCGATGGCGGCAGGCGCTGCACGGATACGTGTGACCTATCAGGTGGATGCGGATGGTTTATTGTCCGTTGCAGCGCGCGAGCTGCATTCAGGTGTTGAGGCTTCGATCGTCGTCAAACCTTCCTATGGCCTGGGCGACGATGAGATCGCTCGCATGCTGCAAGATTCTTTCACGTCGGCTGAAGGTGACATGAAGCTGCGCGCTCTGCGAGAAGAGCAGGTTGAGGCGGAGCGAATTCTGCTGGCGACCGACTCGGCACTGGCGCAAGATGCTGATCTGCTCAGTGATTCCGAGCGTGCCGACGTTGATGCCTGCATGGCGAGTCTCAGACAAAGCGCTATGGGTAGTGATCACCAAGCGATTAAGGCCGCTGTCGATGCGCTGGCGAAGACCACGGAGGATTTTGCTGCAAGGCGTATGGATCGCAATGTGCGCGCTGCGCTGACAGGAAAGAAACTGGACGAAATCGTTTGAGAAATCTTTGATCTAGGCTTGAGCATAGATCTCGCGATTGTCACAGCTTGGGAAGCGCTGATTAAATAAATGGATAAACTTTTGTGGCAAGATCAATGGCGCTGGGACCTTGATTTTATTGATCCCCGCGTCGCACAGCTACGCTGGCTCGCCATAAAACGTGGATTTGTTTAGCGTCTCCCTTGGGAAAAAATTTTTAATTCAGGAAATTCAACGTGCCTCAGATTGTCGTTTTACCTCATGAAATTCTGTGCCCCGAAGGTGCTGTGTTTGATGCACCTACCGGCACCTCGGTGTGCGATGCCTTGCTGGGACAGGACATTGAAATCGAACACGCCTGCGAGAAGTCATGCGCCTGCACCACCTGTCATGTGGTGGTGAGGGAAGGCTTCTCTTCCCTGAATGAAGCTGAGGAAAGAGAAGAAGATCTGCTCGACATGGCCTGGGGCCTGGAAGCCAATTCGCGACTCTCCTGTCAGGCGATGGTGGGTACCGAAGATCTGGTCATTGAGATCCCGAAATACACAATCAATCACGCGCGCGAGAATCACTGATGAAATGGACAGACACCATACGCATTGCCGAGGCTTTGTGCGATGCCCATCCAGACATCGACCCGCTGACCGTACGCTTCACCGACCTGCACCAATGGGTCATGGCACTGGATGGCTTCGATGACGCACCGGACAGGTCCGGAGAAAAAATTCTCGAAGCCATACAGATGGCTTGGATCGACGAGGCGAAATAGCGCTCCGTTACCGTGGCGTGACTTTGACTGGTTGCTGCAACCATTTCGCTGGTGTTTTGTGGGGATCATCAAAATACCAGCGTCCGATCAAAACAGAGATCAGGACGACGGCGGTGAAACCCGCCATGACAAAGCCGACGATTTCCAGTGGATGGAACGGGTCGGTTTCAGGTTGCTTGTAGTACTTCAGAACACGTTTTTCGGTTTGTATCAGCGCGTCGTGGGGCGGGAGCAGGGGTTGCGTGGTTTTGTTCGTCGTCATGTTGTCCTCCTGACCGCCTTTATACCCCCTTGCGACATCGAAAATTACAATTTTGATATTGTTTTGAGCTTCATCAAACGCGCGCCGGACTTCCTGGTTCGGATGTTGTCGCACTCCAACCTTCTCCCTGCATCAGATCGAAAGTTAAATCCCTGAATTGCGCGAAACTGGCATAGACCGCCATGGCGCAAGCATTTGCCAGATCGGGATGTACACCAGCTTTTTGCAAGCCAAAAAACAAGCTGTCCCGACAAGAAATCATCAGATAGCGCAGCATGACTTTCGGTGCGAGTTGCTCACTGATGGGCCACTGAAAACCTTGGTGGGGGCGGGTGGTGTGTTCGTTTGCCTGTAGAAAGCTTGCGTCTGGGTCGCTAACGTAGCGGGCAGCCGCTGCATTAGCTGCACCTTTGACGCAATTGGCCAGAGCACCGACGAGTGCGGGCACGATCAGATTCGTAAATTGGTCTGATCGCAATTCAGCCTGTAGTAAACCACCTGCGACGCTATTAAGTAAGACGCTGGCAATAACATAAGGCAAAAACCCCATCATGGCAGCCTTGAATTTTTCTTCAAAAATCATTGCGTCCTTGTGGACGGAAACGCCCACGGTGCTGACTGTGGCTTTGGTGAGTTCAACAGTCAGCGCTTCAACCAGGACACTGAAATTCCGTATGCTGATGTTGGCATCATGGTTGAGCCAATAAGAGGGGTTCACCAGAAATCCAACAAGGAAGGGCGTAGACGCTGCAGTAAAGCTCAGTATCTTTAGTCCCAGCGTTATGTTTTCGTCGGAGTGGCGACGGTTGCCTGATTCCGAATGCGTTTCGGCGTCTGAGTGCGTTCCTGACTCGACCTCGACTTCCAGATCAGCCTCGCCGTTCGAAGCATTGGGATATCTAGCTGCGCTCGATGCAATGGCAGCAACGAGAGAACCAACGCCAATAATGCAGACCGTCGGCATTGACGCGTAACCAGTGATCACACCCCCTGCCACCATGGCGGCGACTGACGCCAGGCCGACGCCTATCTTTTGAGCCGGGCTGGCGCTACCGATTTGGTGCTGAAGTAACTGTCCTGCGCAAACGCCTGCACTGACGGCACCAATGAAGGCGACAGGTGCTGGCGGCATTTTCGAATTACGCAACCCGGTGAACATTGCTGCGCCCGCCAATCGTCCCAGGGATTGAGAGATGAACTCCCTCAAGCTCTGTGTACCCGAAGTTTTCCAGAGGGGAATTTGTGTGTCCTCCGATGCAGGACGGGAGACAAGTCGGGGTGAATTTAGCGTAGAAGAATCTGCCTTACCCGATCGTAGTCGCGCGGGCATGTTGTCGAGCGTGATTTCTAGCTTGCCTAGTGTAGGTATATTCCCGTGATCATTGGAAATACGGTCAGGTGTGTAGGGGTTGGTGTTTATGTTTGATTTCGGATTCATCTCCGGATCCGGTGGAAGGTAAATCAATGTCGTTTGAGTAACCACATTTAATTCAGCGTTCCAGAGTATTTGGGTCTTTTTTTGTTACCTATTTGTGACACTTTGATGACGGTTATTCGGCTGAACAAAAAAAGCCCCGGAGGATTTCCGGGGCTTCAGGGTAGTGACGAGTCATCGTTCTTTCATTCTTCTCGCCGCAGGTGCGGGAACAGAATCACATCGCGAATATTTGGCGAATCAGTAATCAGCATCATCAGTCGATCAATACCAATGCCGCAACCGCCGGTCGGGGGCATGCCGTATTCCAGTGCACGAATATAGTCGGCGTCGTAGTACATCGCCTCATCGTCACCAGCTTTTTTGGCGGCTACCTGCGCATGGAAGCGCGCTGCCTGATCTTCGGCGTCATTGAGCTCAGAGAAGCCATTGGCAATTTCCCGACCAGTGATGAACAGCTCGAAACGTTCGGTAATCTCGGGCGTTTTATCCGAGGCACGTGCCAGTGGCGAGACCTCGACCGGGTAATCGGTGATGTAGGTGGGCTCCCACAGGTGAGGCTCTGCAGTTTCTTCAAACAGTGCGAGCTGCATGCCACCCAGCCCGACGGAAGCTGGCTGTTTGGCACCAAGGCGCATGAGTTCCTTGCGCAGGAATTCGGCATCGTTGAGTTGACTGTCTTTGTAATACGGTGCGAAATGCTTGATCGCACCGAGCACGCTCATGCGATGAAAAGGTTGGGAGAGATCCAGCTCGCGGCCGTCGTAGCTCAGCTTCGCGGTACCGTGCGCATCGATGGCGGCCTGACGAATCAACGATTCGGTGAAATCCATCAGCCATTGGTAGTCCACATAGGCTGCATAGAATTCCATCATCGTGAATTCCGGATTGTGTCGCGGCGAAACACCCTCATTGCGGAAATTCCGGTTCACTTCGAACACGCGATCAAATCCACCGACGACCAGTCGCTTCAGGTACAGCTCCGGTGCAATACGCATATACATCTGCATATCCAGCGCGTTGTGATGTGTCACGAAGGGTTTGGCTGCGGCACCTCCCGGAATCACATGCAACATCGGCGTTTCTACTTCCATGAAGCCGTGGCTATCCATGAAGCGTCGTATGGAGGCGATACCTGCTGTCCGCGCCTTGAAGGTCCGGCGCGTTTCTTCATTCATGATCAGATCAACATAGCGCTGCCGGTATTTGGTTTCCTGATCCGACAGTCCATGAAATTTGTCCGGCAGGGGGCGCAGGGATTTGGTGAGCAATCGTAGCTGGCTAACCTTGACGGACAGTTCGCCGGTCTTGGTCTTGAACAGGGTGCCTTCGGCGCCCAGAATATCGCCGATGTCATAGTGCTTGAAGGCCTCATGGACGTCTTCACCAACGCCTTCGTTGGAGATGTAGAGCTGAATCCGCCCATCGGCACGCACACCCGAAGCGTCCTGCAGCGTCGCGAACGAGGCCTTGCCCATCACGCGCTTTAGCATCATGCGACCGGCGACAATAACGTGTACCGGCTTTTCTTCCAGTGCTTCACGCTCGATGTCGCCATGCGCGATATGCAAATCAGCCGCCTTGTGCTGTGGGCTGAAGTCGTTCGGGAAGGCGACGCCTTTTTCGCGTATCGCGGCCAGCTTGGAGCGCCGCTCGGCAATGATCGTGTTCTCGTCCCGTTCTTCGGTCAAGGCTTCGTGTTTGTTGTTCATCATTGTTATACGCCCTGTTTCAGTGATGCTGCGATGAATTCGTCCAGATCGCCGTCGAGGACGGCTTTGGTATTGCCCGTTTCAACATTCGTACGCAAGTCCTTGATGCGCGACTGATCGAGCACGTAAGAACGAATCTGGTGGCCCCAACCGATATCGGTTTTGGCGTCTTCCAGCTTTTGCTGTTCGCTCATGCGCTTGCGCAGCTCAAGTTCATACAGACGAGATTTCAGCATCGCCCAGGCTTCATCGCGGTTACGGTGCTGGCTGCGATCGTTCTGACATTGCACTACGATGCCACTGGGCGTGTGCGTCAGGCGAACTGCGGAATCGGTCTTGTTGATGTGCTGACCACCCGCGCCCGAGGCACGGTAGGTATCGACCCGCACATCCGCCGGATTGACGTCGATGCTGATCGAGTCATCGACCTCCGGGTAAACAAAAAGACTGGAAAACGAGGTGTGACGACCATTGGCCGAATCAAAAGGTGATTTGCGTACCAGACGGTGTACGCCAGTTTCAGTACGCAGAAAGCCGTAGGCATGATCGCCTTCCACCTTGATGGTGGCGGTTTTGATGCCGGCGACTTCACCATCGGATTGTTCCAGAATTTCTGTTTTGAATCCCTTGCGCTCGCAGTAGCGCAAATACTGGCGCAGCAGCATCGATGCCCAGTCCTGTGCCTCGGTGCCGCCAGCGCCGGCCTGAATGTCAATGAAGCAGCTGTTTTTGTCGAGCGGGTTGGAGAACATGCGCCGGAATTCCATGCCTTCGACCTGTTTTTGCAGTTCGTGGGCATCGGCCTCTACTGCGACCAGCGTGTCGTCATCGTCTTCTGCGCGAGCCATCTCCAGCAAATCGGCGGCATCACGCAAGCCGCTGCGAATGTTCGTAAGCGAATCGACAATGTTTTCGAGGGATTTTTTTTCTTTGCCCAGATCCTGGGCGCGCTTCGGATCGTCCCAGACCTTGGGATCTTCGAGTTCGGCGTTGACTTGTTCGAGTTTCTCTGACTTCAGATCGAAGTCAAAGATACCTCCGTAAATCTTGCTCACGTGCGTCGAGGTCAGTGAGCAGGGCGGTCAGAGCATTGAGGCGTTCGGCTTCCATGAGCTGTGTGGCTTTCAGTAAAGCTTGAAATTATACCCTGTCAGGCCTCTGTTGCCCTAGCGCCGAGCCGGGCGCGTTAATGGCATTTCAGCCCAGCGGCTCGGCAAATTCCACCATCAGCTGAACCTGCGTGCGTCCGTTGAATTCATTCGCATCCAGCCGGTAGGCGATACGTGCTCGTGGTGGCAGGCTATCGGCATGATTGAACCAGATCGCGTCGAACTGCCGACCTTCGCGTTCGAGCTGCAGCTTCAGGTGGCGTTCTTTTAACACGCGCTGATTCATGACTCTGAACTCGTCGCAAAACACCGGCGGCGCAAAGCCCTGACCCCAAACCTGCGTCTCGAGCAGCGTAATGAAATCCAGACTGAAGTACGCAGATTCGAGCGAGCCATCGGTTTCAATAATCTGTTCCAGCGCTGCGCTGGAGAGCCATTCACGTCCCACTGCCTCGAAAGCCGCCGTAAATTCGGCGAAATTTTCCTCACGCAGGGACAGACCGGCAGCCATGGCGTGGCCGCCAAATTTGTCGATGAGTTTGGGTGCCCGCTTGGAGACCAGATCAAGCGCATCGCGCAAATGAAAATCTTGTATCGAACGTCCCGAACCCTTGATCATGCCGTCACCAGCCGGGGCGAAGGTGATGGTAGGGCGGTAAAACTTTTCTTTCAGTCGTGACGCCACGATGCCGATCACACCCTGATGCCAGTCGGGATTGAACAGACAGAGCGTGGCATTGTCACGAACTTCGATGTTCTCCAGCGAGGCGAGTGCGGCTTCCTGCATGCCGGCTTCGATATCGCGCCGCTCGCGGTTGATGTGGTCGAGTTGATGGGCAATTTCCCAGGCGCGGTCAGTGTCGTCGGTGAGCAGGCACTCGATACCAAGTGACATATCGGCCAGTCGACCCGCTGCATTGAGCCGCGGTCCGGCAGCAAAGCCCAGATCAAAGGGTGTTGCCTTGCGCACGTCGCGGCTAGCGACCGAAAACAATGCCGCGATACCTGGATGGGCGCGCCCCGAGCGTATGCGCGAAAGACCTTGCGCCACCAGAATGCGATTGTTCGCATCCAGACGCACTACATCGGCAACGGTGCCCAGTGCGACCAGATCCAGCAAGGTGTCCAGTCGCGGTTGATTGCTGGCGTCAAAACGTCCGCGCCGGCGTAATTCCGCGCGCAAAGCGAGCAGGGTGTAAAACATCACGCCCACGCCCGCCAAATGCTTGCTGGGGAAGCCGCAGCCGGGTTGGTTCGGGTTGACGATCACGGCAGCCTCGGGAAGGGCATCGGCCGGCAGGTGATGGTCGGTGATGAGCACCTCGAGACCGCGTCGATTGGCTTCGGCCACACCGGCTATGCTGGCGATACCGTTATCGACCGTGACGATGATGTCCGGCGATTTTTCTTGTGCAGTGAGCGCGACGATTTCAGGGGTCAGGCCATAACCATATTCGAAGCGGTTGGGTACGATGTAATCGACTATTGCACCCATGGCGCGCAAACCGCGGATTGCGACCGCGCAAGCGGTAGCGCCATCACAATCGTAATCGGCCACGATCACGATTTTTTTTCGTGCTTCGATCGCATCGGCGAGAAATGTCGCTGCCTTCTCCATGTGCAGCAGTTCCGTGGGTGCGATCAGGGCATCCAGCTTTGTGGACAGTTGTCGGGTCTCGGTCAGCCCGCGTGCAGCCATCAGGCGCGCCATGACAGGATGCAGGCCTTGCTCGGCAAGCAAAGCTGCCTGACGAACGGCGTATGTGCGGGAAACGATGCGGGTCATGGAGCGAGGCGAGCGAGCGAAGCGCGGATCCAGAATTTTCTCATGGATGAACGTCGAAGCTGCCATTGGTAGACGCGCGTGCTGTCGGTTAACACCAGATGGATGCCATCGATCGCGCCCTGTTTCAGTTGTGTCAGCAGCGGCTTGATGTGGTTTTCATCGAGTTTGCTCATGACCGCAAGCCAGCCAGACCAGTCGCCGGCGAGAGCGGGCTCCATCAGTGCATCCAGCAGGAGGAGTGCTTCGTCGTTGGGCATGGGCGCTGCGGGTTGTCCGAGGCTGCAGCGGGCCAGCGCTCGCAGGCCGGCCGCTTGAGCGTGATCTTGCGTGGCCTGTCCATCAGGTCCTGCTGAACCACCCCAGAGCCACAGCGCATTGATGCGTCGCTCGCCGCGTAGCTCGCGAGCGTCATTGATGGCATGGGTGTGCCACAGCATTTGCACTTCGTTGTGCAGGCGACGCCAGTCACGCTCACCCGGACCGCGTGGCAGCCAGACATCAATGTTGTGTCCGCACGCAGCATCCGGAGTGCAGGTGCGCAGCTCGGACCACGCATCCGCGCGTAGCAACCAGTGACGCGCATCACCGTAGCGCAGCGTGTAGCCGAGTTCTTCGAACAAGGGATGTGCAGCGTCAAATAGCGTCCGCGACGTGGCGTCGTCTATGGTGAGCTGGCGACGGTCGGTCAGTACCAGATGATCGCGGGCGACATGGAAATGCGCGGGATCGAGCACGAACCAATACCCCGGCTCGCTGCTCATTCCCAGCTGCTGCATGAGCGTGTGGGCAAGCGCGGGGCTATTGTCTCGCTGGCTTTCCATGAGCCATTGCTCATGCGGCAGTAGCGGCGCATAAGGTTCAAAAGCATCACGACGGACAGCACTGGCGTGCGAGAGCAACTGCGCCAGCGAAGGTGCTTGCAGCGTGGCCAGCAGATCTCTGGCGTGTTCGGCTGGCGCAAGCGCAAAGGGAATAATCAAGGTTGGATGAGGCATGATGGCATTCTAAAGGCTGCAGGTTGCTGCGCGTGTTTTGTCGCCAGGCCTCGACTATGGCAAACTGCCGCCTTGTTTGCGGATACCCGCGTTCCGGAGCTATTTTTGGGCCTTTTCAAGAACCTGCCGTTTGAATGGATGATAGGCCTGCGCTACACCCGCGCCAGCCGGCGCAGTTCGCGCGACAGCTTTATCTCGTTCATTTCTCTGATCTCCATGGCCGGTATCGCCCTGGGCGTAGCAGCGCTCATCGTCGTGCTTTCGGTGATGAATGGCTTTCAGAAAGAAGTGCGCGATCGCATGCTCTCGGTACTCTCGCACATCGAAGTCTTCGATGCTTCGGGCAGTCTGCCGGATTGGCAGGCGACCGCAGCCCAGGCACTGAAACATCCTGAAGTACGCGGTGCTGCGCCTTATGTCGAAGCGCAGGCGATGGTGATTCGTGACGACACGGTACGCGGCATCATGGTGCGCGGCATTGTGCCTTCGGAAGAGCCCAAGGTCTCCGACGTTGCATCCCAAGTCATTGCGGGCAGCTTGACCGACTTGAGACCTGGTGAATTCAATGTCGTGCTGGGTAGCGAACTGGCACACAGTCTGCGTTTGAAAATCGGTGACAAGCTCACGCTGATCGCACCGCAAGGTCAGGTGACACCCGCCGGAGTGCTGCCGCGACTCAAGCAATTCAATGTGGTCGGTGTTTTTGAAGCAGGGCATTATGAATATGATGCTTCGCTGGCTTTCATAGATCTTCAGGACGCCGAGCGCATGTTCCGTCAGGCAGGGCCCACGGGCCTGCGTCTCAAAGTCGCCGATATGCAACGCGCGCCCGAGGTTGCCGTTGATTTGTCTTTGTCGCTCACCGGTAGCCTGTATCTGCGCGACTGGTCTCAGCAAAATCGCAATTGGTTTGCCGCGGTTCAAACAGAAAAGCGGATGATGTTCATCATCCTCACGCTGATTATTGCTGTCGCTGCTTTCAATCTGGTGTCAACGCTGGTGATGACGGTCACGGACAAGCAGGCCGATATCGCCATCCTCAGAACTTTGGGGGCATCGCCTGCGTCGATCATGAAAGTCTTCATGATTCAGGGTGCGCTGGTCGGCTTTATTGGTACCGCGATCGGTGTGGGTCTGGGTGTCCTGGTGGCGCTGAATGTGGATGTGATCGTACCCTTCATCGAGTCGCTGTTCGGGGTGCAGTTTCTGCCACGCGATATCTACCTGATCAGTGCGCTGCCCTCCGATTTGCGCTGGCCGGACGTCTGGCGTATCGGTGGCATGGCGCTGACGCTGGCTTTCCTTGCAACTCTTTATCCCAGCTGGCGCGCGGCACGTGTGCGACCAGCGGATGCGCTGCGCTATGAATAATCCGAATCTGACTGCCACCGATGTGGTGCTGTCCTGCAAAGGACTCGGCAAGTATTTTTCTCAGGGACGCGACCAACTGACCGTGCTGGAGAACATCGACTTCTCTGTCAGCAAGGGAGAGCGGGTGGCCATTGTAGGCGTATCGGGTTCCGGCAAATCGACGCTGCTCCACTTGTTGGGTGGCCTTGATATGCCAACCGCTGGCAGTGTGCATTTGTTGGGTCGTGATCTGGCCACACTCTCCGAAAGCGTGCGCGGCGACTTGCGCAATCAATCGTTGGGTTTCGTTTATCAGTTCCATCATTTGTTGCCGGAGTTTTCTGCGCTCGACAATGTGGCCATGCCCTTGCTGATTCGGCGTCAGTCACGAGTCGAAGCCCGTGCTGCGGCCGCCACGCTGCTGGAGCGTGTGGGCCTCTCGGCCCGACTGTCGCATTTGCCGGGTGAGCTGTCGGGAGGGGAGCGGCAGCGCGTCGCACTGGCACGCGCGCTGGTGACTCAGCCTGCCTGTGTGCTGGCAGATGAGCCGACGGGCAATCTGGACAGACACACCGCGCATCAGGTATTTGCGCTCATGCTCGAGCTGGCGCAGACCATGGGTACGGCCTTTGTGATCGTTACACATGATGCTGAACTGGCGCAGCGTTGCGACCGCAAGATGCAACTGTCGGAACAGGGTTTGCAGCAGGACGCCGGCTGACGCAAGACCGCTATGTTTATCGACAGTCATTGCCATCTGGATGCCAGTGAGTTCGGTGATGATGCAAGTCTCATCGAAGAGCAGGCCCGCACAGCGGGCGTGTCGTGGATTATTGTTCCGGCAGTCGAGCGCGCCAATTTCGATAAGGTAGCGAGCCTGTCCGCGATGCTGCCTTCCTGTGTGTATGCGCTGGGCATACACCCGATGTACGTACCCGATGCCTCCGAAGATGATCTGGGTGCGTTACGCGAACGCGTACAGGATGCCCTCAACGATGCGCGTTTTGTGGCGATTGGGGAAATCGGTTTGGATTTTTTCATTCCCGAATTGACCACTGCACCGATGCGCGCGAAGCAGGAATTTTTTTATAGCGAACAGTTAAAGATCGCGCGCGATTTCGATTTGCCTGTCATTTTGCACGTACGCCGTTCGCAGGATAGCTTGCTCAAGTATCTACGACGCATACATGTCAGAGGCGGTATCGCGCACGCCTTCAACGGCAGTGTGCAGCAGGCGCAGGCATTCATTGATCTGGGTTTTGTGCTGGGTTTTGGCGGTGCAATGACCTTTACACGCGCCTTGCAGATACGTCGTCTGGCATCTTCGCTGCCGCTGTCGGCGCTGGTGCTGGAGACAGATGCACCGGATATTTCCCCCGCATGGCTGCATCCGGCGATGAATTCGCCGGCGCAGACACCTCTTATTGCTGCGGTATTGGCCGAGCTGCGTGGCCAGTCACTGTCAGATATCGCGCAACACACCACAGACAATGTCGCGCGCGTTCTGCCCCGCCTTGGCAGCCTCATGATGGCCTGATTGCGCGCGTTCGCTCTGGGGCTGCTTGCAGGCGTGTTCTGGCTGCAATCGCAGGCCATGCTGCCCGCTGCGATTGTTTGCGCAGGCTTGGTGTTGATCGGCCTCGTCTGTCTGCCGCTTGCGCATCGTTTGGCCCGACGCGTCCCGAATCAAAACACGGTGTCCGGAATGTCACGGCGCGCAGTCGCCGGTATGGCAGCGGGTATTGCGATGGGTGTCCTTGTCGGTGTGGGCTGGGCAGGGCTGTTCGCTCACATTCGTTTGAGTGAAGAACTGCCCGCAGCACTCGAGGGCCGGGATCTTCAGGTGGTTGGCGTTGTGGGCAGCTTGCCGGATGCGGTGGCTCGCGGTGTCCGGTTCCGTCTTCGTGTGGACAGTGCGCACCTACCTGATGGTGAGAAGGTAAAAATTCCCGAATGGCTGTCGGTGGGCTGGTATGCAGACGATGCGCAGAAGCCACCCGTGGTGCATCCGGGTCAGCGCTGGGAATTCACGCTCAGGCTTCGTTTGCCGCATGGCCATGTGAATCCGGACGGTTTTGATTACGAGGCCTGGTTGCTCACCGAAGGCGTACGCGCCACAGGCTATGTACGTCCCGGCGCGCAAACCATGCGGGATGCGTTTGTACCCGGTCCTGCTGCTTATATTGAACGCGCTCGGTATGCCTTGCGCGAGCGTTTGCAGCAGGCCTTGCCCGATGCCGAGTATGCCGGCGTGATCATTGCGCTGGTGATTGGCGATCAGCGCGGGGTGAGTCAGTCGGATTGGGAGGTATTCAATCGTACGGGCATTGGCCATCTGGTCTCCATCTCCGGATTGCACATCACCATGATCGCTGCGCTGTTTGGTGGCCTTGCGCGCTGGCTGTGGCGCCATTCTTTTTTCACGCGTGCGAATCTGCCCTTGCTACTGCCTGCGCAAAAAGTCGGGGCAGCTGCCGGTTTGCTCGCTGCGCTGGTGTATGTGGCACTGGCCGGATTTGGCATACCAGCCCAGCGCACCTTGTTGATGCTGGCCGTGGTGTCAGTTGCGCTCTGGCTGGGCCGGATTGCTTCGGTATCGCATGTACTGTGTTTGGCGATCACTGTCGTTTTACTGTGCGATCCCTGGGCTGTACTGTGGCCTGGGTTCTGGCTCTCATTCGTAGCAATCGCCTGCATTTTGTATGCCTCAGTGGGTCGTACCACGACAGAGAAAGACGATCGGGATATCGCTGAACTGGAAAATACGCCTGCGACTAGCTTTCGCATCTGGCTGAGAGATTCGCTTGCGGCAGCAACTCGCACCCAATACGCGGTCACGCTGGGTCTGGTGCCGCTGACGATGGCCCTGTTTGGACAGGTTTCACTGATTGGCCCGCTGGCCAACGCGATTGCCATTCCCTTGGTCAGTTTCGTGATTACCCCTTTGTCACTGGCCGGCAGCGTTGCACCAGCCCCCGTATCGCTATGGTGTCTGCAGTCTGCGCATGCGCTGGTGAGCGCGCTTGCGCAATGCTTGCAATGGCTGAGCGAGACTTCCTTTGCTGTCTGGCAGGCGCCGCGTCCGGATACGATGAGTGTGGTTTTGGCGATGACAGGTACCTTGTGGCTGCTTGCACCGCGCGGCTGGCCTTTTCGGTGGGTGGGCGTGCTCGCATGGCTGCCTATGCTCATGGCGAGACCCGCGACACCGATACAGGGATTTTGGCTCACCGCATTCGACATTGGTCAGGGCAACGCGCTGCTAATTGAAACTGCAACGCACCGTTTGTTGTATGACACCGGGCCGGCTTATTCGACTGAGTCCGATGGTGCTACTCGCGTATTGCTGCCTTATCTGCGCGCACGCGGCATCGGTCAACTCGATGGTCTCATCATCTCGCATAGCGATAACGATCATTCCGGTGGTGCCACCTCCGTAATCGAGGGCATTCCGGTTGTCTGGACCCGATCCTCACTGCCACAAGATCATGCATTGCTCAAGAAAATGCCTTCGCACGCTGCTTGTCGTGCCGGGCAAAGCTGGATGTGGGATGGCGTGCAATTCGACATGCTTCACCCGGATGACTACTATGCCAATGCCGATCAGCCCAATGCCCGCAGTTGCACTTTGCGGATTCGCTATCGCGATCATGCTGTGCTGCTGACTGGGGATATCGAAGCACCTCAGGAACGCGCGCTGCTGGCGCGTGCCACTGATCAGTTGTCTGCCAGCGTGCTATTGGCACCGCATCATGGCAGTGGTACCTCGTCCACGCCTGAATTTCTTGCGGCGGTGTCACCGCAGCTGGCCTTGTTTCAGGTGGGCTATCGCAATCGTTATCGTCATCCCAAAGCCGAAGTGCTCGATCGTTATCTGCAGCGAGGCATCAGAACCTTGCGTACCGATAGAGATGGCGCGGTGCGGGTCACGGTAGGGGATGACATTGCGTTCAGTGCTTATCGTTGCGAACGTCGTCGCTACTGGCTTGCGCAGGATTGCCCCTGATTCAGAGTTTCTGAAAAATGGCGCCCGCCTTGTTGTGCCGCCTTGTCATACAACGGGACTGTCCGCGGCGGCTCGCCTGGCTAGTGGCTTTTTTTGTCAGAGACTCTTCGTTTCGCTTGCGATTGCGCAGAGATGCAAATGCTGCATCCGTGCCAGCATCAAGAATTTCAGGGATGCATGCGATTCGTGAGCCGACACGCAACTACAATCAAGCTGCTGATAGCGATGACAATACTCGGGTTGCAATGCCATGTTCTGCGTGCTCAGGAGTCACTGCAGACGTTCATTAGAGATGGACGACCCACCAGCACGCTGGAAATCGACAATGATTCATTGCTCCTGCGACGCGATGATGGTTTGTATACCAGCGGCGTGCGCTTCTCTCGCAGTTACCGGCTTGGCACGGCGGAGGGCTGGCGCTCTGCCGGATGGCGTCTCGGTCAGCAGTTGTATACCCCCTCGGATGTGCGTGTTCCAGCCGACAATCTGAGCCCGCTCGACCGGCCATACGCCGGCTGGCTGTATGGCGGATTTTTTTACAACATCGTGGATTTTGATGGGAGTGAACTGGCATTCGGACTGGATGTCGGTTGCCTGGGTCCATGCGCCGGTGGCCGGCCGACTCAGACCCTTGTCCATAAGTTGTTTGATCAACCCGAGCCGCGCGGCTGGCGTACGCAGATTCGCAATGAGGCTGGCCTGGTGTTAAGGGCAGGTGCGCGGGCACCTTACTGGCGATTGCATCGTCATGTGGACGTGCGCCCTGGCGTCGCTTTCAGGCTGGGCAATGTTTTCACCGATCTCACTGCCGATGCGACGTTGCGCGCCGGACGCCTCGAGTCCTCGGCCGAGGCTGCAGGTATCTATGTGTTTGCGCGAGGGTCGATAAGAGCAGTGGGCTACGATGCCACGCTGGAGGGTGGCATGTTTTCGGAAGATCAGGTGCGGACGGTCAAGCCCCGGCGCACCACCGGGGAATGGGAGCTGGGATTGCAGTGGTACCAGCGTTCATGGGCATGGCGGCTGTCGGTCGTCAGGCGTGGCAATGAAATTGCCGGGCTGCCGGATTCACTGGGTCGGCAGGATTTTCTGCGCTTCTCGATCAGTTATTTTCCTTGAGAAGACACTGAGCAAATCCACGTTTTATGGCGAGCCAGCGCAGCTGTGCGACGTTGGGATCAGCAAAATCAAGGGCTTGGCGCCACTGGCCTTGCCACAAAAGATTCAGGGCTTGCTCAATCGGCGCTTCCTCAATGACAAACAGAGCCAGACAAATGGCAGGTCAGATTGGGAAAGTGTCGGGGTTCTTTGCGGTATAATTCGAATTTCCCGCGAGTGCCGTTCGGCATATCCTGCAATGACCAAGTTTGTATTTGTCACTGGCGGCGTCGTCTCATCCCTTGGCAAAGGGATTGCTGCCGCTTCTCTAGCCGCGATTCTCGAATCGCGCGGTCTCAAAGTCACCCTTCTCAAATTAGATCCCTATATCAACGTTGATCCCGGAACGATGAGTCCGTTTCAGCACGGTGAAGTGTTTGTCACCGACGATGGCGCGGAAACCGATCTCGATTTGGGCCATTACGAGCGCTTTATCAGCGCGCGCATGAAGAAGGTCAATAATTTCACGACTGGCCAGATCTATGAGTCAGTCATCCGCAAGGAACGCCGCGGCGAGTATCTCGGCAAGACGGTGCAGGTCATTCCGCACATCACTAACGAGATTCAGGAGTTCATTCATCGCGGCGCGGAAGGTTTTGATGTTGCCATCGTCGAAATCGGTGGCACCGTGGGTGATATTGAATCGCTGCCTTTCCTTGAAGCGGCACGACAGCTGTCGCTGCGGGGCGGACGCCATCACGCCGCCTTCGTTCATCTGACGCTGGTGCCGTATCTCGTGTCGGCCGGCGAGCTGAAAACCAAGCCGACTCAGCATAGCGTACAAAAGCTGCGCGAAATCGGTATATCGCCCGATGCCTTGTTGTGCCGTGCCGATCGCCGTATCCCGGATGACGAGCGCGCAAAGATTTCATTGTTCTCGAATGTGGAAGAAGATGCGGTGATTTCCGTTTGGGATGCCGACACCATCTACAAGATTCCGCAAATGCTGCATGATCAGGGCCTCGATCGCATTGTTTGCGAAAAACTGGCCCTCACGCCCAAGCCCGCCGACTTGTCGATGTGGACGCATTTGGTTGATTCGCTCGAGCATCCCAAGCACGAGATCAATATTGCCATGGTCGGCAAGTACGTCGATCTGACTGAATCCTACAAATCGCTCACCGAAGCACTGCGTCATGCCGGCATACACACGGAGTCGCGTGTGAATATCGAATATGTGGATTCGGAAGACATTGAAAATCAGGGTGCGGCCAGTCTGTCCAAATTCGATGCGATCCTCGTGCCCGGCGGTTTCGGCAAGCGCGGTGTCGAAGGAAAAATTGCCGCCGCTCGTTATGCGCGCGAGAGCAAGACGCCTTATCTTGGCATTTGCCTCGGCATGCAGGTCGCATTGATCGAATATGCCCGCCATGTTGCCGGGCTGAAGAATGCCAACTCGACTGAATTTGATCCTTCAACGGAAAATCCTGTCGTGGCGCTGATTACTGAATGGCAGAATCATGACGGCGTGATCGAACGTCGCGATGCCAACTCCGACCTGGGCGGCACGATGCGTCTGGGTGCGCAGACTTGCGATGTCAAGCCCGGTACGCTGGCTGCCGAAATCTATGGTGCGCAGGTCACCGAGCGTCATCGGCATCGTTACGAGGCCAACAATCATTACCTTGATCGCGTGGAGCAAGCGGGTCTGATCGTGTCAGCGCGTACGCCGTCCGAATCTCTCTGCGAAATTATGGAATTGCCGCGCTCGGGTGACAGCGCGCATCCCTGGTACATGGGGGTGCAGTACCACCCGGAATTCAAATCCACCCCCCGCGATGGTCATCCGCTGTTCATTTCTTTCATCAAGGCCGCGCTTGCGCATAAAGAGGCTATCAGCCAAAGGAAGGCGGCATGAAGCTTTGTCATTTCAACGCCGGTCTCGATCAGCCTTTTTTCCTCATTGCCGGCCCCTGTGTCATTGAATCGCTTGAGATGGCGATTGATACCGCAGGCCAGTTGAAAGAGATCACGAACAGCCTCGGCATTCCCTTCATCTACAAATCTTCGTTCGACAAGGCCAATCGTTCCTCGGGCAGTTCTTTCCGTGGCTTGGGCATGGAAAAAGGTCTGGAGATCCTCGCTGAAGTGCGCAAGCAGATTGGCGTACCGGTGCTCACCGATATCCATGAGATCGACGAGATCAAACCCGTGGCCGCAGTGGTCGATGTGCTGCAAACGCCGGCTTTCCTTTGCCGGCAGACGGATTTCATCCGCGCGTGTGCGCAATCGGGCAAGCCGGTCAATATCAAGAAGGGCCAGTTCCTTGCGCCGAATGACATGAAAAATGTCATCGACAAAGCGCGTGAGGCTGCACGTGAAGCCAATCTGCCTACCGATGTGTTTATGGCTTGCGAGCGTGGCGTCTCCTTTGGCTACAACAATTTGGTGTCCGACATGCGCTCGTTGGCCATCATGCGCAATACCGACTGCCCGGTGGTGTTTGATGCAACGCACTCGGTGCAGCTTCCCGGTGGTCAGGGCACGACGTCAGGTGGACAGCGTGAGTTCGTTCCGGTGCTCGCGCGTGCGGCGATTGCGGTGGGTATTGCCGGCCTGTTCATGGAAACGCATCCCGATCCGGCCAATGCGAAATCTGATGGCCCGAATGCCGTACCTTTGCATCGCATGCGTGAATTGCTGACCAGCCTTGCGGCGCTTGATCGGGTCGTCAAACAACAAGCTTTTCTTGAAAACGATTTTTCCTGAGTACCGGCAGTGCATTTCGAGATAGACGCGTTCGAATCCTGCCTGAATTCTGTTTGTCATTTGTGGAGATACTGAATGAGTGCAATTGTTGACATCGTCGGCCGTGAAATCCTTGATTCGCGCGGCAATCCCACCGTGGAGTGTGATGTGCTGCTGGAGTCCGGCGTGATGGGTCGTGCAGCCGTGCCATCGGGTGCTTCGACCGGTTCGCGTGAGGCCGTCGAGCTGCGTGACGGCGACAATACACGCTACCTGGGCAAGGGCGTATTGAGAGCCTGCGAGCACATCAACACCGAAATTTCCGAAACCGTAATGGGTCTCGACGCCAGCGAGCAGGCATTTCTTGATCACGCGCTGCTTGATCTGGACGGTACCGAGAACAAATCACGGCTGGGAGCGAATGCGATTCTGGCGGTGTCCATGGCCGTCGCAAAGGCGGCAGCAGAAGAGGCCGGTCTGCCCCTGTATCGTTATTTTGGCGGCTCGGCGGCCATGCAGATGCCCGTGCCCATGATGAATGTGATCAACGGCGGCGCGCACGCTGACAATAATCTCGACATTCAGGAATTCATGATCATTCCGGTCGGCGCGCCGAGCTTCCGTGAAGCGATGCGCTACGGTGCCGAGGTCTTCCATACCCTGAAAAAAATCCTGCATGACCGCAAGCTGACAACCTCGGTCGGTGACGAGGGTGGTTTTGCACCTTCAGTAGAAAATCACGAAGCTGCGATCAAGCTCATCATTGAAGCGATCGAAAAAGCGGGCTATGAGCCAGGTTCCCAGATTGCACTGGGCCTGGATTGCGCTGCCAGCGAGTTTTATCGCGATGGCAAATACCATCTGGCAGGCGAGGGCTTGAGCCTGTCCTCGGCCGACTTCACTAACTTGCTGGCCACTTGGTGCGACAAATACCCCATCATGTCAATCGAAGATGGCATGGCTGAAAATGACTGGGATGGTTGGGCAACGCTGACGGGCGCTCTGGGCAAGAAAATTCAATTGGTCGGCGACGATCTTTTCGTCACCAACACCAAGATACTGCGCGAAGGCATAGAGAAAAACATCGCCAACTCCATCCTGATCAAGATCAATCAGATCGGCACACTCACCGAAACCTTTGCGGCCATCGAAATGGCCAAACGTGCCGGTTATACCGCCGTGATTTCGCACCGCTCGGGTGAGACGGAAGATTCGACGATTGCCGATATCGCGGTGGGTTGCAACGCATTGCAGATCAAGACAGGTTCCATGTCCCGATCGGATCGGATGGCAAAGTACAATCAGCTCCTGCGCATCGAGGAAGATCTGGGCGACATCGCCAGCTATCCTGGCCGCCAGGCTTTTTACAATCTGCGGTAAGCTTCCCACCCGGCAGCGCTTTTTGTGGCCTGCCGGGACTGAACGAGACTCTCACGCATGCGCCTGTTACTCATATCGCTGACGGCTTTGGTAGTGCTGATCCAGTATCCGCTCTGGCTGGGTAAGGGCGGCTGGCTGCGCGTGTGGGATTTGTCGCGCCAGCTCGATGTGGCTCTGGTCAAAGAGCAGGAACTCAAGGCGCGCAATGCCAAGCTCGCCTCCGAAGTCCAGGACCTCAAAGAAGGCACCGGCGCTATCGAGGAGCGTGCGCGCTACGAACTGGGCTTGGTCAGAGACAACGAGACATTCGTTCAGGTACTGGATGGGAATGGCAAGCAGCAGGTGGCGGTAGTCAAGCCCTGATTCATCAAGACCTTCGCCACAAAATCCGTAACACCCTCCCAAGTAGCGGTTTATTTCCCGCTCAAGTCTCCGCAATATTCAATGCTGCTGCCCAGTCGGCAGTTGCACCGCATCGGCGATCGACTCCAGCGCAAATAGCTGCATGCAATCCACGGGATCAAACAGATAATCCTGACCACAGAAATCGCAGTTGATATCCAGTTTGCCCAGATCGGCCAATGCAGAATCAATTTCCTCGCGACCGAGCATCTTGAGCATATTGCCGACTTTCTCGCGCGAGCAGCCGCAGTGAAATACGGGATGGCGAGGATCAAAGACGCGTACCGTTTCTTCCCAATACAGCCTCTGCAACAGGGTCATGATGTCCGTGCCCAGCAATTCTTGCTGATTCAATGTCGAGGCCAGTGTCACGGTACGGTTCCAGACATCCGTATCGGCCAGAGGAGTAGTCTTGCCGCCATCATCAGGGAGTTTTTGCAGCAGCAAACCGCGAGCGACCTTGTCATCGGCAGCCAGCCACAGACGTGTGTCGAGCTGCTCCGAGCGCATCATGTAGTTTTCAATGACAGTGGCGACCGACTCACCCTCCAGTGCAACAATGCCCTGATAGGCTTGTTGTCCCGGCATCTTGTTAGCGGGGTCGAGCGTGATCGCAAAACGTCCTTCGCCGTGCGCATTCACTAATTGCTGCAGGCCGGCTTGTTCGGATATCTTGGCATCTTCACGCAGCTTGGCCGTTGCTCGCAGGCGCAGCGCTGCATCGCATTCGGCAACCAGCAGTTGTACCGGTCCATCGCCATGGATCTGCATGACGATGGTGCCATCGAATTTCAGATTGGCTGACAGCAGTGCCGCTGCCGCCATCATCTCGCCCAGCATCGCACTCACGGCGGGGGGGTAGCTGCGACGCGCTTGCACCTGCTGCCAGGCATCCGAGATTTCGATCAGCTCACCGCGCACCAGTGAGTTTTCAAACATGAATTTTTGCAGCGTATCCAAACTCAGCCCAGACGTTTCAAATGCTTTTGGTAATAGGCGGCGCGTGCCGAGTAACTGTCGGCGCTTTGTTTGAGCGCAGCGACCTGTTCATCCGTCAGCGTACGCACCACTTTGGCAGGTGATCCGATGATGAGCGAATTATCCGGAAATTCCTTCCCCTCGGTGACCAGTGCGCCTGCACCCACCAGACAATTCTTGCCGATCTTTGCCCCATTCAATACCACCGCCTGTATGCCGATCAGGCTACCTTCACCAATCGTGCAGCCATGCAGCATCGCCTGATGGCCGACCGTCACATCCTTGACCAAGGTGAGTGGATAACCCATGTCGGTGTGCAGCACGCAGCTTTCCTGCACATTGCAGTTTTCGCCGATATGAATCAGTTCGTTGTCGCCCCGAAGCGTTGCGCCAAACCACACATTGGCACGGGCATCGAGTTTGACTTTGCCGATCAGCGTCGCGGATTCAGCGACCCAGGCGTCTTCGGCGATCTCGGGGACGTGGTCGCCCAATTGGTATATCGGCATGGAGATAAAATGGGTGATGAGAACAAACGCCATTTTACCCCCGACCGCATGAGCGCCGCCGATACTCACCACGCCCAATCACGCCCGCCAGCCAATGAGTCTGAGGACTTGCGCGCGGCAGCATTGCGGCTGTTGGCGGGATGCGATGCCCAGAGCAAGGCTGAATCGACCATCTTGCTCAAGCATGACTGGGATTCGGGTGCGCTCAGCCTTGACAGTGCGACGGTATTGCACAGCGATGCAGCCATACCCGGTCGGCCCTCTCAACCGATATTGGTATCACCACGCGCGTTGGAGCGGCGTCCGATGAATACGGTGGCCGGTCGTGCCGCCTTGATTCACGCTCTCGCCCACATAGAATTCAACGCAATCAATCTGGCGCTGGATGCGATCTGGCGTTTCCCGAAAATGCCTCCTGATTTTTATGCTGACTGGCTGCAGGTGGCCTCTGAGGAGGCGCTGCATTTCACCCTGCTAAACACGCATCTGGCTTCAATTGGTTACGGCTACGGCGATTTCAATGCGCACAACAGCTTGTGGGAAATGGCAGAAAAAACCCGCGAGGACGTACTCGCGCGCATGGCGCTGGTACCCAGAACACTGGAGGCCCGTGGCCTGGATGCCACACCCGCCGTGCGCGCCAAGCTGGCACAGGCGGGTGATGAAGCGGCCGCTGCCATCCTCGACATCATCTTGCGCGACGAGGTAGGCCATGTCGCCATCGGCAATCGCTGGTATGCCTGGTTATGTGAGCAGCAGGGTGCCGAGCCCATATCCACCTACCGCGAACTGGCGCGACACTACAAAGCCCCCATTCTGAAAGGCCCGTTTAATCTGGAGGCGAGAAGAGCGGCGGGCTTTTCCGCAGAAGAGCTGAGGGAGTTGTGTCAACAAGAGATCAAGTGACTCATCAAGTTTTGATCAAAGAGAATTTTTTTCTTGTGCACGTTCCGATTCCAGCAATCGCAATACGCTGCGTTGGATTTTTCCGGTGGTGGTCATCGGCAGCGTATGAACAAATTCGATTTCTTTTGGATACTCATAAGGCGCAAGTAATCCACGCACATGCTGCTGAAGCGCATCGATCAGTTTGGCATCTTCGCTCTCGCCCCGACGCGTTCCTTCGACCAGAACCACAAACGCTTTGATGACATTGCCGCGCTCGGCATCCGGTTTGGGTACGACGGCCGCATTGGCAACGGCGGGGTGTTTGACCAGACAGTTTTCTATTTCCGATGGGCCGATGCGATAGCCTGCGGCTTTGAACATGTCGTCTGTGCGACCGCGGTACCAAAGGTATCCATCTTCGTCTACCTGGGCCAGATCGCCGGTTCTGAGCCAGTCGCCGCTGTATTTGTCGCGCGTTGCGTCTTCGCGATTCCAGTAGCCCAGAAAAATCACCGGATCAGGATGGCCGTGGATGTCATAACGATTCAAGGCAACTTCGCCGGTTTCGCCGGCTTTGACCGGATGGCCATCATCATCCAGAACCGCCACGCGATGGCCTGGATAAGGTCGGCCCATGCTGCCTGGTCGTGCAGGCCATCGGGCTTCACAGTTGCCGACAATGTAGTTGGCTTCGGTCTGGCCGAACATTTCATTGACCGTGACACCCAGTGCGGATTGCGTCCAACTGAATACTGCATCGCCCACCGCTTCACCCGCGCTCATGATGGCGCGTAGTTTCAGGCGATAGTGCTCGCGCGGCGCTGGTTCGGCTTTCATCATCATCTTCAGCGCTGTGGGAAAGATGAAGCTGTTGGTGACTTTGTATTTTTCCATCAGCTGGAAAGCCGATACCGCTGAAAAACGTGTACGACTGGCGACGATGGGTCGGCCAAAATACAAAGTCGGTAGCAGCGCATCCATCAAACCACCGGTCCATGCCCAGTCGGCGGGTGACCAGAACACGTCGTCTTCCTGTGGAAACCAGTTCTGCGATGCGACGAAGCCGGTCAGGTTGCCGAGCAGCGCGGACTGCGGTATCAGTGCGCCTTTCGGCGAGCCCGTTGTACCACTGGTGTAAATCAGGACAGCCGCATCATTGGCTTGTGTGCCAACGGGCGTGAATTGATCCGACGCTGATCGCATGGCGGTTTCCCATGTCAGGCAGTCGCGACCGTAATCATCAATAGCAATCACGCGTTTCAATTGAGGGCAGGTTGGTCGTATTTGCCGAATGTTCTGCAGGCTGGCCGGGTCAGCAATCGCAATCATCGCGCCGCTATCCTGAAGGCGATATTGAAGTGCATCGGGACCAAACAGCACCGACATGGGCATGGCAATCGCACCAAGTTGATGGCAGGCTAGATGAGCAACAGCGACTTCAGGGCGCTGGGGGAGAATGATGGCTACGCGTGTTCCGCGGGTGACGCCGAGTCCTTGCAGCACATGCGACAGTCGATTGGCATCCTGCTGCAGCTGCGCAAAAGTTACGACGCGATCACCATGGAGATCATCAAAAAAGATGGCAACCCGATCGGGATCGCCGGCCCAGCGAGTGCAGCACAGCTCGGTGATATTGAAATCGGCGGGTACCTGCCATCGATAGGTCTCGTAGAGATGTGCGTACGCGTCTTTCTGCTGCCGAGCGGCCATACTTGCTCCTTTATAATAGTGCCGCGATCCTACCGGTAGCCTTTGTTGCTGGCAAGCTGACCCGCTATTCATTTTTTCCGAAGCCCATGCAGCCACCGATGAAATCATCCCGATCCGAATTTATTATGCTGCGTGGTTTGCGTACGCATGTCAGGCACTGGGGCGCAGAGGATGCGCCTAAGTTATTCATGCTGCATGGTTGGATGGATGTATCAGCCTCTTTTCAGTTTGTGGTGGATTGTTTTACTCGTGACTGGCATGTCATTGCACCGGACTGGCGAGGCTTTGGGCTGACCCAGCGTGCAGCATCCGACTGCTATTGGTTCGCCGATTATCTGGGTGATCTGGATGCATTGCTCCATCATTATGCGCCGGATGCGCCGGTGCAATTGCTGGGTCACAGCATGGGGGGCAATGTGGCGGGCATTTACGCGGGCGTGCGGCCCGAGCGTATTTCGCATTTCGTGAATCTCGAAGGTTTTGGTTTGCCACTGACGCGTCCTGAGCAAGCGCCGGCCCGCTATGCCAAATGGCTTGATGAATTGCGCGAGCCACCGCTCATGCGTGCCTATCCGAACAAAGAGGCCGTCGCAGCACGCCTGGTGAAAACCAATCCTCGCATTTCGGCCTCACGCGCCGATTTCCTGGCGGGTCACTGGGCTGCGCCAAATGCCGAGGGTGAGTGGGAGATTCTGGGTGATCCGGCGCACAAGATTACCAGCGCCACCTTGTACCGTACGGAAGAAGTCATGGCCTGCTGGTCGGCGATTACGGCCCCCGTATTGTGGGTGGAGGCGGCTGATACCGATGTGTGGCGCTGGATGGGCCCGAAAGAAGTGGCCCGGCTCGAAATTGATCGCCGCCGGGAGCATATTCCTCAGCTGCGGTGTGAAGTCATTCAAGACGCAGGGCACATGCTGCACCATGATCAGCCAGAGGCGCTGGCTGAATTGATCGAAGGGTTTCTGCCCTGAGCCGAGGCCGGCGGCAATCGCCGCAGGCGCGTACAATACGGGGTGACCTTCACCGCTGTTTCTCCTTCTGAAGCGCCCATGCTCAATATTGATCTGCACTGTCATTCGAATGTCTCGGATGGCACGTTGTCGCCCGCCGAATTGGCCAGACGCGCTGCGGCCAATGGCGTTGACGTTTGGGCACTGACCGACCATGACGAAGTGGGCGGCATTGCAGAGGCGCGTGCCGCCGCGCAGGATTTGGGCATGCACTTTGTCGCGGGCGTGGAGATTTCGATTACCTTTGCAGGCAAGACCGTGCACATCGTTGGTCTGGATATCGATGAGCAGCACCCTGACTTGCACGGTGGCTTGGCGAGCGTGCGCGAAGGGCGTGTCCAACGCGGTCACCTGATCGCCACGCAACTCGAGCTCACCGGTTTGAGCAATGTGTTCGAGGGTGCGCTGAAGTATGCAGAAAATCCTTCACTGATCGGCCGCACCCATTTCGCACGATACCTGGTCGAGCTGGGTGTTCAGCCCACGGTGTCCGATGTGTTCCGGCACTATCTGGTCGAGGGCAAGCCCGGCTTCGTACCGCATCGCTGGACGACGCTGCAAGAGGCCGTGAGCTGGATACGTGCCGCTGGCGGACGCGCCGTGATTGCGCACCCGGGGCGTTACGCTTTTGACCAAATGCAATTCGATGCGCTGCTGTCGGAATTTATCGCACTGGGTGGCGAGGGCATCGAGGTCGTTACTGGCAGTCACACCCCGGATCAGTTTGATGCGTATGCTGCGCTGGCGCGTCGGACGGGTTTGCTGGCGTCTCGAGGCTCAGATTTCCACGGGCCTGCAGAATCACGTGTCGATCTGGGCAGCTTGCCCCACCTTCCTGCAGATTTGAAGCCAGTCTGGCATGATTGGCAACTCTGAGTTTTTAGCCACTTGAAATAGCACGGCTTGCCACGATTTACGGCTTGGCTATGGTCAAGTGCTGTGGTCAATAACACTGCCTGGGAGAGTCCTGAATGAAGAGAATTCTGCTGTTCGTGATGACCAACATCGCCGTGCTCGCTGTGTTGACGATCGTTCTTTCGTTGACAGGTGTTGATCGCTTCCTCACAGCGAAGGGGCTGAATGTTGGCATGCTCTTGGTGTATTCGGTGATTGTTGGATTTACCGGTGCCATCATTTCTTTGCTCATGAGCAAGCCGATGGCGAAATGGTCGACGGGTGCGACAGTCATTGAGCAGCCGTCCAATTCGACAGAACAATGGCTGCTTGATACCGTGCGCAAGCTTGCCGACCGTGCCGGCATAGGCATGCCCGAAGTCGCCTGGTATGAGGGCGAGCCGAATGCCTTCGCAACCGGTGCGTTTCGCAATGATGCGCTGGTAGCGGTGTCCTCAGGTCTTTTGCAGAACATGACGCGCGAAGAAGTTGAGGCAGTGCTGGGTCACGAGGTGGCGCACATCGCTAACGGCGATATGGTTACGATGACCCTGCTGCAAGGCGTGGTGAATACGTTTGTCGTGTTCCTCTCTCGCGTGGTCGGCTACGTCGTTGACCGCGCGATCTCGCGCAATAATGACGACGCACCTGGTATTGGTTACATGATCACTGTCATCGTTTGCCAGATTGTGTTTGGCATACTGGCGCAGATGATTGTCGCCTGGTTCTCTCGACACAGAGAGTTCCGCGCCGATGCCGGCGCAGCGCAATTGATGGGCAATCGCCAGCCGATGATCAATGCGCTGGCGCGGCTGGGCAGCATGCAGGAGAGTCATTTGCCGCAATCGGTGGCGGCGATGGGTATCAACAAATCTGGCGGACTCATGGAATTGTTTTCCACGCATCCGCCGATAGAAGAGCGTATCAACGCTTTGCGGCAGGGTTGATTGTTCGGAGAGTTTCTGTCGGCTCTGGCGCATTCCGGCGAGGTGGATGATGCTTGCGTGACTGGGTAAAGTCGCCGGGATGACGATTTTGAGGCCATCAGTTCTTCGAACGTCATCCCGGCGAAAGCCGGGATCCAGTGTCGTCCGTCGCGAACTAGCGGCTAGATTCAAGCTGACTGGTATCAGTCCCGCGTCGCTATCCAACAAGCTGGATATCGGATACAGACCGTTTCACCGTTGTACGGCGCCAGCCTCCGGCTGTCGCCGTTTTTGATTTTTTATGAGCCAGTATTTTCAAATTCATCCGGACAATCCGCAGCCACGACTGATACGGCAAGCGGTACAAATCGTCGATGCGGGCGGTATTGTCGCGCTGCCTACCGATTCCAGTTACGCGCTGGTGTGTCACCTTGATGACAAGAGCGCGGTCGATCGTCTGCGTCGCATACGCGGTGTCGACGACAGGCATCATCTGACCTTGCTCTGCCGCGACCTTTCCGAGATCGCGAACTACGCGAAAGTCGACAATCGTCAGTACCGCATGCTGAAGGCCGCAACGCCGGGGCCGTACACCTTTATTCTGGAGGCAACACGAGAGGTACCCCGGCGCCTCTCGCATCCCTCTCGTAAAACGATAGGGCTGCGTGTGCCCGAGCATGCGATCGCTCACGCGTTGCTGGAGGAACTCAAGCAGCCTCTGCTGGGCACGACGCTGATCCTGCCCGGCAGCGAGGAGCCGCTGAATGAAGCCGAGGATATACGCGAGCAGCTGGAAAAACAGATTGATCTCGTCATCGATGGCGGCAGCTGTAGCCGCCAGCCCACTACCGTGGTGGATTTGTCCACGGGTGTGCCGGAAATCGTGCGCGAGGGCAGGGGCGATGTCTCGCTCTTCCGGTGAGCGGCGACGCCGAGTAGCCGTCTGCTAGAATCAGGCCGATGAATGAGATTATCCAGACGATAGCAATCTACGCATTGCCCGTCATTTTTGCGATCACACTGCACGAAGCCGCCCACGCCTATGCTGCCAAGTATTTTGGCGACCTGACGGCTTACTCTCAGGGTCGGATGAGTCTCAATCCGGTCCGGCATATTGATCCCTTTGGAACCATCCTCATACCGCTGCTGCTGGCCTTGCTGAGTAGTCCTTTCATTTTTGGCTATGCCAAGCCGGTGCCTGTGGATTTTTCTCGTTTGCGCAATCCCAAGAAACAAATGGCCTGGGTGGCGCTGGCTGGTCCGCTGGCCAATCTGTTGATGGCTTTTTTGTGGATGCTGTCGTATTTTGTTTTGCAATCCGTGGGAATTAACGAAGTATTTTTCCTCGAGATGGCGGAAGCAGGCGTGAAAATCAACCTGATTCTGTTTGCTTTTAATCTTTTTCCATTGCCACCACTGGATGGTGGAAGAATCGTGACCAGTATTCTGCCCAATCGTTATGCGTTTCGTTTTGCGCGTATCGAGCCTTATGGTTTTTTCATCGTACTTGGCTTGATGATGCTGAATTTGCTCAATTACTGGATGAAGCCCGTCATGATGCTCGCGGCATTGCTGCTTGAAGTACTGATATCTCCTATTCAATCTCTGCTTATCTGAAATCACCATGTATCCTGATCGTGTTGTCTCTGGCATGCGTCCCACCGGCGCAATGCATCTTGGCCACTACCACGGCGCATTGAAAAACTGGGTTCGGCTGCAGTCCGAACATCCCTGTCTTTTTTTCGTGGCCGACTGGCATGCGCTGACTACCCATTACGACGATCCCTCCATCATCGAGACCAGCACCTGGGACATGGTGATCGACTGGCTGGCTGCGGGTATCGATCCGTCTCAGGCGACGATCTTCATTCAGTCGAAAGTGCCGGAACACGCAGAGCTGCACCTGCTGTTGTCGATGTCGACACCGCTAGGCTGGCTCGAGCGTGTGCCGACCTACAAGGACCAGCAGGAAAAACTTGCCGATCGTGATCTGGCAACTTATGGTTTTCTGGGCTACCCATTGCTGCAGGCGGCTGATGTGCTGATCTATCGCGCCAGCATGGTGCCGGTGGGTGAAGATCAGGTACCGCATATCGAAATGATGCGAGAGATCGCACGTCGCTTTAACTATCTGTATGGTCGCGAAAAAGATTTCGAAGAAAAAGCGCGTGAGGCTGTAAAAAAACTGGGTACCAAGCGCGCCAAGCTCTACAACGAACTTCGTACCGAATATCAGGAGCAGGGCAAGGATGACGCGCTTGAACAAGCCAAAGCCATGCTCGACGATGCGCAAAATCTGTCGATGATTGATCGCGAACGTTTGTTTGGCTATCTCGAGGGCAGCCGCAAGCTCATTCTGGTGGAGCCACAGGCTTTGTTGACCGAAGCTTCACGCTTGCCCGGACTCGACGGACAGAAAATGTCCAAGAGCTATGGCAACACCATCGCGTTGCGTGATGATCGCGATACCGTCACCAAAAAAATCCGCACCATGCCCACCGACCCGGCGCGCGTACGACGCACCGATCCTGGCGATCCGGAAAAATGTCCGGTCTGGCAGTTTCATATGGTGTACTCGGATCAAGCGACGCGCGATTGGGTCACCAAGGGCTGCAAGTCCGCTGGCATAGGCTGTCTCGAATGCAAACAACCCGTGATTGACGGCATCCTGAAAGAGCAGGAACCCATGCGCGAGCGCGCCCAGCAGTATCTGGATGATCCCTCTCTGGTGCGTGCAATCGTGGCTGATGGTTGTGACCAGGCGCGCAAATATGCGCAGGAGACCATGCGCGACGTGCGGGAGGAAATGGGCTTGTCCTACAACTGAGCCAGAAGGACGCCAGCCTCCTTGATGAACGCGCACATTACCCAAGACCAGCCATCGGCATGGGTGGTTCGGTTTGCCGGACTGATACCCGCTGGCCGGACGCTGGACTTGGCCTGTGGCGGCGGCCGTCATGCGCGGCTCATGGCCGGGCTTGGACACGCTGTACTGGCAGTTGATCGCGATACAGCGGCGCTGGAGGCGGCAAGCGGCCCAGGTATCGATACGCTGGCATTTGACCTCGAGCATCCGGCGGCAGCGGATGACCCTGACTGGCCGCTTGTGCCTGGGGTTTTTGCCGGTATCGTGGTTAGCAATTATCTGCACCGCGCTCTCATGCTGCCTTTGCTGGACAGCCTCGCTCCCGGCGGCATCCTGATCTACGAAACTTTTGCGGCTGGGAATGGCCAGTTTGGCAAGCCTTCCAACCCGGATTTTCTGCTTAAGCCGGGGGAACTGCTGGATTGGGCGAGTTTGCGGCCCTCGAGTCGGGTGATTGCCTACGAAGATGGCTATCAGCATCGACCCCGCCCGGCGATGGTGCAGCGTATTTGCCTGCGCAAGGCCGATTCTGCGTCCGATTTGCCGGCGCGGGCGCTGGCACTGGATGTTGGCAACGATCCTAATCTCGCGCAATAAGGATCGCGAATCTCTCTTCCTATCCGTTACAATCACGGTTTCAATTTTTTGCAACGGCACAACAATGATTCAGGGCAGCATTGTCGCGATCGTGACCCCGATGCACGAGGATGGCAGTCTCGATGCAGAGGCACTCAAAAAATTATTGGACTGGCACGTCGCCGAAGGCACTGATGCCATCGTCATCGTCGGTACGACAGGCGAGTCACCCACCGTATCGGTTGACGAGCATTGCGAACTGATCAAACTCGCTGTTGACCACGTGGCGGGGCGCATACCCGTCATCGCCGGTACCGGCGGCAATTCCACCTCTGAAGCCATCGAACTTACCCAATATGCAAAAGAGGTGGGCGCCAATGCATCGCTGCAGGTCGTGCCCTACTACAATCGACCTACTCAAGAGGGCATGTATCAACACTTCCGTCGTATCGCTGAAGCAGTCGACCTGCCGGTGATTCTTTACAACGTGCCTGGACGTACCGTTGCCGATATGAGCAACGACACCATCGTGCGCTTGTCAGGTGTGCACGGTATTGTCGGCGTCAAGGATGCCACCGGCAATCTCGCGAGAGGTACCGAACTGTTGCGTGATGTACCGAAATCCTTCGCCGTGTATTCCGGTGATGATGCGACGGCGATGGCGCTCATGTTCTGCGGCGGGCAGGGTAATATCTCCGTCACCGCGAACGTTGCACCCAAGGCCATGCATGAGCTGTGTGTTGCCGCGATGGCAGGTCGTATCGCCGATGCCATCGCGATTAACAACCGCCTGATTCCGCTTCATAACCGTTTGTTCGTCGAGCCCAATCCTGTGCCCGTCAAATGGGCGCTCGCCCAGATGGGTCGTATGCAGTCCGGCATTCGTCTGCCGCTGGTCGCGCTGGGTGCCGGCCATCACGAAGCAGTTCGTTCAGCGCTGCGTGAATCCGGCGTTTTGCAATGACGGTCCCGCTAACCTTTACTCTACTACCATCCCAAATGCGTCTTTCTCACCTCGGTGTTTCGTCTTTAGCTTCGCTGCGTTCACGCTATTTGCTGATCGTGGCCATTTGCGCACTGGCCGGCTGCAGCTCGGTGGGTGAAATGCTCGAGCCTGACAAGATTGATTACAAAAGCGCAGGCAAAGTGAACAAGGGTACCAAGCTCGAGGTGCCGCCCGACCTCACACAGCTGCGCAATGACAGCCGCTATGTGGTTGGCGAAAATTCGACCGGGACCGCTACAGCATCCAACTACAACGCGCAGCGTACGGCGGGTACCACCAGCACCGTCGCGCCCAACAAGGTGGCGCCTGAGGTCAGCGATAATGCCGAGGTGCGTGTCGGTCGTGACGGCAACCAGCGCTGGCTGATCGTCAAGCAGACGCCGGAGCAATTATGGCCACGCATTAAGGAATTCTGGCAGGAGAGTGGTTTTCTGCTCGCGATCGAAACGCCCGAGGCCGGTGTGATGGAAACCGACTGGGCAGAGAACCGCGCAAAAATTCCTCAGGATTTCATCCGCAATACGATAGGCAAAGTCTTTGATTCGCTGTATTCCACTGGTGAGCGTGACAAATTCCGCACTCGGCTTGAGCGAACTGCGGATGGCAGTACCGAGATCTATATCAGCCACCGAGGTGCGCAGGAGGTACTGACCGGACAACAAAAAGACCGTGCGATGTGGACGGGTCGTCCCTCGGATCCGGAGCTGGAGGCAGAATTTATTGGACGTCTGATGGCGCGTCTTGGCTCGGATATGAAAGTTGCCAAGGCCGCGGTGAATGAAGCCAAGCCGGCGCCACAGCGTGCGCGAGTGGCCAAAGATACGCTGGGCAATCATGTGCTGGTCGAAGAAAGTTTTGATCGGGCCTGGCGCCGGGTCGGGCTGGCACTTGACCGCGTCGGGTTCACGGTCGAAGACCGCGACCGTGCACGGGGTTTGTATTTCGTTCGCTATGTCGATCAGAAATCCGATGCAGATAAAAAAGCCAGCGAGCCGGGCTTCTTCTCGCGTTTGTTCAGCTCCAAGGACGAAAAGAAGCAGGCGCTACGCTATCGCATCCTGGTCAACAGCTCGGGTGAGGCAACGCGCGTGAGTGTGCAGGACGAGAAGGGCGAGTCCGAGACCGGTGGTACAGGTGATCGCATCCTGGCACTGCTGAGTGAGCAATTGAAATAAACCCACGCATCAGTGTGTCTGCCTGAATCGGCCCGGAGCATCGCATGAGATTTGCGAGTCTGGGCAGCGGTAGCGAGGGCAATGCCCTACTGATCTCGGCTACATCAGGCATCACGGAAACGCAGGTGATGCTTGATTGTGGTTTTGGGCTGAGAGAAGCAGAATCTCGCCTCAGCCATCTTCACGTCGATCCAAAACAACTCTCCGGCATTATCGTCACCCATGAACATCAGGATCATGTGGGCGGTGTCTTTCGTCTCGCACGCCGCCACAAGATTCCCGTCTGGATCACGCAGGGTACTTTGGAGGCCGTGCGCGACGAAGCAGCCGGAGTGACCGTACATATCTGTCGCGATGGCGAGTCCTTCGTGATTGGTGATCTTGAAATCCAGCCCTACACAGTGCCGCACGATGCGCGTGAGCCGGTGCAGTACACGGCAACGGATGGCATATCCAAACTGGGCGTATTGACGGATGTCGGGCATTCAACGCCTCATTTGGTGGATGCCCTCCGCGGCTGTGATGCGCTCGTGCTGGAGTTCAATCATGACACCGATATGCTCGCCCAATCGGTTTACCCGCCCTGGCTCAAGGCGCGCATCGGCGGACAGATGGGGCATTTATCCAACCAGCAGTCAGCAGAGATTTTGCAGAGTCTCGATCGAAATCGTCTTAAGCGACTGATCGCTGGGCATTTGTCGCAGAAAAATAACTCGCCTGACAAGGTGCGCTCAGCGATTCATGGTGTACTCGGGGACGGCGATGTCGAGGTGGTGATCGCCGATCAGGCCTCAGGATTTGGCTGGATGGCTTGACAAATAGTCGGTCCAGACAAAGGCCGCCCCACAAGCTCTGTCACGCAGCTTTCGCGAGCGTGAACACAGGGCAGGTCTTGTAATTTCTCTACCTGAGCAATAAGGCAAGCCACACCCAAATCTGGTGCGTGTTGTCTCTCAACGATCTAATTTCCTCCAAAAAAAACCGTTGGAAAAATTGCCTTGCTCTGTCAACGCAATCACCGGCGGTTCAAAAAAAAAAATTTTTTCATCCTGGTGATGCTGGCCTATGAAAAATGTGTAGAAAAAATTATTTTTCCAAAAAAGATGTTGAGCTGTAAGGAAATGCTCGCATACTGAGCTTGCTGATCCCCCGAACAAAAATTGAAAAAGCAACTTCACTTTGTGTTTTTCAGTGAATGCTAATGCTCTGTAGCGATGAATTTTTGGGAGTGTCAGTCATCTCTTGGTTGGAGTACGTTTGAAACTATCTGTGCCCGGAACCTCAGCGCCAACTGCTACGCCAGTTCGTTTGCCCAGTCTTATGCGTGTCCTCGAGCAGCGTTTCTTGTTTGACGGCGCGGCACTGATTGATCCCCTTGTGATGGCAGGGGAACCCTCAGCTTCGGAAGTGACTTTGGTGCTGGCGCAAGAAAGTCGCGCGACTGCTGCCGTCAATGCCTATATCGATCTAGCAAGTGCCGGCCAGCCAACTACGTCGATCACCAGTAAAAATAATGCGATTGCAGTGAGTCGCATCGCGGCTGCTACTGTTATTTCCGTTAGTGGTGGTACCAGCACCGAAGAAAACCCGGTGTTGCCGCAACAGCTTGCGATTGATGTCGTATCAGGCGAAAAAAAACTTGCCGATTCGACGGTCTCTGCCACACAGATATTAAGTAATTTTGCAAACAGCGAGGAATTTCTATCGGTTATAAACCAAAATTTTGGTCATGCAGGAAGTGATGCTGCCGCGTGGGATCAGGCAGCTGTCAAATTGAAGGAGACGCTCACACAATCCGGCTTCGGCATTCGGCTGCAAGTCCTGCCAGCGAGTGTGATGAATGGCGCCTTGGGCGCTTATACGGTGGATGCAGGCGATGGCTTGGAAACCATTTATCTGAATGCAGAGTGGCTGGAAAACCTGGCCTCGCTTGAGGCTTTAGTCGCTGTACAGATAGAAGAAATTGGCCATGCCATCGACCACCGCTTGAACGGTTTGAATGACAGTCCGGGCGATGAGGGCGAGCGATTTTCTGACATGCTGATGGTCGGAAGTGGTCCTGTTCTGCTAAACGGCGACGAGAATGATCACGCTGTGTTGATTATCGAGGGCAGAGCCATTGATGTCGAATGTGCTGCGCCTGCCTTGGCTACCGGCTCCACAACGAGTTATCTGGAAAATTCGGCGTCGATTGTGGTCAATGCGTCAATTGTGCCCACAGATACAGACGGTCTGTTAAAAACGGCGACGCTGACCATCGCCTCTTTTCAGGCTTCCGATACTTTATCTTTCACGCCTATCACCTCAGGAAATCCAAATAACCGGACAGGGCCGATTGTTGTGAAAGATAATATCAATGGTGTATTGACGCTTTGGGCGGGAAGTACGGCTAGTACCGCCACTGTACAACAGTGGCAAAACGCGCTGCGCGCAATCAGATACGCAAGTACGTCGGAAGATCCCACGATGCATGGCACGATGTCCAGTCGGACCATTGGCTTTGCGGTGAGCGATGGAACGAGCAACTCCAATGTGCTCAATTCAACAGTCAATATCCTGGCCATTAATGATGCGCCTATCGTGACCGCAACGGCAGCAAACCCGACCTTCACAGAGGGTGCGGGATTCCTTCAAGGCCCAGCGGTACTCATCTTCAGTGCCGCGGCGATATCGACAGTGGAGACTGGTCAGGCAATTGTGGGCTTGACGTTCACCGCCAAGCAAATGCTTGATGGCGCTGACGAGCACATTGTGATTGATGGCACATCGATCGCACTGGGTGTTGCTGACAATTTAACGACAACCAGTGGATACACGGCCACGGTGACGCTTGGCAGTGGTCGTAATGCTGGAACGACGACGGTAGCTTTAAGCATGGAATCAGGAATTCCAACAGCCAATGCCGAAGCCTTGATTAAAGGTATGGCTTTTCAAAACACAAGAGTCAATGACCCAAGCACAGGAAATCGCATGATCGCGCTGACCCAAATAAAGGATAGCGGCGGCGCAGCGAATAATGGTTCAGATACGACGACATTGAATATAGTCTCCACGGTGCATGTGGCCGCCATCAATGATGCACCGCTAGCCGTTCCTGACACGGCCACGGCAGCCGAGGCTGGCGGCATTGATAATGCGACAGTTGGAATTGATCCATCAGGAAATGTGTTGGCGAATGATACCGATGTCGATCCAGGCGATACGAGGATGGTATCTGCAATCACCGGTGGTGTGTTGGGCAGCGCGACGACGGGTACCTTTGGCTGGCTGACATTGACCGGTGATGGAAACTACACCTATACCGTAGATAACAATAATTCAGTAGTAGAGTCATTGTGTACAAGTTCAGAATCGCTTTCAGATATTTTTACTTACACGGTGCATGATAGTGCTGGGCTCACCAGTTCGAGTACGTTGACGGTGACGATTCAGGGTATGAACGATGCGCCAGTCATTACCTCTGTCACAGCACCATCGCCGGTCATTGATGGCAGTGACAACGAGACGAGCTTTGCTTGCATCGCCGGTACGATCGTTGCAGGAGACGTGGATGGCACCGTCATCTATGCGCTAGAGACCGGAATAGTTACGTCGGAAGCCAGCGACACGGGTAGCTATGGCACGCTGACGATCAGCGGAAACAACTATAGCTACGTCCCTGATGTAACGAAGGTGAATGCATTGGCTGCCGGGTCGAATCCAAGCGACAGCTTCACCTTAGTCGTGACAGATGATCATGGTGGGCAAGCCAGGCAAACGCTAAGCTTCAGCATTGTGGGTACGAATGATCTGCCAGCGGTGATCGCAGTCCCACCGACTGATCTGGTGGAAGATGATCAAATACTGATCATCGATTTACTCGACAATGCCAACGATCTGGATACCGAGGCGCTCACTACAACGGATATCCTGATCAAGCTTGGTGATACTGCTGTTACGGCACAATCGGCTGGTATCCGCATCAATAGCCGTTTTCTGACACTGAATCCTGGCGTACCACTTTTTGAAATTTTGCCAGCAAGCGAAACTCTCGAAATTACCATTAGCTATAAAGTTTCCGATGGTTTCACAAGTGTGCCTGCCACGCGCATAGTCAGGATTACAGGTGTCAACGATGTTGCCACCGTTACGCCCACTACGCCAGCTGTCGCTACCGTTCAGGAGGATAGGGCGCTGACGGCGTCTGGCACGCTTGCTGTTTCCGACGCTGATTATGGTGAGCAGGCCTTCAAGGCGACTGCACCAGACATGCCTCTGCAAGGCAAGTACGGGACACTGTCGATCACATCGACTGGGGTTTGGATTTACACACTCAACAATGATCTTGCAGTTATTCAGAATCTGAATGATGGCGAATCGTTGAATGATGAACAGTTTACTCTCGCGACGATCGATGGCACCGGCGTCGTGCAGCTTAAGCTGTCTGTCAAAGGACAAGACGAATTCATTCTCCCACTACCTTCACCGACCACTTCCGCATTATCGGGAGCAACGGGTATTGACATGGCGGCGATGCCTGTCTTGCCGCCAGCGCCTCCGGAGGCAGCTGCAGCATCGTCCTCTTCATCTCCTTCGCACCGCAGCAGCGATAGCACTGTGTCTGGGAAACTTTCCGGTGGACCGTTCATGGGAGCGCTAGGGCTGGGTGCTCTGGGCGGCGGAAAAAGTGGCGCAGTTGGAGAAGCAGGTCCGGTAGACCGAGATGCTGCCTCGGCTAACGGCGCGGGTACGGCGACAAAGGGCGTAAACAATGGTGCTCGTGCGCCGGCGAGTGTTAGACCGGCGAGTGTGACACCGGCGCGTGATCGCGGAATGGATCAGGAGGGCGACAAGATTCCCGAGGTGGGTGGCCCACCAGCCGATAGTAACGTCGATATGCGGCCTGCCACAGCATTGCCGGCGAGAGAGCCATTGGCAGCTGCACCTGTTCAGAAAACGGCATTGCCAAGAATGCCGAGTCCCGACTCTGAACCGCGCTTCCGCAAATCATTCAGCGACCAGATGCGTATCGCACAGCGAAGGTACTCAGTGATCAGATAAAAGTTCAGCCCTGTCACAGCGCGACCCTGCGTTTGATGAACATCCACCGATCCTGAACATTTGAAATAGTACTCATGCCTTTTTCTCATCCCGCACGGACTCATCCACCATTGACAGTAGCTACCGGCTTGCTGCCGTTTGCTGCCATGCTAGTCATCATGACTGGCTGTTCCGTGACACCCAAGCCTATCCCTGACGCGCTTCATATTGAGCGTAGCCGGACGGATGTGGAAAAAATGTATGCCGCTCAGCAGCGTGTCGAGGGAAAAATCACGCTGTCCCAAGCCACCGCGCGAGCGATTCGCTACAACATGGATTACCGCACGCGGATGATGGAGCAAGCCTGGTCGCTTGGGCAGCTTGATGTTGCCAACTTTGATCTGCTGCCGAAGATGACGATCTCTGCGGGCTACACTGATCGCAGTAACGCCGCCTTCGGCTATGGCTTTGGACAGGACGGCAAGGTAACGACGAACCCTTCAGCGTCTCAGGAGCGTGCGGTCACGACCAGCAAATCCGGTTTCTCCTGGAGTCTGCTGGATTTCGGCCTATCGTATTACCGCGCCAGGCAGCTTGCCGATCAGGCACTGATTACCGAGGAGCGACGACGCAAGGCGATGCAGAACCTGATGCAGGACGTACGACTCTCTTTCTGGCGAGCCTATGTGGCCCAACAGTTGTTGCCCGAGATGGGCCGACTTTTGAGAGAGCTTGATCGTAATGCGTTTCGAGCAAAAATAATCCTGGCCCAGCGCCTGCTCACCCCCTTGCAAATCATCAGCTACCGTCGGTCACTGATCGATCTGGAGCAGCAACTTGCCAATCGAGCGACCGAGCTTGCGCAGTCCCGAGTCGAATTTGCGCAGTTGATTAATTTGCCGCCTGATCAGACGTACGAGCTTGAGGCCCCCTCTATGGAAGTGGCCATGCGCGACTTTGTTGGCAAGGTCGAGGTACTGGATCAGCTTGCACTGGAAAATCGTCCTGAACTACGTGAGGAGGGCTATCGCGTCCGAATAGCTGAACTCGAAAAAACGCGGATGCAATTGCAGGCAATCTTGCCTGGAATTTCGGTTGACTACAGTTACAACACCAGCAGTAACAAGTATCTGCTGAACGGCTCATGGGCAGCTATCGGTGCAGAGGCTGCTGCGAATCTGGTGAAGCTGTTTTCACTTCCCGCCGTAAACAAGTCGGCACAAGCCCAGAAGCAGATGGATGAGGCTCGTCGGATGGCGCAGGCTGCTGCGGTATTGGCACAAATCAGGATTGCAGTCACTCGATATGACGTACTAGGCACCGAATATCAATACTGGCAGGATGCGATTGAGGACGACAAGCGCTTCCTCGAAACGCTGACCGCTTCAGCCAATGTCGGTGTTGAAACCGAGCTTGAGCTGATCCGTGCCAAGGCCAAGTTGCTCAGCACGCGAGTGGGGGCAGGATTGGCCTACGCCAATCTGGAAGCTGCGGTGGGACGCATCTACCACTCGGTAGGCCTCGACGTACTGCCGCGCGAGATGATGCGCAACGATCTGGTTGCCCTGACCACCGAGCTCGAGACACGAATTCAGACCTGGGAGCAGCAGAATTTTAGTGATCGAAAGCCGCTTGCACTACCGGCCGTCTCGCTCGCTTATGCCAATCGTGTCGCCCCCGAAGTTCGTGCACAAATTCAGAAATCGATTGCAGATATTTTCAAGGTCGCCAATATCGATCTCAGGTCTGATGCTGATCTGGTTCTCACCACTGATGTGGAACTCTCTGGTGAGATGGGTAGCAAAATCATGGGTCGCATTACGGGAAAATTACGCAACAAGGATGAACAGGTCATTGTAGAAATCGAACAGCATAGTACGCTGACCTACCCAGTCAATGCCAGGCAGTGGTCTGCAATGGGCGAAGCCGTGGCGATGAAAGTTTCCGAGGCGTTGAATACGAGGATTCGCAAGCCTTTGCCCGAGGCCATGCGAGCCGATTAAACAGGTTGACCTGACATGATAGCGACATCAAAAAATACAGACGGATCTACACAGTCATTACCTGCGAAGCTCGCGATTAATGGATTATCGGCAGTTATCTTGATGCTGTGCCTGAACGTTGATGCAGAAAATACGGAGAAGGCACCGCAACTGGCCCCGATGACACCTGACCCATCGGTATCCTCAGGCAGTGTGGCTGCGTTGCCGATACAGCTGATACCGAATCGGGAAGTCATTCTCTCGAGTGAGATTTCCACACCCATTGAAAGGCTGCCATACAAGCTCGGCGATTCATTCAAAGCCGGTGCTGTGCTGGCAGTGCTGGACTGTAAGGAGCTGCAGGCCAAGCAAGATTATGCGGTCGCTGATTTGGCCGAACTGCATGCGCGCCGCGAAAGTGCGGACGCTGAGTTCAGGGCGGCGCAGGAAACCCATGTCGCCAAATTACGTCTGCAAGCCTTGGGTGCAGCAGGTGATCTCGAGGTTACTTTGGCGGCAGCTGGCGTTGATAAAGCACGGGCTGCCGTGCGACAAATGGAAGCGTCTGCAGACAAGGCTAAGGCAAATATCAAACAGTCTGCGGCTCAAATGCTTCACTGCGAAATTATTGCTCCGTTTGCAGGACAGGTAGCACGTGTTCGCGTTAGGGAACGGGAGCTCGTTGCCGCCAATCAGGCGATACTCGACATCGTCGATGTCAAGACCTTGAGGGTACAGCTCTTTGTGCCGGCGAATTTGGCTCGCAGGATTAGCCTGGGCTCAACGATGGAAGTTCGGCTCAATGCCGACGCACAGGTGCGTAACGCACGCATCACGCGTATCAACCCGCGGCTCGATGGTGCCAGTCAAGTGCTGGAGCTTGAGGCCAAGCTGCTAGGACCCACAACGGGCCTGATCGCCGGCATGCTGGGTAATGCACGTTTGATCAGCACTTCAAAGTCCTCTGTGCCCGCGCGAGAAAAGGGAAATCACCCCAACAAGCAGGATGAAGCAAGTCATACAACGCCGGCAGCAGAGCAAATGCCTGCTTTGAAAAAGCCATCCACTGCTATCCGTGAGCAGATGCCAAAGCAAAAGATATGAGCCAGCACCAAAGCCGATCTGGTATTTGCGGTGCACAGGATCTGTTGTAAGTCGATTGAATTCTGATCCGCGGCAAAACATGAATGAGACATTACAGACGACCTTGCTCGCTGAGACCGAAGCATTACTCAGCGCCAGTTCGGAGGCCGATACCGCGTTAGTTGCAGTGAACGCATTCGCAGCGCTGGTCGGCGCCGGGCAGGCGGTGATGTGGCGGCGTCGCTTTGGCCGTCCGAGTATTGTGGCTGTCGCGGGCATTGCGAGTATCGAGCGCCATACTGATTTCACGCATTGGTTCGAGCTACTAGCCGGACAATTTCTTGGTCCGGCAAACGCACCGGTTCAATTGATACCCGATGTTTTCGACGACATGTATCTGCGAACTGAGCGCGGACACTACCTGCTCGAGTATTCGCGGCATTTACCGCTGCGTGGTTCGGATAGTCGTGTGATTGGCGGTATTTTTGTGGCGCGCAGTCACGAATTTAGCCCGGGAGAGATTGAAATACTCGGCAGATTTGCGCATTCGGTCTTTCGCATGCTCACGCGGTGGCAGGTTTGTGCAGGACTGAGGCGATCGCAAGGGTTTCGAATCGCGAGTCGCTTTGCAGTGATTCTGCTGGTAATTGGGGTGCTGACAGGTGGTTTGATGATGCCTGTACGACAATCCGCCATCGGTAACGTCGAGGTCAGTGCGCGAGATGCCATGCCGATCACAGCCACGCAAGATGGCGTGATCGAGCGCGTGTTGGTCAGGCCTAATCAGCAAGTCCGAAATGGCACACCTCTCGTGCGCTATGACGGCACAGTAGTTCGCAGCAAACTTTTCGTCTCACAGCAGACCGTGGGGGTTGCACAAGCCGAGCTGGATCGAGCCACCGGTAAAGCCTTTGGCGACGAAAACGCTCGTGCCGAGCTGCGGACCTTGCGAGCAAGGGTTGAAGAAAAGTCAGCAGAGACTGGGTACCTTGATGAACTTGCTCACCGTCTCGAGATTCGTTCGACTGCAGTGGGTGTCGCCATATTTCGCGATGCCGAGGAATGGACCGGTCGCTCGGTGCAGAGTGGCGAGCGCATCATGATGCTCGCAGACCCCGGCAAGGTCTGGTTGACGCTCTATGTGCCGGTCGAAGAGGCAATCCCCCTCGGTGAAACGCCGGGTATCGAATTCAATCTGGATATTGATCCTTTGCGAATACGACACGCCAGGGTGGTAGAAAGTGCTTATGAGGCAGTCATCATGCCGGACGGTCGTGCAGCGTACTTGATGCATGCAGTCCTTGAGGCCAGTGATTCTTTACCGCGTATCGGTCTCAAGGGTGTGGCGCGTATCTATGGCGAGCGCAGCATGCTGGGCTATCTGCTGATCCGAAAGCCGCTTCGGGCCCTGCGTCGTCTGCTGGGTTGGTAGCTCTGTAGGGGCAGCCTTGAACATCGATGCCGTCGCCCAGCTGCCCGCCAAGGCTTGCCCGGTTCTGCCAGATATCCGGCAGGATCTCGAGCTTCTGCAGGGTCCGATCGTGGCTCAGGTAGGCCGCACATGGCGCATTCGTGATCCGGTGCGCAATCGTTTTTTTGATGTCGGTCCATTCGAATTCGCGGTGCTGTCAGAGTGGTCAGCCGCTGTCGGTATTGCCGAGCTTGCACAGCGCGTCTCCCATTCGACAGGTACGGTCGTCGGGACTGAGGATATTCTTCCGCTGCTCGGCTTTTTGCAGGAAAACGAATTGCTCTCGCCTGCACGACGAGAGGTCAGACAGTTTTTACGTGATCGGCGCGAACGTCATCAGCCCAGCCTGTGGAAACGTTTGTTACACAGTTACTTGTTTTTCCGAGTCCCGCTCTTTAATCCCGAGCGTTTGCTGAACAAACTGGTCGTCCGCACCGGCTGGATGTACACCCGAGGCATGCTGTTGGTGTTGCTGGTACTTGCACTGATCGATGTTCACCTGGTGTTTCAGCATTGGTCGGAACTGGTCGCCCACACGGATGAATCTTTCTCGTTCGAGGGGCTGATATTGATTGGCGCAGCGGGTGTTATCAGCAAATTTTTTCACGAATTCGGTCATGCGCTGACGGCGCGACGTTTGGGTGTACGCGTGCCGGCCATGGGTATCGCCGTCGTTGTGATGTATCCGATGCTATATACCGATACCAGTGACAGCTGGCGACTTCGCGACAAGCATCAGCGTCTGTGGATTGCCGCGGCTGGCATGATTGCGGAAGTATCGCTTGCACTGGTGGCAACGCTCCTGTGGACCATTACGCCTGATAGTGTTTTTCGCAGCATGCTGTTCTCTGTCGCTTTTATCGGCTGGCTGGTTGCCCTTGGACTGAACGCCAGCCCATTCTTTCGTTTCGATGGCTATTACATTCTGTCTGATGCTCTGGACATGCCCAACCTGCATGAGCGAGGCGCTGCGTTGGCTCGAGCGCGTTTGCGGCGGTGGTTTTTTGGCTTGCGTGATGCTGATCCTGAGCCTTATTTGTCTGCACGTCGAAAAAACTGGCTGACCTTGTTTGCACTGACAACTTCGATTTACCGTCTGATTGTTTTTGTCACGATCGCTGTCGTTGTTTATCGCTATTTTTTTAAACTACTGGGAATTTTCTTGATGTTGGTCGAATTAGCATGGTTTGTAATTCGTCCTGTTTATCATGAGTTTTTGGTATTGCGCCGGCGATGGCGCGAGCTGCGTCCGAAATGGACTTTGCTTTTTGCGGCGATCTCGCTGGTCGCACTCGCTGGCTGGGCCTGGATTCTGGCGTCTTCGGTCAGCTCACCTGCATTGATGACGGCGCGTCATGCGTATTTCATTCAGGCGCCATCCTCCGGTTTGCTGGTCGAGGTCGGCGTGAGTGATGGCCAGTCAACGGCGGTGGGCGATGAGCTGGTCGTTGTTGTGTCTCCTGAATCCGTGCTTCGTCGGGATACCGCTGTGATCTCGCGCAATGCGCTGATCGAGGAGTTGCAGCGGACAGTGGCTAACACACAGTCGCGTGAACGTATTCATGCGATCGAAAGCCAGCTTGCCGGGATACGCGCAGCCGAGCATTTGTCAGAAAAAGAATCAGAATTACTCAGATTGCGCGCGCCAGGTGATGGGGTCATTCGCGATCTGCTTGCCGATGCAGTACCTGGCCGCTGGGTGCGCAAACGGGAATTGCTCATGCGTGTGGTTTCTGAAGATGATGGTGTGATCCATGCGTATGTAGATGAATCGAGCGTGCATCGCCTGCGAGAGGGAATGCGTGCGATTTTCTATCCGGATGATCTGAATGTGCGCCCGGTACAGGGCAGCGTTGTGGAGATTGATACAGCCGCCGCGCATGCATTGCCATCCGCGATATTGTCTTCGTTGCATGGCGGTACCGTAGCCACCTTGAATTCACGCGAGGGTGAGCCGCTGTTTCGTGAGGTGCACTATCGGATACGCATTCAGCCCGACGTAAAAACATCAGTGCCACGCGTGCTGCGCGGTAGCGTTTATATTGAAGGTGACAGTCTGAAGGCGCTGATGGTGATGCCGCAGCGAATGGCGCGCGCAGTTATTCGAGAGCTGGGATTCTGAGGGGATAAGCGATGTGCGGGACGGAGAATTTTTTTTTCACGACCAGAACTTGCTACGTCAATCTGGAGTGAACGCAGCTGCCCGGCAGAAGATCTTGTAGCTAACAAAAAAGCCGTCACGAGGACGGCTTTTTTGCTCGGTTGCCCGTGATTACTTCTTCTCTTCAGCAGCTGGAGCAGCAGGAGCAGCAGCGTCAGCCTTTGGAGCGTCAGCAGCAGCAGGTGCTTCTGCAGCAGGAGCGTCAGCCTTCGGTGCTTCAGCAGCAGGAGCAGGAGCAGGAGCAGGAGCAGCGGCTTCTTCTTTTTTGCCGCAAGCAGCCAGAGCCAGAGCGAGCAGAGAAGCGATCAGCAACGATTTTTTCATGATTTTCCTTCGGTTAAATATAAAAAATTACAGTTCAATTTTGTTTAATAACTACCGGTAGTTATCGCACATCAGGTCGTGTTTTCAGGCTTGGCAGACGCAATTGACGCACTGCCGCACCATCAAAACTTCCTAACCGGAAATTATACTGGTCTTCTCGAAAACCGTGCAAGCCGTTTTATGCGATTTGCAGAGACCTGGTCCAAGTTTCGTACAGGAAAATTGTGGGCAGATACAGGTGAATTGAGCGCTGAAAGAACGGTAAAGTAGATTTATTAGGTTTTTTGCAAGGCCTTGGTTGTCTGAAGATCGACCCAGCCATCCAGATACCATCGGTACAAGCTCTCGCTGAGGTCGGATGAGGCCTGAGAGAGATGGGTGGCGTCGAGTGCACGATTGTCCGCCAAGCGTCTCAGGATACGGCGATCTTGAGTGCCGGGCGAATAGGATTCGCCATTCATAAATACATATTTGCCGCGATGCAGCATCCGTGTTTTGCGATGCAAGCGAATACCACTGCGTGCCACTGCTTTGGCAAATTGCCGTGCACCCAGCGGTTTGACTTGTGGATCGAAGCTGACTGAGGGCTTGGGCTCGGATAGATACTCGCCAAGGAAAATCTCTCTGTCGGCCGCGGTGCTCCCGAGTTTTAGCAGGGTGCGGTTTACGGCATCCATCATGTGATCGCTGATGGCGCCGGGGTGACGGGTAGTTCGCAGTGCCGGATCAGCGTAGCGGCCAGTCAGTTCAATGGCGTCGGCCATGAACGCGAGAAACGCTTCGCCCAGCTCTTGCCAGGCCGGAGCTCGAAAGCCGATGGAATAGGTCATGCATTCGTTTACAGCGACACCTTCATGTGCGTACTGCGGCGGCAGATAAAGCATATCGCCAGGGTTGAGAATGAACTCCTGCTCGGGTTCGAAATGTCTGAGGATTTTGAGGGGCAGATCTTCGCGCAGACGCAGATCCTGCTGCGCGCTGATGCGCCAGCGTCGCTGCCCATGGGCCTGCAGGAGGAAGACGTCGTACGAATCCACATGCGCCCCTACACCACCGCCTGCAGTGGCATAGCTGATCATCAGGTCATCCAGGCGACAGTCGGGAATGAAGCGGAACTGATGCAGCAGTTGATCGGCCTGATCATCATGCAGGTTTACACCCTGCACCAGCAGCGTCCAGTTCTTTTGTGCGGTCGAGGGCAGGGTGCTGAGTGGACCCTGCTGCATTTTCCACTGCTGGCGGAAATTCGTAATCAGTCGGGATTCGACATCCTCGCGTGCCGCGAGGCTGAATAAATCCTCCCGCGCAAGCAGCGCTCGCATGTCGGGGATGGCATTGCGGATCAGCAGGGGCTTTTTCTGCCAATGCCGCTGAAGGAACTGGTCTGCTGTGAGACCGCCAAGCAGGTGGATGTTTTTCATCCGACCATTATATCGACGGCACCAGAATGCCTTCTTGAAAGGGGGTAATCCGGGAGGTGTCGGGTATACTCAGCCACCGATTCAGCGAAAGGATGACATGATGAACATCGGCAAAGACACCGTCGTTACTCTGCACTACAAGCTCTCTGACGCACAAGACAACCTGATTGAGCAGAGCGAGCAACCCATGGTTTACCTGCATGGTGGCTATGCCAACACGCTTCCCAAGATCGAGGAAGCACTGGCGGGTAAAGCTGCCGGCTATCAGGTCACCATTCAGGTGGAGCCCGAGGATGCGTTCGGCGAATATGATGCTGATCTGGTGAAAATCGAGCCGCGCGAGGCCTTGCCGGAACCACTGGAAATTGGCATGCAGTTCGAGGGTGCTCCTGAAGCGGGCGAGTCGAGCGAAGCGCGGGTTTTCACCGTGACCGATATCGCTGATGGCAAGGTGGTCCTTGATGGCAATCATCCGCTGGCCGGGATGGCCCTGCGTTTTGCATTGAATGTGGTTGAAGTCCGGGAAGCAAGTCCCGAGGAAATCGCCCACGGGCATGTGCACGGGCCGCATGGCCATCACCATCACGACGATGATGATGAGGGCGACCAGTTCCGCTCGATTCAGTTGCAGTAGGCAGGCGGCTTACGGTCCTTCCGTGACCACGGTAAAGGGTGATGTTGCGTTGAGATCGGCGGCCAGCGTGCTGACGCCGGTCGGCAGAGTCAGATAGCCCAGTCGGTTTGCCCAGACGATTTCGGGTGTGGTCTTGGGTGTCTCCACCGACGAGCCCTGGACCAGCAGGATCCAGAGACCGGATTTATCGGCGAGTTCGCGCAGCTGCTTGCGAATGACTTTATAACCATCTTTTTCCTGACCTCGCAGCCAGGGGGCGGGTAGTGGATCGCCATCGCAGAAGATCACGATGGCAGCACGATGCTCCCGCATCGCGACCTCCGCAAGCCGCCGTATCCACTCGCGATTGGCGACCTGCCTGTCTTCAAATTCACTGTTACGTCCGGCGGCTTCAATGTACTGATTGTTGTTGGCCGCCACGTGCAGGGTCGCAAACAAAATGCGGTCGTAAACCCAGCGTGTATTTTCCGCATAGCTGCGGTAGGCGGGCATCGCGCTTTGGTATTTCAGGTTAAGAGCTGAGCTCCCTTGCGTGCTGAAATCGCTTGCAAATTTTTCTCGCAAAAGGTTCAGCCACACCAAGCTCGCAGGACGATTTTGCCGGTCACGGCAATACGCCCAGTCGGTTGCTGCCATTGACAAGATCACTGGAACGGTCGCTTGCTTAAACATATCGATGCGCTGCTGGTATAACGCTTCGCTGCATCGTTCGCCGGAACGCTTGAGCCCGTTGACGACGATGAAGGTAGCCTCATTCGTGTGCGCATGTTCGATTGCTGTGCGCCATGCATGGTCTTCATTGCTTTCTTCTGCCACGCGCATGAGTACGCTGAAGCGAAATGGATCGGTATGACCAAGGGTGGGCAGACCGACCAGGCCGAGTATCCCGATCGACAGACAAAGTACGAGAGGTCTCATGATCGGGATGACGAATCCTCTGCCAGCTGGCGCAGGCGGTAGAGCGCTTCCAGCGCCTCGCGTGGTGTCAGGCTGTCGGGGTCTATACCCAGCAGTGCTTCGTTAAGTGGTGATGCGATATCAGGCGCGGGGTCCGCAACCGTTTCTTCAGCCACTGTGCTGGCAAACAAATCGAATTGCGTGTCGGACTGTGCAGCATGTGCTTCCAGTGCGGCGAGATGTTTGCGTGCGGCGCGAATCACGTTCTGCGGCACGCCGGCGAGTTGCGCGACCTGCAGCCCATAGCTCTGTGACGCAGGGCCTTGCTCCACCGTATGAAGAAACACAATCGTGTCTTTGTGTTCGACGGCAGACAAATGCACATTCGCACAGCCAGTATGCGTCTGCGGCAGTTGCGTCAGCTCGAAGTAATGCGTCGCAAAGAGAGTCAGACTGCGATTGGTTTGGAGGAGTGCACTGGCAATCGCCCAGGCCAATGCCAATCCATCGAAGGTGGAGGTGCCGCGACCGACCTCATCCATCAGCACCAGCGAGTGCTCCGTAGCGCCATGCAGAATGGCAGCCGACTCCACCATCTCGAGCATGAAGGTCGAGTAACCCGCCGCCAGATCATCGGCCGCGCCGATGCGCGTGAAGATGCGATCAATCGGGCCCAGTGTTGCCTTGGAGGCCGGCACGTAGCTGCCCGCATAAGCAAGCAAAGTAATCAGCGCGAGCTGACGCATGTAGGTCGATTTGCCACCCATGTTGGGGCCAGTGATCAGCAACAGCCGCCGCTCGGGTGAGAGCTCGCAGTCATTCGGCATGAAGCGTTCGATGACATTTTCCACTACGGGATGCCGACCCTGGACAATATGCAAACCGGGTGAGGATTGCAGCTGTGGTTTGCACCAGTGGTGGCGTTCCGCGTGTGCCGCAAGAGCCACCAGCACATCAAGCTGTGCTGCAGCCTCGGCAACGCGCTGTAGCTCGGCAATGTGCGGTGCCAGTAATTGAAGTAATTGCTCGTACAAGAATTTTTCGCGCGCGAGTGCGCGGTCTTGTGCGGAGAGTGCTTTGTCTTCGAAGGCCTTGAGTTCGGGCGTGATGTAGCGCTCGGCATTTTTCAGAGTTTGCCGACGGCGATAATCATCGGGTACTTTGGCTGTCTGGCCGTGGGTGACTTCGATATAAAAGCCATGCACCTTGTTGTACTCGACGCGCAAATTGGCGATGCCAGTACGGGCACGCTCACGCGTTTCCAGATCCAGCAGAAACTGACCCGCGTTGTCGGACAGACCGCGCAGTTCATCCAGTTCGGCATCGTAGCCATTGGCGATAACGCCACCATCGCGGACCTGTGCCGCGGGATCTTCGGCGATGGATTTTTGTAACAGCGTCATGCAGGCTTGGGGCGTGCTCAGGCCCTCACTTGTCTGTGCCAAGAGCGCCGATCCCTGCAACGGGCCTTCAGTGCGCAAAGCCGACTGCAGCGAGGGTAATTGCGCCAGCCCGGCACGCAGGGCAGACAGATCGCGGGGCCTTGCACTCAGCAAAGCAATACGGCTAGCGATGCGTTCGATATCAGGCATGCCAGACAAGCTATCAGCCAGATGCGCTGACTGGGATGCGGCAAGCAGGGCTTCGATAGCCTCGTGCCGTTGTTGTGCAACCGACTGATGCCGGCTTGGGTGATGCAGCCAGTTACGCAGCAAGCGCGAACCCATGGCCGTCTTGCAATGGTCGAGCAAAGAAAACAGGGTCGGTGAGCTACCTTCGGCGTAGCGCAGCGGCTCGGTAATTTCGAGATTGCGTCGCGTGGCGGCATCCATCGCAATGGTGTCGCTCTCTCGCTCCACGACAATGCTGCGCACATGTTGCAGATGTTTGCCCTGAGTGCTGCGCGCATAGTGCAGCAAGGCACCGATTGCACCCAGTGCCGCGCCAAGGTGTTCAGCACCGTGGCCCGCGAGCGTGGCGGTGGCCAGTTGTTCCAGCAGCGATTTTTCGCCAGCGGTGGGATCGAAGTGCCAGTCAGCGACGGCGGTCGGACGAATACCGGGCAGGTCTTCGAGCAAAGCGCTGGATGCAGCGTCACAAAGAATTTCTGCAGGTGCGATGCGTTCCAGTTCTTGTCGTATGCAGGATGTCAGTTGCGATGGATCAGCGATGATTTCAGTGACGCGCAAGCGTCCACTGGCCAGTGACAGCCATGCCAGACCGAGCGTGATGCCTTTGATGCCTTTGCGCTGCCGAACGATATGAAGCGCCAGCAGCGGCCGGTCTGATTTTTCCGGCAGCAGCTCTGAATCGGTGAGGGTGCCGGGTGTGACGATGCGTTGTACACGGCGCTCTACGGGCCCTTTGCTGGTCGCCGGATCGCCGATTTGTTCACAGATGGCGACCGACTCGCCGAGCTTGACCAGTTTGGCCAGATACTGGTCGGCTGAATGAAAGGGCACACCGGCCATTTTGATCGGATTGCCGTTCGAGGCACCACGCTGAGTCAGTGTGATGCCAAGAAGTCGCGCTGCTTTTTCAGCGTCTTCAAAAAACAATTCGTAGAAGTCACCCATCCGGTAGAACAGCAGGGTATCCGGATGCTCGGCCTTGATACCCAGGTACTGCCGCATCATGGGCGTGTGATTGTCCAGGCTGGAGCGCTCGGGTGCGGTCATGCGTTGTTCGGACGAAGATGAAGTTCAAAAGAGGTTAAAGACAAGCCGGGCACAAGGCCCGGCTTTGCGTGACGCGAAAATGTAGCACAGCCTGCACAACTAGGGCAGGCCGGGCTGGTCAGCGCTGACCGCTGCGACGCTTACCGGAGGCTGCGTTCGCAGCCGGCTGGCCGAGCAAGGCCGCAGTACGGATTCCCGGCGCGCGCTGCGGTCTGGGCGCTGGGGCTGACGTAGATGCCGTGCCTGCACTCTGCGTGCGAGGGGTGTTCGAAGCCCCTTGCGCTGACCGCTGCGAGTTACTGCGTTGGCCTGGATTGCCCGGCTTGCTGCCCGACCGTCCGGCGGGCGCTGAGGGACGCTTGCCCTGCTGATGGCGCGGCTGGCTGCGGTGTTCATGGCTGCGCAGCTGTATCGGTTGTGGCCGAGCATTGGGATCCGGCTCGAAACCAGCGATCACTTCGACCGCGATTTCCCGCTTGATGAATCGTTCAATGTCGCGCAAAAGTCCGCGTTCATCCACGCAGACCAGTGATACGGCCTGACCAGTGGAGCCGGCACGGCCAGTACGACCGATGCGATGGACATAGTCTTCCGGCACGTTCGGTAAATCGTAATTCACGACATAGGGCAGCTGATCGATATCAATTCCGCGTGCAGCGATGTCGGTGGCAACCAGTACCTGCAGGTCGGCGCTTTTGAATTCAGCCAGCGCACGCGTGCGTGCAGCCTGACTCTTGTTGCCGTGAATTGCAAGCGACGGTATACCGGCTTTGCTCAGTTGCTCGGCCAGTTTGTTGGCGCCGTGCTTGGTGCGCGTGAAAACCAGTACCTGAAACCAGTTGTGCTCTTTGATCAGGTGCGTCAGCAATTGATGCTTCTTGTCGCGATCCACCGGGTGAATTTTTTGCGAGATGACTTCGACTGTTGAGTTGCGCCGTGCGACTTCGATCATCGCAGGGTTGTCCAGCAGGCCGTCAGCCAAGGCTTTGATTTCATCGGAGAAGGTCGCCGAGAAGAGCAGGTTTTGACGCTTTGGTGGAAGGGCTGCGAGCACTTTGCGAATATCGCGGATGAAACCCATGTCGAGCATGCGATCGGCTTCATCGAGCACCAGAATTTCTACAGCGCGCAGATCGACGGCACCTTGCTGCATGAGATCGAGCAGACGACCGGGCGTCGCGACAAGAATATCGAGGCCGCGCGCGAGTCGCTGAATTTGCGGATTGATGTTCACGCCACCAAAAATGACCGCGGAAGTAAGGCTCAGGTATTTGCCATACGTGCGCACGCTCTCCTCGACTTGCGCGGCGAGTTCGCGCGTCGGGGTGAGCACCAGTGCGCGCACGGTGCGCGCAGCCGGACGTGGTTTGCCGGACAGCAGTTGCAGCATGGGCAGGGTGAATCCTGCAGTTTTACCAGTGCCTGTTTGGGCGCCGGCGAGCAGATCGCCACCTTTTAAAACGGCGGGTATCGCTTGTAATTGAATCGGTGTGGGTTGGGTATAACCGTTTTCCGTGACGGCGCGCACGATAGGTTCGGCGAGGCCGAGTTCAGCAAATGA
>JAIXXZ010000025.1 GCA_027490465.1 Oxalobacteraceae bacterium
CAACACCACAAGCGGACTAACGAGATAGGTTCCAAGGTCAAATGAAATCGAAGATATTATTTTTTAGTTTTATTTTCTCAATTCCATTACACGGTCACACTGAAGAATTTGTAAATTCACTTGGAATGAAATTTGTTTTGATTCCCTCAGGTTCATTTTTGATGGGCAGAACAGAATCAATTGAATCGATGCAGAAAGCCTTCCCCCAGTTCGAAGTATCTCGGTTCCATGATCTGGCTGACGAACTACCTGCGCACGAAGTGAAAATCGACCGAGCCTTCTTTTTGGGGAAATATGAAGTGACTGTTGGAGAATTCAAAAAATTTCTTCAAAAATCAGGTTACATACCAGAGTCAATCAGAGATAAATCAGGAGGTTACGGCTACAACAAAAAATATGACCCTGACACCACCATAAAAAAAGACGCATTCGAGGGAAGAGACCCGAAGTATTCATGGAAAAATCCAGGGTTTTCCCAAACCGATCGCGATCCGGTGACTAACATAACGTGGAACGATGCAGTCAATTTAGCTAAATGGCTGTCCAAAAAAGAGGGGAAGAAATATCGCTTGCCCACTGAAGCTGAGTGGGAATACGCCTGCCTGGCCAAAACCCAATCAAGGTTTGGCGTCGCAGATGATCCACAGTCCTTGAGTTTTTATGCCAACTTGTATGATCAAAGTGCAGTGAGGTATTGGGGCAAGTGGAACAACTTTGCGCAGAAAGATTCAGACGGATTTCCTTTTACTGCACCTGTCGGCAGCTTGAAGCCAAACTCGTACGGACTCCATGATATGAATGGCAATGTGTGGGAATGGGTGTCTGATTTTTATTCAGATCAGTATCCATCGGATGCTGTTACCAATCCCACAGGACCCGTGAGTGGGGATCTTCGAGTCCGTCGCGGTGGCTCATGGCATACATGGGCGCTTTACTCTCGCTGTCAATTTCGAAACTGGAATACTGCCGACACGAGATACACCTTGGTGGGCGTTAGACTTTTACTTGAGAAGGGTGACCGCCACGCCCGCATCAAGCAAGTTCATCGATATCAAAACAAGCGCTGATACCCGGGCTGTTGTCAGACTTATCACCTCTGACAAAGATAAGTCGTTGCTACTTGGAGCAGCATCAACCCAAGCTCAGCAGAGGGAAACCATCATGTCTCGCTACCGGAGGTGACCATCCGCGTGCCGCGACCGTCGGCGCTCGCTTACCTACTCAATCCTTCACTGGCCAATCTGGGGCGTGCCTATGTGGAAGGCAAGCTGGAGGTCGAAGGTCATCTGAGAGCCATGATCGATGTCGCCAATACGCTCGCGCACAGAGCCCTCCATACACAGCAGCCTTGGACAAACCGATGGCTTAGGCCGCTATCTCATACCCGGCACGAGGATGCGGCCGCGATTGCCTATCACTATGATGTGTCGAATGCGTTCTATGCTGCTTTCCTTGATCCAGGCATGGTGTATTCCTGCGCTTATTTCGACACCGGCGAACAAGATTTGGCGGCAGCGCAGCTGAAAAAAATTGATCACATACTGACCAAGATTCGCGTTCGCCCCGGGGACGGGCTGCTGGATATTGGTTGCGGCTGGGGCTCGCTGGTGATGCGCGCGGCAGAAAAATTTGGTGCGCAATGCACTGGCATTACCCTCTCAAAGAACCAGTATGAGCTGGCGACTGAACGTATTCGAGCTGCAGGATTATCGGACAAGATCAGCATACAGCTGTTTCCCCAAGGTGAGCTGCCGCATATAGGCACAGTGCTTAAAACCATGCAGGAAGGCGGACTGGAAACACTGGATGTCGAAAACCTGCGCCGTCACTATGCGCGCACCTGCAGTCTGTGGGTAGAGAATTTCGAACGCAACGCCACGCGCATACGTTCACTGGTAGATGAGCGACGTTATCGTATCTGGCGCATTTACCTGGCAGGTTGTGTACACGCGTTCCAGCATGACTGGATCAGCGTGTATCAGGTCGTCTGCGGACTATCAGGACGGAATGCGAACGGGCTCGAATGGTCCAGGCGATACATGTATCCAACTGCCTGAATCAGCCTTTCCTGGCACGTGATGCAAATACTTGCCTGAATTTCGATACTTTCGGCGCCACCACAAATGCGCAATACGATTGCATAGGATGATTGAGGAAATAATTCTGATGATATTCCTCGGCCGGATAGAAGGCAGGCGCTTCTTGTAATTCCGTCACTATCGGCGCATCCCAGACATGCGCCATCGCAGCGATGACTTCTCTGGCAGTTGCCATCTGCTCTGCCGAATGTGTGTAAATCACCGAACGGTACTGCGTGCCCACATCATTGCCCTGACGATTGAGCGTGGTCGGATCATGGATAGTGAAAAAAATCTCGAGGATGTCGCGATAGCTGACGATAGTGCTATCAAACTGTATGCGTATTACTTCCGCATGACCGGTGTTGCCCTCGCAGATTTGTTCATAGGTTGGATCGGGTATGCGGCCTCCACTGTAACCTGAGACTACCTTCTCCACCCCGATGAGCTGCTGGTACACGGCTTCCGTACACCAAAAGCAGCCTCCGCCTATCGTTGCCATCTCCATCGTCATTCTGGTCTCCTTTTTATGAGCCGGTACGCTGCCGCTCGCCGCCTGTATCGGTGGCAGCAAATATCAGTTCCCGCCCAGCATGCAAGGCGGGGAAAATCACGCTCGTCAGTATGTCCAGCGAAAAAATCTGCCTGCCGACATACAAGGACCGGGCATGAGGTGCCATGGCACTCAGCAAATGATCCATGGTCAGTGTCTGCAACTCATCCTGCTCGGATCTCAGCAGCAGCCGCGCGCTGGATGAAACTTCATCCACACAGAGCGGCTCATAATGACACCATGCCTCGAGCAAGCGCTGCAATGGCTGGGCTTTAACCGTGTCAAATGTCATGCCGTCATCATGGAGCACCAGTGAAATCGGCTGGCCGATCAATGCAGCCCGGACGACTTCGGGCGCGAGTGCCTCGAGCGGCAATAGCGAAGCACCCAGACGGAGGAGTGCGAAATACAGTATCAGGGCATCGGGATGTCCGTTGCCCGCGTAGGCCACGACATCGCCCTGCCGCACACCCCACTCGCCCTGGAGTCGGGCGCAGGCGCGCTCAATGCGGGACCAGAACCGGCGGTAGGTGATGACGCGATCGGACAAGACGTAGGCGACCGCATCGGCGTGCGCCTGCGCCTGATGCTGAAGTAAAGCGAGCATGTTGGTGAAATTGTCGGCTGGAAAGTGCATTGTAAGTAAAAATCGGGGGATTTTCTTCAAAGAAAACTCGTTTTCCACTTTTTAGGCATAATCCGCCATCGATATCCAACTTGCGCTCATGAACCAACCTGCTATGGCGACCCAAGCCACGACTGCCGCCCTACCCGAATTCGACGAACGCCATTTCCGAAGTGCGCTCTCGCAGTTTGCGACCGGCGTCACCGTCATCACCACGCGCGATGAGAACGGCGGCTTCTTCGGCATGACTGCCAGCTCCTTTAATTCAGTATCGCTGAGCCCGCCACTGGTGCTGTGGAGTTTGTCGGCACAGTCGCGAGGTGTAAAACTGTTTCAAGCGAATTCGCATTACGTGATCAACGTACTGGCCAGCGACCAGGCCCATCTCGCTGAGCGATTTGCCAGCCGGGTCGAGGATCGATTTGAAGGCGTGGGATTTGACTTGTCATCGACCGGGCTGCCAATACTCCATGGCGTCGCTGCCTGGTTCGAATGTCATAACCGCAGCCGACATGCGGAAGGTGATCATTTTATTTTGGTGGGTGAAGTCGAGCGCTGTGCGTATGAAACCAAGCCCAGTCTGGTGTTTCATGGGAGTCGGTTTTCGCGGGTTGCTGAGATCGATTGAGTCTGCGTACTTAGGAAAATTGGATTGCGCGTCGTGCGGGTCAATTGCTCTAGTACCCTTCGAAAAAGCAAAGACACTGGATCCCGGCTTTCGCCGGGAGCGAGTGGGGAATTCGGATCGCATGCGATCCGCCCACGCAGCGGTCATCACATGCAGGTGATGACGGTGGAAATTTTACGGTCGCCTCCAAAACTACCGTCGTCCCGGCGCAGGCCGGGATCCAGAGTCGTTCATTGTGTACCCGCTGAGTTTTGAATAACGAACACGAAACTGTCTAAAGCAAACGCTCCAACACCCCCGCCGAATCAAACGCCGCACGACGCAAACGATCATTAACGCCCTGCCAGCGTTCATCTTGCGGTGGCTGCTCGACGAGAATAAGTTCGCAAGATTTCATATCCAGCATGCGCAGCGTGGCATACAGTGCATGCGCATACGCTTGCGGATCAGCGCTGAGCGGCAAGCGCACTGCCGCCTCTGAAGTCGTCGCACCTGGCGTGTAATACATCAGCGCAAAACGTCGTCCCCGTGCGGATAGACGCTGCATCAATTCCGGCAGCTGTTCCGTAGCAACCAGCGCCAGCGGTGTGTTCGGCGCATAGTGCGCATCCAGACTGCCCGATACACGCGGCGCAGCGCGATCTGGCGTTGCGGGCATATCACCCAGCACTTCAGCGATCTGCGCGGCACTGATGCGGCCGGGTCGCAATAACACGGCACCATGTGTATCCAGCCGAGAGAGATCGATGATGGTGGATTCAATACCGACGTCGCTCTGCCCGCCATCGAGCACACAGGCCAGCGGACTGTCACTGGCCTCACCAGGCAAACCAAATTCATCAATCACATGCTGCGCCGTGGTAGGGCTCACATGACCGAAACGATTGGCTGAGGGACCTGCGATACCACCCTGCCCGTGCTTGAAAGCGGCGAGCAGTGCCTGCGCGACCGGATGCGATGGACAACGCAAGCCTATCGAATCCTGACCGCCTGCCACCACCGCCGGTACCTGCGGGGCACGCGGAAGAATCAGCGTGAGCGGACCTGGCCAGAAGGCGTCGATCAGTTGTCGTGCTTGCGAAGGCACTGCACGCGCCCAGCGCTGAAGATCCGCATTACGCGCAACATGCACAATCAGCGGATGATCAGCCGGCCGGCCTTTCGCCGCAAAAATAGCACGCACTGCGTCCGGATTTTCTGCATCGGCACCGAGTCCGTAGACCGTTTCGGTGGGAAATGCGACGAGCTTGCCTTCTTCCAGCAACGCTGCGGCAGCGCGTATGGGTTCTGCATCAGGATGCAAATCAGGATTCATGAGGGACGAATCAGGTCGGCAGACCAAGCAGCTCGCAGGCAGCATGCAAACTCGCTTGCGCTTGCGCGAGTGTGGGTGCAACAAAACTCACATGACCCATCTTGCGTCCCGGGCGTGGATCATCCTTGCCATACAAATGCAAGTTAGCGCCGGGCAAGGCTAGTAACTGATCCCATGCAGGTTCGACTGCAGTGCTGCTGCCATTGGCAAACCACAGATCACCCAGGATATTGAGCATCACCGCAGGCGAGTGCTGGCGCGGATCACCCAAAGGCAGTCGCGCCATCGCACGCACCTGCTGTGCAAACTGACTGGTGATGCAGGCATCTATCGTGTAATGACCGCTGTTGTGTGGCCGGGGCGCCATTTCATTGACGACCAGCGCGCCATCTTTCAACACAAAAAACTCAATGCAAAGTACGCCCACATAATTCAAGCGCGCTATGATTTCCAATGCCGCGGCCTGCGCGCGAGCGGCACAATCGGCTGTCACATTCGGACCCGGCACCGTGGTGGTGAACAAAATCCCATCGCGGTGCACGTTTTCTGCAATCGGGTACACCACCGCCTCGCCATCAGCACCGCGCGCAGCGAGTACCGAAATTTCATACGCGAGCGGCAGCATTTTTTCCAGCACGCAGACCACACCCTGTAGATTCTCGAACGCTGCTTTTGCCTCGATGCGCGAGGTAACTCGGACCTGCCCCTTGCCGTCGTAACCCAGACGCGCTGTTTTCAGTATGCCGGGGAAGAGGGACTCGTCAATGCTATCGATATCAGCCAGACAGGTAATCGCATGATGCGGCGCCGGCATCACACCGGATGTTTGTGCGCAGTCAGTAAAGAATTTTTTTTCAATCAGTCGATCCTGAGCGACCGATACGCAGTCGGCACTCGGTGCAACGAAGCTGTGTCCCGCCAGTGTGGCAAGGCTTTGCGCAGGTACGTTTTCAAATTCCGTCGTCACTGCCACACACTGCTCGCCCAATTCGGCAAGCGCTGCGGCATCGGTATAGCTGGCGCACAGCAAATGATCGGCCGCATGACCTGCCGGACAATCGGTCGACGGCTCCAGTACGGCGACTTTGTATCCCATCGCCTGTGCCGCATGCGCAAACATGCGGCCGAGCTGGCCACCACCCATCACACCCAGCCAGGTGGCGGGTGATGCTTGCGGTTTGAAGGAGGTCGAAGACAGAGTAACTTTGTTCATTCAGGCAGTTTCATGGCCATCGCGGCCTTGGTTTGCTGTGCGCGAAATTGCAGTAGTTTTTCAGCAAGCGAGGCATCATCAGCTGCCAGCATCGCGACCGCTGCCAGCGCAGCATTCGCCGCACCCGCTTCGCCAATCGCAAACGTCGCCACCGGTATGCCTTTGGGCATTTGCACAATGGACAGCAACGAATCTTCACCGCGCAGATATTTGGAAGGCACCGGTACGCCAAGCACGGGCACGATGGTTTGCGACGCGATCATGCCGGGCAGATGCGCAGCACCGCCAGCACCGGCGATGATGGCGCGCAGTCCGCGCTCGCGTGCCGCTTTCGCATAGTCAAACATCTGATCCGGCATGCGGTGCGCGGACAGCACCTGCGCCTCATGCGCGACACCGAATTCCTTCAGTATCGCCACTGCATGCTGCATCACATCCCAGTCGGATGAAGAACCCATCACCACACCCACCAGCGGCTTGTTTGCTGTGCTCATATCAATCCTTCAGATGATGACCGGTGAGGCGATACAAAGCCTCACGGTATTTGGCACCGGTTTTTTCAATAACATCCGCAGGCAGCGCCGGCGCTGGTGCGGTCTTGTTCCAGTCTTTCAGGGTCTCGAGATAATCACGCACGAATTGCTTGTCAAATGAAGGCGGCGATCCTCCCGGCGCATACGAATCCGCCGGCCAGAAACGTGATGAATCTGCAGTCAGCACTTCATCCATCAGATGCAGCACACCATTTTCATCCAGACCAAATTCGAATTTGGTATCGGCGATGATGATGCCGCGTGTCGCCGCATAATCAGCCGCTGTCTGATACAGCTGTATGCTGATCTCGCGCATGTGCGCCGCCAGCACGGGGCCAATGCGCTTTTCCATCTCATCAAAGCTGATGTTTTCGTCATGCTCACCCATATCCGCCTTGGCTGCGGGTGTGAAGAGCGGCTCGGGTAATTTGGCTGCCATCTGCAAACCGGCTGGCAGAGGAATGCCGCACACGGCACCGGTCGCCTGATAATCCTTCCATCCCGATCCGATCAGATAGCCGCGTACAACGGCTTCCACCAGAATGGGCTTCAGGCGCTTGGCCACGACGGCGCGTCCACGCACCTGCTCGGCCTCGTCAGCAGACACTACCGATTCGGGCGCGATGCCTGTCAAATGATTGGGCACGACATGCGCGAGCTTGTCGAACCAGAAATCAGACATCTGATTGAGCACCCGGCCTTTGGCGGGGATGGGCTCGTTCATCACGACATCGAATGCAGACAGGCGATCGGAAGTGACGATCAAGATTTTGTCATCACCGACAGCGTAGTTGTCGCGGACTTTGCCGCGACCTAGGAGAGGTAGTGAGGTGATGGTGGATTGGTAGAGACTGTTCATTGTTTATTTTTGGGTGGTGCTTTTAAGGTGCCTTATCACGGCGCTCATGGTATTCACTAAAATTGGCGCTGCTTATTCACAACGAAAGACACTGGATCCCGGCTTTCGCCGGGATGACGTTTTAGAGCCGTTGACCTCAACATCGCAATCCCGGTTTGAGTTGGCATGACGTTTTTAGGGCTGTTGACCTCAACATCGCAATCCCGGTTTGAGTTGGAATGACGTTTTTAGGGCTGTTGGCCTCAACATCACGATCCCAGTCTGAGTTGGAATGACGTTTTTAGAACTGTTATCCTCAAAATTGTCATCCCGGCGAAAGCCGGGATCCAGCGTCGTTCGAGTTTTTAATGATTCGACAAAACATTCAGCTGAGCTGACCAGCATTAGACCTGCGCCAATATCCAGTGTCTTTCGTAACAAGCCACAACAGCTATCAGTTAACCACCTGCGACAACTCGCCCTTCTTGTACTTCTCCGCCATTTTCTCTAGCGACAATGTCTTGATTTTCCCTGCCTGACCTTCGCAACCAAATGACAAATAACGCGCCTTCACAATCTTCATCGCCGCTTCCCGCGCCGGCTTCAGATAATCACGCGGATCAAACTTTGATGGATTCTCGAACAGGTAGCGACGCACTGCCGCAGTCATGGCCAGACGAATGTCGGTATCAATATTGATCTTGCGAACGCCATGACGTATGCCTTCCTGAATTTCTTCGACCGGCACGCCATAGGTTTCTTTCATGTCGCCGCCAAACTGACGTATCTCAGCCA
>JAIXXZ010000080.1 GCA_027490465.1 Oxalobacteraceae bacterium
CTGCAGAAGGGCTTCTGAGTCTAGCGCCATCACACTCGCCCGGTCAGTGATATTTGGTCGGGCAAGTGCTGATTCAAGAGCTGATGAGTGCGTGACGCAATGACCGGAACACGAATGGGTCATCATAAAAATCGTCAGATTGCTCCGACCACCAACCCGGCACACCCAGTACAGGCAAGTGCGCAAAATCACGGGATGAAAAGCCTGCGCCGATGGCATTAGCAACGCTGTGATCCATAGCCTCACCGCGCTGCCTGTAGCCAAATGCAAACCACGCTGGCTCGACCATCGTTATCCAGACATGGGCGGTGATGGCTTTGTAGGGTTGGACAAGCTTCTCCATCAACGCATGGCCGAACAACACCACCGATACCTTTGAAAAAAATTTCTCAGGTGATCGTTGTAACAGAGATGACCATTGATGCTGACGTAGGGCAGTGGCTAAGTCTGCATCGCTACAGATAAAAATCGCGGCATTTTCATCAAACAAGGTTGCTGCATCACGCGCGCGACCACGTGTGCCCAAACTAACTGCGTTGCCAACATCAGCGGTAGACGATGCGACCAAGGCGTTTGCAGCATGCAAGGCATTCAGTGTCTTTTTAATCTGCGGGAAGTGCAGCCACACCAACGTATTGAAGAAATCATGCAAGTTGTCACGCGTGGGTACCTGACCGGTCGCGTGTATATGCGCTTCATACGCGAGATCGGCAGGCAGACTGTGCTGCGGTACGAAGACAAGCGAGCAACCGCTTGTCGTCTTGAGATCATTCGCACGGGCGATCTGATTCGCTGCCTGCAACCAGTCACTGCTGCGTATCAGTGCCTGCCCTGTTTCCCTGAATGGCGCGAGCCAGGGTCGCTGCCAATCAATATCATCCAGCGACACAATGGGTTCAGACAAATGCCCACTGCAGCTGGCTGCCCGCGTCCAGAGGAACGACAGAGGCTCCGGCCATGGGCAGTTCGTCGGGTACAGTCCACGGCTGGCGGCGCAGGGTGATAGTGCCGGTGTTGCGTGGCAGTCGGTAAAAATCCGGGCCGTAAAAACTCGCGAATCCTTCAAGCTTGTCGAGCGCGCCGGCCTCTTCAAACGCTTGCGCGTACAGCTCCATCGCATGCAAGGCGGTGTAGCAACCGGCGCAACCGCAGGCATGCTCTTTCAAGCCCTTGGGATGCGGCGCTGAATCGGTACCAAGAAAAAAGCGGGGATTCCCCGACGTTGCAGCTTCGATCAATGCGAGACGGTGAGTTTCTCGTTTGAGAATCGGCAGGCAATAGTAATGCGGCCGTATGCCACCTTTGAAAATCGCATTACGGTTGTAGAGCAGATGATGCGCGGTGATGGTAGCGGCGATATCGCCTTCGGCATCGCGCACATAATGCGCTGCTTCGCGTGTGGTGATGTGTTCGAAGATGACTCTCAGTCCCGGCAGATCACGTCGTAGTGGCTGCAGTATGCGGTCAATGAAAACGGCTTCACGATCGAAGACATCAATATCACCATCGGTGACCTCGCCATGAATCTGCAGGGGTAGACCCAGCTCCTGCATGGCTTCGAGTGTGGCCATGCAACGCCGAATATCAGTGACGCCAGCATCGGAATTGGTGGTGGCACCCGCCGGATAGAGTTTGACTCCGTGAACAATACCGCTGTCGACAGCGCGATGGATTTCATCGGGCTTGGTGTTGTCGGTCAGATAGAGCACCATCAGCGGCTCGAAGCTTGTACCCTCTGGCAGTGCGGCGATGATGCGCTGTCGATAAGCAGCAGCCATCTCGGTGGTGGTGACCGGCGGCTTGAGATTGGGCATGACGATCGCTCGTGCAAATTGGCGCGCGGTGTGCGGCACGACATCGCGCAGGACATCGCCGTCGCGGAAATGCAGATGCCAATCGTCGGGGCGGGTCAGGGTCAGTGTATCGATGGGTGCTGCACTGGACATGGCTTGATGCGTCCTGAAAAAAAGTTCAACAACGGAGGTGGTCTACAACACCAGAATCACTCGATAGTCATTCACGTTGGTGCGGGTCGGGCCCGTGACAAGCAAATCACCAATGGCTTCGAAATAACTGTAGCCGTCGTTATTGGCGAGCATTTTTGGGGCACTGACACCTTTAGCCGTTGCACGCGCCACGGTATCGGGAAAGAGCAGCGCGCCGGCGTTGTCTTCGGTGCCATCGATGCCATCGGTGTCGGCAGCGAGTGCGTAGACCTCGGGCATGCCATTGAGCTCGATGGCGAGCGAGGTCAAAAATTCCACGCAGCGACCACCACGGCCATTGCCGCGTACGGTAACAGTGCACTCGCCGCCGGAAATCAATGCGACCGGTGGTTTGAAAGGCTGCTGATGATCACGAATTTCTCGCACCAGCGCTGCGTAGACCTTGGCGACTTCGGTCGCCTCGCCAGTGACGGTATCGCCCAACACAACGGGCGTGATCTGATGCGCGCGGAAGAATTCGGCAGCCGCCTGCAAGCTCTGATGCGGCGTACCAATCACCGTATTGGTGACATGCGCCAGCAACGGGTCGCCGGGCTTGGGCGTCTCGTCGATCTTGCCTGCTGCGCCGGCCTCCAGATGGGCGAGCACTGAAGCGGGCGCATCGACCTGGAAGCGCTTGAGAATATCGAGCGCATCGCGATAGGTACTCGGATCAGCGCAGGTCGGGCCCGAGGCGATTGCGCTCGGATCATCACCCGTGACATCACTGATGATGAGGGTGACCACGGGCGCGCGGCAGGCAGCGGCCAGTCGGCCACCCTGCACACGCGACAGATGCTTTCTGACGATGTTCATTTCGGTGATGGGCGCGCCCGACCGCAACAGGCTGTTCGTGACCGCCTTGAGGTCAGCCATGGGCACGCTCTCAACCGGCAGCGAGAGCAGGCTGGAGCCACCGCCCGAGACCAGCGCGATCAGCAAATCATCGGCGGTCAGGCCAGAGGTCAAGGCGAGGATTTCGGCGGCAGCCTGCTCGCCCGCGCCATCCGGGACCGGATGACCAGCCTCCAGCACGCGGATGCGCTCGGTGGGCATGCCATGGGCATAGCGTGTGACCACCAAGCCCTCTAGCGGCGCACTGGCCGGCCAGACCTGCTCAACGGCTCTGGCCATGCTTGCAGCCGCTTTGCCGGCACCGACGACGAGGGTGCGGCCCTTGGGTGGCGTGGGTAGGTGGGCGGCAACGATTTTGAGGGGATCAACGGCGCCGACGGCCGCGTGGAAGCTATCGGTGAGCAGGGTTCTTTGATTCATGGCGTGTACGGTAAGTCTGGGCTCTGTGTGTAATTCCGCATTGTAAAAGACCACCGCCCGAGGCCGCTTGAAAGTTTTGCGGGGTGGTCAGGCCCGGTTTACGTTGAAAGCCGCGCCGTCGGGCAATGCGGCGGGTTCAGATACAGCAGTGGGCTCGTCCTGCGGCGCCTGCTGACGCTCCCACATATCCGCATACAGGCCCTGTTTTGCCAGTAATTCTGCGTGCGAGCCACGCTCCACGATGCGCCCCTGCGCCATGACCAGGATCTGTGCGGCGTCGGCAATGGTGGACAGGCGATGCGCAATCACCAGGGTCGTGCGATCACGGGCGATGTCCTTGAGTTGCGCCTGTATGGCCTGCTCGGCATGCGAATCCAGCGCGGAGGTGGCTTCGTCGAAGACCAGGATGGCCGGATTTTTGAGTATGGTGCGGGCGATGGCGACACGCTGTTTTTCACCGCCCGAGAGTTTCAGGCCGCGCTCGCCGACCATGGCGTTGTAGCCGTCCGGGAGGCTTTCAATGAAGTCGTGAATACAGGCCGCGCGTGCGGCAGCGATGATATCTTGCTGATTGGCGTTCGGCCGGCCATAGGCGATGTTGTAGGCAATCGTATCGTTGAAGAGCACCGTATCCTGAGGCACGATGCCGATCGCGCTGCGCAAGGACGATTGCGTGACATCACGAATATCCTGACCATCGATCAAGATGGCGCCCTTGTCGACATCATAAAAACGAAACAGCAGCCGCGCGAGCGTGGATTTGCCGGAGCCGCTGTGCCCTACGACGGCAGTCGTGGTGCCAGCGCTGATGGTGAAATCAACATCGAACAGGATTTGCCGATTTTTTTCATAGCTGAAATCGATCTGACTGAAACGCAGTTCAGCTTGCTGAATCGCCAGCTGTCGCGCGCCCGGGGAGTCGGCGACTTCACGATGCTGGTCCAGCAGCGTAAACATTTTTTCCATGTCCGCGAGACTTTGCTTGATCTCGCGATAGATCACGCCAAGGAAATTCAGCGGGATGTACAACTGAATCATGAAGGCGTTCACCAGCACCAGATCGCCAAGGGTCATGGTGCCGCCAATAACGCCGAGCGTGGCACGCCACAAGATGAGCGTGACTGCGGAGGCAATGATCAGCGATTGACCCGTATTCAAGAGTGTCAGCGAAGTCTGCGAACGCACCGCTGCTTGCTCGTAACGCTGCAAGCCTTCATCGTAGCGTTTGGCCTCGTATTCTTCATTGCTGAAGTATTTGACGGTTTCATAATTGAGCAAGGAGTCGATTGCGCGAGTGTTCGCTTTCGAATCGAGTTCATTCATGGTGCGGCGAAAATTGGTGCGCCATTCCGTCACCAGCACCGTGAAAGCCACATACGTCACGAGCGCAACGAGGGTAATAACCGAAAACCAGATGTCATACTGCAGCGCCAGATAGCTGAGTACCAGCGTGATTTCAATCGCAGTCGGCAGTATGCTGAACAGGGTGTAGGACACTAGGGAGGAAATGCCGCGCGTGCCGCGCTCGATGTCTCGGGTAATGCCACCGGTCTGCCGATTCAGGTGAAAACGCAGTGAGAGCGCATGCAGATGGCGAAAAACTTTGAGGGCGACGGTGCGAACGGCACGCTGAGTGACTTTTGCGAAAAAGAATTCGCGCAGCTCGGTGAATACGGTCGTCGACAGACGCAGCAAGCCATAAACAATCAGCAGTCCGGCGGGCAGGATGAGCAAGGATGCTGGCTTGTCTGGTGTGATGGTCAGACCATCAATCAGCTCTTTGAGGACAAGTGGCACTGCCACGTTCGTAACTTTGGCGAAAACCAGACACAGCAGCGCAAAGATCACGCGCCACTTGTAAGCCCATAGATAAGGCAGCAAGGTCTTGAGCGTGCCCCAGTCATTGCGCGTGCTCTGATTGGCAGGCGCTTCGGCTGGCGGGCGGGCGTGGTGTCGCATGATAGTGGTGGATTCAGCCGGACGAAGGTGGGAGAGTACTCTTGCTTGCGTTATGCTTGCGCAATCGGGAATTGTAGCGTTTATGACGGATCAACACAGGGAACAAGCATGAGTGCGACGGAAAGCTCCAGCCTGCCGGAGGGCATGCCGACACTACGGGTGATGCCGATGCCGGCAGATGCCAATATTCACGGTGATGTGTTTGGCGGCTGGATCATGGCGCAAGTCGATATTGCCGGTGCATTGCCTGCGGTACGACGCGCGAATGGACGGGTGGGTACGGTGGCGGTGAATTCTTTTGTCTTCAAGCAGCCGGTGTTTGTTGGCGATCTGCTGTCGTTTTACGCAAAGATAGTAAAAACCGGCAACACCTCCATCACCGTCAATGTCGAGGTGTATGCCGAGAGAAATCGTTTGCAAGCCGAGGTAGTCAAAGTCACTGAAGCAACGCTGACCTATGTAGCCACGGACGACAATCGTCGTCCACGGCCCTTGCCGCCACTACCGTGACAGCCCGGCCGCTTATGCGGCCTTGCTGTCGCGTAGCTCACGTCGCAGAATCTTGCCCACATTGGTCTTGGGCAGCTCATTGCGAAATTCGATATGCTTAGGCCGCTTGTAACCAGTGAGCTGCTCATGGCAATACGCCATCAGACTTTCGGCAGTCAAATCAGGATCACGACGCACGACAAAAAGTTTGACTGCTTCACCTGAATTCGGATCAGGCACACCCACAACTGCGCATTCGAGCACGCCAGGATGCATGGCAACCACGCCTTCGACTTCGTTGGGGTATACGTTAAAACCGGAGACGAGCACCATGTCTTTCTTGCGGTCGACAATGCTGACGTAGCCGCGCTCATCCATGAAACCTATATCCCCGGATCGGAAAAATCCGTCGGCAGTCATGACACGCGCAGTTTCTTCCGGACGCTGCCAGTAGCCCTCCATGACCTGCGGCCCGCGAATCGCGATTTCACCCACGGCGCCGGTGGCAAGTGCATTACCGTCATCGTCAAGAATAGCTATCTCGGTGGATGAGATAGGCAAGCCTATGGTGCCGGTGAACTCGGATGAATCCGCAGGATTGGCAGTGGCTACAGGTGCAGTTTCGGAGAGACCATAACCTTCGACGATGCTCTTACCCGTAACTTTCTGCCAGCGATCGTTCACCGCGCGTTGCACCGCCATGCCACCTCCATTGCACAACTTCAGCCCCGAAAAATCAAGGCTGGCAAAACCAGGATGATTGAGCAGGCCGTTATAGAGCGTATTCACGGCCGGGAACAAATTGAATTTGTGCTTTGACAGTGTCTTGACCAGTCCGGGAATATCGCGCGGATTGGGAATCAGAATATTCATGCCGCCCAGACGAGTACCCATCAGACAGCAAACGGTGAGCGCGAAGATGTGATACAGCGGCAAAGCACAGACAAAGTTCAGCGCCTCGACGCGAGGTGGCTTGTCCATCGCAGGCTGCAGCCAGACTTCGTTTTGCAGAAGATTGGCAATGACATTGCGATGGCTGAGCGTCGCACCCTTGGAAACGCCCGTAGTGCCGCCGGTGTACTGAAGGAAGGCAACGCTATGGTGATCAAGTTCAACTGGGCGCAGTATGAGCGAGGCGCCTTCACTCAGTGCGCGATTGAAACGCACCGCATTTGGCAAAGAAAATTCGGGCACCATTTTTTTGACCGTGCGGACGACAAAATTGACGACGCCGCCCTTGATGCCACCCAGCAGATCGCCCATGCTGGCGACCACTGCGACCTTGACTTGCGTGCGCGCGATGACTTTTTCGAGCACAGACGCAAAGTTTTCCAGAATGATGATGGCTTCAGCACCCGAGTCTTTGAGCTGATGCTCAAGTTCACGCGCTGTGTAGAGCGGATTCACATTCACCACCACATACCCGGCGCGCAAGACTGCAGCAATGGCCACGGGATATTGCAATACATTGGGCATCATCAGCGCCACCCGCGCCCCTTTGCTGAGCCCCTGCGCCTGCAACCAGGCGCCGAGTTTTTTGGACATCAGATCAACGTCGGCATAGGTGATGAAACGATCCATGCACACATAGGCATTTCGCTGCGCGTACTTACCGAATGCCTCTTCGAGCAAATGCACCAGTGAGCGATAACGCGTGTAATCAATCTCGGCAGGTACGCCCGGTGGGTAGGACTTTAGCCAGAATTTATCCATGCTTTACCTCGGAGTGGTGTGTGCGGTTGTATGGCACGACTGGTCGGATGAGCCCTGAGGGGAATTTCACTTGATTGAGTGCATGGAATCCTAGCCGATAAATTTTGAATTGTCTTTTATTGCGCCGCAGCAGTTGGGAGACCTGTTGTTTCGATGCCTGCATTCTGGGATGGCGGCAGGTACGGGTCCTGCGGAGGCAGGTAGGCTGACAATGCTTTACGTCGTGCTGCCTTATCCATCTTGGCCAGTTTACGGACCGACTGATAAAAGGTCGGCAGGTGTTTTTCCTTGCTGAGCATGGCGCGGAATGCCGGCGCAAGATCGTGATAAGTGGAGATCAGCGCAAAATGCGCATTCGTCATGCGCTCGCCAAACCATCGGTCATAGCCCGCGTAGCCGCCCCATTGAGTCTCTTTCATCTGCACATAGCGCTGCTGCAGGTCTGCAAATATCTCGGCTTTGCGTTGTCGTTTCTCTGCATCGCTGACGGGTCGGTTGAAGTTTTCCTCGAGCTGCTGCGCATAGCTCGACAGCAGTGCAAGGAATTTCTCCTTGCGCTCTTGATAAGCGATGTATTGTGCTCGCATTGCATCATCACCTCTGGCTTCGAGCCAGCGCATTACGCCGATCTCTTCGACTGCTGTGGCGAATGATTCATTGAATTGCGAATCCCCCGGGGCATAGGCCACCTGATGCGCGAGCTCATGAAAAATCAGCCTTGCCAGCTCTGCTTCGGGATATTCGATAAAGGTAGACAAGACAGGATCGTTGAACCAGCCCAGCGTCGAATAGGCAGGTACACCGGTGACTCGCACATCCAGATGTTGGCGACTCAAGCTATCAGCGAAGCTCTGCGCAGCTTCGCGACTGTAGTAGCCACGATAGTCAACGCATCCCGCAACGGGAAAGCACCAGCGTTCGGGCTTGAGGGAGAGTTCTGGTGTGGCGACAACATTCCACAAAACATACTTGCGCTTGAGATCAGCGTACTTGGTGTAGCTGCCGTTTTCAGGCAGCGCGAGTTCTTTGGCTGCAAATGCTCGGATCTCACGTACGCGCTTGAGCCGTGCCTTCAAGTCCTCTCTGACACTAGGATCGGCCAGCCAGTGGTCTATGGGTTTGGCCTCCGAGAGCATGGCGAAGTGGCCCTGGACGGCCTGCGTGTAATAACCAAGCTGTGCGCAGCCACCTGCCATCCCAGACACCAGCAGGGCAAAGGCAGCACGCGAGATGAGTCTCATCAAAGCTGGCGATAAGCTTGAGCTATGGAAGCGCTGATTACACAAACTCGGAAACTTTTGTCGCAAGGTCAATGGGACCCACCCATTGATTTCGCGTGTCCCGACGTGGCACGGCTGCGCTGGCCCGCCATAAAACGTGGATTTGTTCAACGTCGCCCTAGCCATGGTGATTGCTTCTATTTTCAATTGCACAGTGGTGAGGATGGATTAGAACCCTTATGGTCGCACAAATTATTTTATGAAATTGGCAATTTTGCAGGTGAGCCGGCGCAGGGTAATATTGCGCAGACGGAGGGCTGCTCAGACAGCAAACAATCGCCTGCCCAACCCAGCGGGCATCCACTCAGGAAGAGACCACCATGAAGCTGATTGATCCTATTCTCGGATTCCATAAAGAACTCAAGCAAATTCGCCGCACGATTCACGCACACCCGGAGCTGTCTTATGAGGAGTTCAAGACCGCCGATCTGGTCGCTGAAAAGCTGACCAGCTGGGGCATACCGGTGATTCGGGGCATGGGCGTGACCGGCGTGGTGGGCATCATTAAAAACGGCACCAGCAATCGCGCAGTAGGTTTGCGCGCCGATATGGATGCACTTCCCGTTCAGGAAATGAACAGCTTCGAGCACAAGTCGCGACATGAGGGAAAGATGCATGCCTGCGGCCATGATGGTCACACGACGATGCTGCTGGGTGCTGCGCATTATCTTGCACAGAACAAGAACTTTGACGGCACGGTATATGTGATCTTCCAGCCCGCAGAGGAAGGCGCAGGCGGCGCTAAACGAATGATGGATGAGGGACTATTCGAGCAATGTCCGATGGAAGCCGTATTTGGCATGCATAACTGGCCCGGATCACCAGCAGGCACGATGGGTGTCGTACCAGGGCCGATGATGGCATCCTCGAATGAATTCGAACTGATCATCAAAGGCAAAGGCTCGCACGCAGCACAGCCTCATTTGAGCACGGACCCCGTCATGGTCGCGGTGCAGATTGCACAAAGCTGGCAGACGATTATCTCTCGCAATAAAAATCCGCTGGATGCCGGTGTGTTGTCGGTGACCCAAATTCATTCGGGTAGCGGTACAAACATCGTTCCTGATTCGGCGAGCATGATTGGTACGGTACGGACCTTCACTATTGAGACGCTCGATCTGATCGAAAAGCGTATGGGCGAGATTGCGCAACATACGGCGGAGGCTTTTGGTGCCACAGTTGAATTCAAATTCCATCGCAACTACCCTCCATTGATCAATCACGAGATAGAAACCGAGTTTGCCCTCGGTGTGATGGAGGATGTGGTGGGCAAGGATGGCACGTTGAAGAAAATTGCGCCCACGATGGGCTCGGAAGATTTTGCTTTCATGCTGCTGGAAAAGCCAGGCTGCTATGTATTTATCGGCAATGGCGATGGAGATCACCGAATGGCAGGTCACGGATTGGGGCCCTGTAATTTGCACAATCCCAGCTACGACTTCAATGATGAACTGCTACCGATAGGCGCAAGTTACTGGGTGCGTCTGGCAGAGAAATTCCTGGCGACGCCACCGCTGCGTTGAGTGGGACGATTTTGTTTTGATCAAACTGCCTTGCCGCTCGCACGACCCGATCCAGTTTGAATGATCTGATAGGCGGGCGGGGCCTTGGGCCCCGTGATGCCTTCTACGGTTTGAATCGGATCAAAATGCCAGATGTGCTCATGGAATTCAGCGACCTGCGTTCGATGAGCAATGCTGATGACCGTGGTGTTCGGCAGTTCTTCGATCAATTGTTTATAGAGCGCCTTTTCCGTTTCGCTATCGAGCGCACTACTCGCTTCGTCAAGAAACAGTAAATCAGGCTTGGTCAGCAAAGCGCGCATGAAGGCGATGCGCTGCTGCTCACCCGGTGACAAGCGCTGGCTCCAGTTATCTTCCGTATCCAACAAGGACGCAAGATGATCAAGCCGACAGCTTTGCAGATAGTGTCGAATGGCGAGATCCTTGAATGCATCCTCGCCACTGGGATAGCCGATCGCAGAGCGCAGCGTACCGATCGGAAGATAGCTACGTTGCGGAATGAATAGAACATCGAGCTTGTGCGGGATTTCGACGCTACCCGACCCGTAGGGCCAGATGCCGGCGATGGCACGGAATAGTGTGGATTTCCCGCATCCTGAAGGTCCTGTCACCAGGATTTTTTGCCCATTCTGCACGCGCGATGTAAAGGCTGTATTGAGCTGCGTGCCATTTGGCAGGCGCAGCACAAGTTCCTCAATGAGCAATGCGCCGACATTGTTATGGAGGACTGAGATTTCCGATCCTTGCTCATGAGCGGCGCTGACGGCTTCGTGGAACCCAGCGAGTCGATTGACGCTGGCTTTCCATTCGGCGAGTTGACCGTAGGCGTCAATGAACCAGGACAGCGCAGACTGCACCTGCCCAAATGCAGAGGAAATCTGCATCAACCCGCCCAGCGTAATTGCCCCTGAAAAGTATCGTGGCGCACCCACCAGGAATGGAAAAATCACCGCGAACTGCGCATAGAAGGTCGATGTGATGTTCAAGCGCTTGCTGGTTTTCATGATGGCCCACCAGTTGTCGCGTATGCGTGCAAACTGGCCGGACAATTGGTGTCGGGCGTGTTCTTCGCCCTGGTACAAGGCGACAGGCTCGGCGTTTTCGCGCAAGCGAATTAATCCAAAACGGAAATCGGCTTCAAACCGTTGCTGATCGACGTTTTGTTTCACCAAGGGCTTTCCGATGAATGCGACCAGCAGAGTGCCAATGCCAGCGTATCCGATGGCAAACCATACCATGTAGCCAGGGATACTCCACTGCTGGCCACTCAGCATGAAAGTC
>JAIXXZ010000092.1 GCA_027490465.1 Oxalobacteraceae bacterium
CCTCCGTCAGGATTGCCAAAATCTGACTCTCCGTAAATCGTGATTTCTTCACTGCTTGACCTCCCTAATAGCCGGAAGTCTCTATTTATACCTTGTCTCAAGTTTGGGGAAGTCTACGCACGGATGGTACGCAAAAATCAATGTTCAAACCGAATGATGCAATTGACACGCGCCGCAGTGATCCCATGTGCGGCTGTTGGCGTTGAAAGCATGTTCACCGAGCATGGCGGGAAGCGATCCAATCCAACCCTGAATATGCTTGACCGGACTGATGAGAATCAGGGAAGCAAAGGACTTTTCGAAGCCTGTTTCTGGCGAATTTCGTTCAGAGCGGCTTGTATCGATTGTCGGCGTTCGGGTGTCCAGGGATGCAGCGCCGTATAAATGTTGGTTTGCGATACCGGATAAGCTCGCGTAATTTTTTCCATCGTGCGTTCTGTCGCTGCAGGATCATAGCCGGCGCGTGCCAGCAGGTACATCGCAAGCCGATCGGCTTCCTGATCGGCTTTTGCCGACATGGGGCGCAGGCCTCCGCGACCGGCAAGCGCTGCAGTATCTGGTTTCAAGGGGAGTAGTGCGTCGATCATGCTGGCGATGGTCGCCGTCATTTGCTGGGAATTTGCGTGTTGCAACACATTATGTGCAATTTCTCTAGCAAGAATCACAGCGAGTTCTTCATCGCTACCCAGAAAATCAAGCATGCCTGACGTGATCATGATGCGCCGACCATCCGCGTAAGCATTCACCTGAGGTGCGTGTCCTATCTCCATTGAAAAAGCACAGGCCGCAGTCAAGGGGATGGTCAATCTGATTGGCCGGTCCCCACGCAAGACCTGGATCGGGATATCGTTCGTGTTTTTTAGCAGTGGCAACAGCAGTCGTGCTGCCTCATTTTCTGCCTGCGGCCCGCGCGGCAGAGGCTGATCTTGCACGGATTGAAGAATGTCGCCAGGTCGTATGCCAGCGCGCATTGCACCGCTGCCCTCGAGTACCTGCATCACGCGCAGCCGGTCATCCAACTTGAGCGCTGATTCGACGGCGGGGGCAAGCTCGGCAGGATAGGAATGCCGATTTTTTGCAGTAAAGCCGAGTAGTGGGCGGGCCAGCGAGCGGCACAGCGGGGCGTTCTTCACCATCAAGGGAGCGGCCACACGATAGATACGGTCCTGACGCGCAATCAGTACCGACAAGACGTCGACTTCTTGAACGGGTTGCACTTTCTGCTCCGGCACATTGGGCACGGTTTTTACTGGCGCTGTTGTGCAAGCCGATAGAAGCAACGATGCCATCAGGACTAGGGATGTGTGGCATCGGCTGATCGTACGCATGGCGACGGTAGTGATCATCCTGCCATCCACTTATTTTTTACCGGTGCTGCCAAAGCCGCCTTCGCCACGCTCACTACTCTCGAAGTTATCAACGATATCGAATGCTACCTGCATCACCGGCACGATGATCAGCTGAGCAAGACGTTCCATAGGATTTAACACAAAGCTGGTGCTGCCACGATTCCAGGTAGAGACCATGAGCTCGCCCTGATAGTCTGAATCGATCAGGCCGACAAGGTTGCCCAGCACGATGCCGTGTTTATGACCCAGCCCACTTCTGGGAAGAATCATCGCTGCGTAGGCTGGATCAGCAATATGAATCGCCAGACCCGTGGGCACCAGATGTGTATTGCCAGGTTCAATAGTGACAGGTTCATTCAGGCAGGCACGCAGATCCAGTCCAGCACTGCCTGGCGTCGCGTAAGCAGGCATTTGCTCGCGCATGCGCGGATCCAGGATTTTGACAGCGATTTTTTTCATGATGTCTTAAGGCGCAAAGGAGCAATAGAAAAGGAAAAAACGATAACGATCAGTAAAATTTTAAAAAACGCCTGATCAAAGGCGCCGAGCAATCTCGGCAATCAGGGTGACTGCAAGCTTGTCCTTGCTCGCACGCGGCAGTGCCTGATGGCCGTTCGCATCAAAAAGCACGATCTCATTGTCATCTTTGCCGAAAGTCTGATGACCAATATTTCCGACGAGCAGAGGAATATTTTTCCGTTCCCGCTTGGCTGCGCCATGGGCGAGTAGATCGTCAGACTCCGCTGCAAAGCCCACGCAAAAAGGCGGGGAAGGTAGCGCTGCGACTGAAGCGAGTATGTCGGGGTTGGTTTCAAATTGCAGCGAGGGAGTCGCACCTGCTTGTTTCTTTATTTTTTGTGTACTGACTTCTGCGACACGCCAGTCGGCCACAGCAGCAACAGCGATGAGCACGGATTGTTCACCGATATGCGACATGACGGCTTCGTGCATTTCGCGTGCGGTCATCACCGGAATGCAGGTGACACCCAGAGGCACAGCCAGCGCCGTTGGTCCTGAGACCAGCGTCACATGCGCCCCCGCAGCGTGCGCTGCACGCGCAAGCGCATATCCCATCTTCCCTGATGAGAGGTTAGTGACGCCCCGCACAGGATCAATGGGTTCAAAGGTGGGGCCGGCAGTAATCAGCACGCGCTTGCCCGACAAGAGTTTGGGCTGAAAAAATCCGGTCAGTGCTTCGAGCAATTGCTCGGGTTCGAGCATGCGGCCCAGTCCGGTTTCGCCGCAAGCCTGATCGCCTGAGGCGGGTCCCAACAAGGTGATGCCATCGGACTTGAGCTGTGCCACGTTGCGTTGTGTTGCAGGCTTGTCCCACATTTCGACATTCATCGCAGGTGCTACCAGCAGCGGTACCGCATGGGGTCTGGCAAGGCACAAGGTAGACAGCAGATCATCTGCGGCACCATGCACCAGCTTGCGCATGAAATCAGCCGAACATGGCGCGATGATGATGGCATCCGCATCGCGCGATAGATCGATGTGCGCCATGTTATTCGAAACACGGTTGTCCCACTGATCGGTAAATACCGTATGGCCTGACAAAGCCTGCATCGTCACCGGCGTAATGAAATGACGGGCGGCTTCGGTCATGACCACTTGCACGCTCGCACCGGCTTTGACCAGGGCGCGTGCAAATTCAGCGGCCTTGTAGCAGGCAATGCCACCGGTGAGTCCCAGCACAATTTTTTTGCCTGCAAGATTCATAAAAGCCTCTAGCGGTTGACGCGACGGAACTCGTCCAGCACGAACAATATCGCGCCCACCGTAATTGCGCTGTCCGCCACATTGAACGCTGGCCAGTGCCAGCCATGGACATGGAAGTCGAGGAAGTCAATCACATGTCCGTAAGCGACACGATCAATCAAATTGCCGATGGCGCCACCCAAAATCAGCGCCAGTGCCCAACAGAACAGGCGCTGGTCAGGATTACGCTTGAGCATCCACAGAATGAACACCGAAGCGATGACAGAAACGCCGGTAAAGAAATAGCGTTGCCAACCCGGCTGATCCGACAAAAAGCTGAATGCCGCGCCTTTGTTGTACACCATGACCAGATTGAAGTAGGTCGTGATTGGTTCGGACTGGCCGTACAGCAGGAGTTTGCTCATGGTGATTTTGGTGACCTGATCCAGCAAGACCACCACCAGTGCAATACCCAGCCACAGCATCAGACCTGCATTTTTTTTTGCCATTGACAGCCTTCAGTTGGGGTCAGGCGGCGCGTCGCCGCTCGCCCTGACCAAACAAATTGGATACGCAACGCCCGCACAAGCCCGTGTGCTCTGCGTGCTCGCCGACATCCGCACGATAATGCCAGCAGCGCTCGCATTTTTTGTGGGCTGACGCAGTCACCAGAATTTTTTCGTCAGCACCGGAAGCAACAGGCAAGACCTGCGCACTAGAAGTAATCAGAATAAATTTCAGATCGTCGTCCAGTTGCTGCAACAAACGCAGTTTATCGCCGCTGACATGAATGGCGACCTCGGCCTGTAGCGAAGAGCCAATAGCGCCCGATACCCGCAGCGCCTCCAGTTCTTTCTGTACTGAAGCGCGAATCTCGCGCAAGCTCGCGTATTTCTCCAGTAGCGCATCTGCATCGGCAATCTCGGGCAGCGTGTAGAAAGTCTGCGTGAAAATTGTCTCATCCGACGCATCGTAAGTCGCTTTATCGGCAAACATCGACCAGGCTTCTTCGACTGTGAACGACAGCACGGGCGCCATGAGGCGCAGTAATGCCTGAGTGATATGCCAGATCGCTGTTTGTGCCGAGCGACGCGCAGCAGAATCGACACCGCTGGTGTAAAGGCGATCCTTGAGAATATCCAGATAAAAGCCACCCAGATCTTCCGAGCAGTACATCTGCAGCTTGGCAACCACCGGATGGAACTCGTATTCATCAAAATGTGCACGAATTTCCTGCTGCAATTGCGCCATGCGGGCAATCGCATGGCGATCGATTTCGAGCAGCTGATCCATCGCCACCGCATTACGCTGCGCATCAAAGTCCGAGGTATTGGCCAACAGGAAGCGCAGCGTATTGCGAATGCGTCGATAGCTTTCCACCACGCGCTTGAGGATTTCATCCGAAATTGACAGCTCACCTGAATAATCTGTGGCAGCCACCCATAGCCGGAGAATCTCTGCGCCTAGCGTATCGGAGACTTTTTGAGGCGCAACCACATTGCCCTTGGACTTGGACATTTTCTTGCCCTCGCCATCGACCACGAAGCCATGCGTGAGCAGCGCTTTGTAGGGCGCGCAACCATTGAGCATGGCCGACGTCAGTAGCGACGAGTGGAACCAGCCACGATGCTGATCCGACCCTTCCAGATAGAGGTCTGCGGGGAACTGTGACTCGGCAACATGCGATCCGCGCAGCACCGTCTGGTGCGTGGTACCGGAATCAAACCAGACATCAAGTGTGTCGCGATTTTTTTCGTAGTGCGCGGCATCGGCGCCAAGAAATTCATTCAGGTCCAGCGTGTGCCAGGCTTCTATACCGCTTTGCTCAACCCGTTGCGCAACTTTTTCAAGCAGTGCCGGTGTATCAGGATGCAAATCGCCGGTTTCCTTGTGCACGAAGAAGGCCATGGGCACACCCCATTGGCGTTGCCGTGACAGAGTCCAGTCCGGGCGATTGGCAATCATGCCGTGAAGACGCGCCTTGCCCCAGCCGGGGTAAAAGCGGGTCGCATCCACAGCTGCCAGTGCGGTCTCGCGCAAGGAAGCGCCCCCGTCTTTCGGTGTGCGATCCATGCTCGCAAACCATTGCGACGTCGCGCGATAAATGATCGGTGTTTTATGGCGCCAGCAGTGCATGTAGCTGTGATCAAACATCACCAGTTTGAACAAAGTGCCTGCGCTGTCGAGTGTGCTGCAAATTGGTTTCGATGCTTCCCAGATGGTCATGCCGCCAAACAGCGGCAGCGTCGACGCATAACGCCCATCGCCCATCACCGGATTGATGATGTCATCGTCCTTCATGCCATGCGCCTTGCAGGACGCATAGTCTTCTACGCCATAGGCGGGCGCGGAGTGCACGATGCCGGTACCGGCATCCTTGGTCACATAGTCACCCAGATAGACAGGTGATACACGTGCATAGCCTGCATCAGCGGATGACATGGGGTGATGAAAATTCACACCCGATAATGCCTCGCCTGTGCAGGTCGCAATTGTTTTGCCCTCCAGCCCGTAGCGCGTGAGGCAGCTTTCCACCAGATCTTCGGCAAGGATAAGCAGTATGGTTTCACCATTGCGTACGGTTTGCACCAGCGCGTAGCTGAACTCGGGATGCATGTTGAGCGCCTGATTGGACGGTATCGTCCAGGGTGTCGTGGTCCAGATCACCACATAACCTTTTTGCGCAGGCAGCGATGCGAGTCCGAATGCTTTGGCCACACGTTCCGGTTCGGCGAAGGGGAAGCCGACATCAATCGCGGGATCGCGCTTGTCCTGATATTCCACTTCGGCTTCAGCGAGTGCGGATCCGCAATCGAAGCACCAGTTCACGGGCTTGAGTCCGCGGTAGACGAATCCCTTCTCAAGAATGCTGCCGAGTGCACGGATTTCATCTGCCTCATTGCGGTAGTTCATGGTGAGGTAAGGATTGTCCCAATCACCCAGTACACCCAGACGAATAAAATCTTTTTTCTGTCGCTCTACCTGCTCGGCTGCGTAGGCGCGCGATTTGGCCAGTACATCGGCGGTGGGCAGATTTTTTCCAAACTGCTTTTCGATTTGAATTTCGATCGGCATACCGTGGCAATCCCAGCCGGGTACGTATTGCGCGTCAAAGCCTTCCAGTTGACGTGTCTTGACGATCATGTCCTTGAGGATTTTGTTCACCGCATGACCGATGTGAATATCGCCGTTGGCATAGGGCGGGCCGTCATGCAAGATAAACTTGGGTCGGCCCGCAGAGGCTTTGCGGATGCGCTGATACAGTTTTTTCTGCTGCCACTGCGCGACCCACTGCGGCTCGCGCTTGGCAAGATCACCCCGCATCGGGAAGGGCGTCTCGGTCATGTTGACCGGATATTTGCTTTCAGATTTTTTGCTGTTGTCTGACATGAGGCGCGATCAGGATGGAAGTTCGGTAAGAGTCGGGTGGCGTCGTTCTGCAAAAAAGGCGCGTGCAGCACGCGCATCCGCAGCGATAGCCTCAGTGAGTGTGTCGAGGTTGTCGTATTTTTCTTCGTCGCGCAGTTTTTCCAGAAACTCAACGCGTATCAGTTTGCCGTAGCAATCGCCGGCGTAATCGAATACATGCACTTCAAGCAGTACACGGCCATTGTCCTCGACCGTAGGGCGCACGCCCATGCTCGCGACTGCCGGTAAAGGATGGTCTGCAAGGCCGTGTACCTGCACCACAAAAATTCCGCTGAGCGCGGGACGCCGGTGCGCGATGCGCAGATTGGCCGTTGGAAAACCGATCGTGCGACCCAGCTTGCGGCCATGCAGCACCCGGCCTGAAATCGAGTAAGGATTGCCCAGCAATTCCCGCGCGTGCACAAAGTCGCCCTCGGTCAGCGCAGCGCGCACGGCAGACGAGGAAATACGCGACCCTTCATGAACCACAGTGTGCAAGGCAACGACTTCAAAGCCATATTTTTTCCCGGCCTCGGCCAGCAATGCGAAATTACCGGCACGTTTTGCGCCAAAGCAGAAATCATCGCCAACGATCAGCCATTTCACCTGCAAGCCCTCGACCAGGATCTGACGAATGAAGTCCTCTGGCGACAGCGATGCGAAGTGCGCATTGAAATGTTCAACAATCACGCGATCCACGCCCGCCTGCGCGAGTGCCTGCAACTTGTCGCGCAAATTGGCGATACGACTGGGGGCTCGGCTTTCATCGCCCGCCATCCGCGCAAAAAATTCTCTTGGATGTGGCTCGAAGGTCATGACGGCGGTCTCAACACCCAGCCGTTGCGCTGCGTCCGACACGCGCGCAAGCAATGTCCGATGGCCAAGATGCACGCCATCGAAATTGCCGATGGTGAGGGCACATGGGCGTCGATCAGCCAGCGAGGGGAGTCCGCGAAATACCTTCATGGGCAGGGTATGGGGTGCAGCGATTCGAAAGCCCTCGATTATAGAGGGTTTCCCTTGGTTTCCCGCAGGATCAGCCAGCTTTCAGGCAGTCTTGCCGGTCACGAGCAGACGGCGGCACGGAAGCGGTCAAAAAAGCCATCGAAGTGCCAAAAAGACGGGTGCGAGCCCTTGAACATCCGCCTTGAATCAGCAATGAACCGGCCAATCAAGCCCATGAGGATTCACATGCCGGCCCACAGTGCCTGCAGCGCCGCCAAGGCTGCCATGCCCGCAGTCTCTGTGCGCAGTATGCGCTCACCCATACCGAGACACAGGGCGCCGTGGTTGATCGCAAGGCGCTCCTCATCTTCCGACCAGCCGCCTTCGGGGCCGATCATCAGGGTAATCGCTTGCCCTGGCTGATGGCGGGCCCAGGTCTGCAGGGATTCGGTTGCTCGGGGCGAGAGCAAGATGCGGCGATGCATGCTGTGCTGCGCGACCCAGTGATCGAAACGCAGTGGCGCACCGAGCACCGGCAGGCGATTGCGGCCACATTGCTCGGCCGCGGCCGCCATGATGCCCTGCCAGTGCATCATTTTTTTCCCCGCGCGTTCATCATCAAGCCGTATGACCGAGCGACGGCACATCAGCGGTTGAATCCCGGTGGCACCCAGCTCGACCGCTTTTTCAACGATCCAGTCCATCTTCGCGCCCTCGGGCAAACCCTGTGCGATCGTGATCGCATGAGCTGGCTCGGCTTCTCTTGCAGAAAAAGTCTTCACCGAGACCTCGACCTGTTTCTTGTCGATGCCAGCGATCGTGGCGGAGTATTCGCCGCCAAGACCGTTAAATAGTGTGACTACATCACCGACTTTGAGCCGAAGTACTTGCACATGCCGGGCAATAGCCTCGGGCAGGCGCAGCAGTTGGCCGGCTTCAATGGGTTGATCACAGTAAAAGCGAGGCATGGGATAGCTTTGCCCGGAGGCCGCGGGTTGGAAGAAGGTCGACGTCGATTGTAAGCGCCTGAGCCCGCTCTGGTAAAATCGCAGGCTTTTCCGCCGGCGCTACGTTGCAGAGTCTCTATCAAAATGCCGCTGCCAGCGCAGGTATCGCCAAGCAGGGCGCGTACTCGGTCAGTGTTCGGAACCGTTTCGCAGTCTTGCAGTGCGCTGCACGATACCCTCGCTGCATTCGTGTCAGGGACCGCGCCGCTAAGCGACGCTCATTTTGATAGAGACTCTCGGCGCCGCGATCGTATCTTCATTCAATCTTGGCAATATGACTTCCAAACTCGACTCTGCTGCGGACACGCGCAAAATGGCGAATGCGATTCGTGCGCTTGCGATGGACGCTGTTCAAAAAGCCAACTCGGGACACCCCGGCATGCCCATGGGTATGGCCGAGATCGCCGTTGCGTTGTGGGGCAAACATCTGCGGCACAACCCGGCTGATCCCAAATGGATGGACCGCGATCGCTTCGTTGTCTCCAACGGTCATGGCTCCATGCTGTTGTACGCCTTGTTGCATTTGTCCGGTTATGCGTTGTCGATGGACGAGATTCGCAACTTCCGCCAGCTGCATTCGCTGACGCCAGGCCACCCGGAAGTCGATATCACACCGGGCGTTGAAACTACCACCGGCCCGCTGGGTCAGGGCGTCACCAACGCCGTGGGTATGGCGCTGGCAGAGCATCTGCTGGCGGCCGAGTTCAACCGGCCCGGCTTTGAGGTCATTGATCACCATACCTATGTATTCCTGGGTGACGGCTGTCTGATGGAAGGCATCAGTCATGAAGCCTGCTCTCTTGCCGGTACCTTGCGTTTATCCAAGCTGATCGTGCTCTACGACGACAATGGCATTTCCATTGATGGCAAGGTGGATGGCTGGTTCCGCGACGATACGCCCAAGCGTTTCGAGAGCTATGGCTGGCACGTTATTCCGAATGTCGATGGACACGATGTGCAGGCAGTTGATGCAGCGATTGCTGCAGCCAAAAAGTCCGATCGTCCAACGCTGATCTGCTGCAAGACGGTGATTGGCAAAGGATCGCCCAATATGGAGGGTAGCGACAAGGTGCATGGCGCTGCTCTCGGTGATGGTGAAATCGCTGCCACCCGCGCTGCTATTGGCTGGGCGTATCCGCCTTTCGAGATACCGGCGGATGTTTATGCCGATTGGGATGCGAAGCAACAAGGTGCTGCATTGCAAGCGACCTGGACAGAAAAATTCAACGCGTATCGCGACAAATTCCCCAAAGAAGCGGCCGAGCTGATTCGTCGCATGCAGGGTGAGTTACCAGCGACATTTGATCAATCCGTTGCGGCGCTCATTGATGCCTGCGTGCAGAAAAAGGAAAACATCGCGACTCGCAAGGCCAGCCAGAATGCGATTCAGGCGCTCGCACCCACTTTGCCGGAATTTCTCGGTGGCTCGGCCGATTTGACCGGATCCAATCTCACGAACTGGAAAGAGTGCATCGCCGTCCGCGCTGAACAGCCGGGTAACCACATCAATTATGGTGTGCGTGAATTTGGCATGAGCGCGATCATGAACGGCATAGCCCTGCATGGCGGCTACATTCCTTTCGGCGCGACGTTTCTGACCTTCTCTGATTACAGTCGCAATGCCTTGCGCATGGCAGCGCTGATGAAGCTGCGCTCGATCTTTGTATTCACGCACGATTCCATTGGTCTGGGCGAAGATGGTCCGACCCACCAGTCGGTTGAGCATATTTCCAGCATGCGCCTGATTCCGAATCTTGATAACTGGCGTCCCTGTGACACGGTTGAGTCTGCGGTCGCATGGGGCGAGGCGGTGCGCCGCCAGCAAGGCCCCAGCACACTGATTTTCTCCAGACAAAATCTGCCCTACGTCGAGCGCAGTCCTGCGCAAATCGCCGATATCCAGCGCGGCGGCTATGTGCTGAGGGATGACAAAGGCGCGCGCGTGATTCTGATCGCCACGGGCTCTGAAGTCGGACTGGCGCTTAAATCTGCTGAAGCTCTGGCCGCCGAAGGTGTCGCGGTCAGGATTGTGTCCATGCCGAGTACTGATGTCTTTGAGCGACAGGATGCCGCCTATAAGGCCAGCGTGCTACCCAGAAATTTACCGCGCGTTGCCATCGAGGCAGGTGTGACTAATTTCTGGTTCAGATATGTCGGTCTCGATGGTGCTGTGATCGGTATCGATACGTTCGGTGAATCTGCACCGGCGGGCGCGCTTTTCAAGCATTTCGGATTTACGACAGACAAAGTCGTCGCGGCAGTCAAGTCGGTCTTGCCCTGACCCGCACACGAGTTACCAGCAATAATCACTCAGGAGATCAATATGACCATCAAAGTTGCGATCAATGGCTACGGCCGCATCGGACGCAATGTATTGCGCGCTCACTACGAAGGCGGCAAGAAAAACGATATTCAGATCGTTGCCATCAACGATCTGGGTAATGCGGAATCGAATGCGCATCTTACGCGCTACGACACTGCGCACGGAAAATTCCCCGGTACCGTGGTAGTCGAGGGTGATTACATGATCGTCAATGGCGACAAAATCCGGGTCTTCGCGCAGCGCAATCCGGCGGATATTCCCTGGGGTGAGTTGGGTGTTGATGTGGTGTTGGAATGTACCGGCTTTTTTACCACCAAGGAAAAAGCTTCGGCACACCTCAAAGGCGGTGCGAAGAAAGTCATCATCTCCGCACCCGGTGGTAAAGATGTGGATGCGACTGTTGTCTTCGGTGTGAATCAGAGCGTACTGAAATCTTCCGATACCGTAATTTCCAACGCATCATGCACCACCAACTGTCTGGCGCCGCTGGTCAAGCCGCTCAATGACACGATCGGTCTTGAAACTGGTCTGATGACGACCGTCCATGCGTACACCAATGACCAGGTACTCACTGACGTTATGCACGAAGATCTGCGTCGCGCACGCTCTGCGACACAGTCAATGATTCCGACCAAGACCGGTGCAGCAGTAGCGGTTGGTCTGGTGCTGCCTGAACTCAATGGCAAGCTGGATGGTTACGCAATTCGTGTGCCGACCATCAACGTTTCTGTTGTTGACCTGTCATTCATTGCTGCGCGTGACACCACGGTTGATGAAGTCAACAGCATCATGCAAAAAGCAGCCGAAGGTCCTCTGAAAGGTATTCTTACCTACAACACCGAGCCTCTGGTATCGGTGGACTTCAATCACAATCCGGCGTCGAGCAATTTTGATGCGACCCTGACCAAAGTCTCTGGCCGTCTCGTGAAAGTCTCTTCATGGTATGACAATGAGTGGGGTTTTTCGAACCGGATGCTGGATACGACGGTAGCGCTGATGAGTGCAAAATAAGCAGCCCGCTGTGATTCGGCAAGAAGCCCTGCAGTTCATATGAACTGCAGGGCTTTTTTATATGCGTAAGTACTGTGTTTATTTTTGTGCTGAACGAATGAAGATCGCATCACTGATTTTGTCGAACGCCGACTGGTAGATTTTGGGATCCTGTATCGGATCATCGCGATTGGCTTGCTGGCCGTAGTCACCTGAGGATTTTTTTCGCTCCACAAAATTCAGCCGTATCTTTGCGGATTTCGGGGAAATCTCCTCAACGAATGCCGTGACTGCCGTTCTTCCCTCAACCCGCATGCCCGCCAGAAAAGAAAGAAATGCTTCGCTGCCCTTCGCGCCCTTGGTGGGGGATTCTGCTGTGATGAAGCCGGTATCCAGATTGGCTGAATTCACGATATAGCCCAAATCCTGAAAGACGGACATTGCTGAATTGAACGCTGTCTTTTTGTCGACCTCGAACGACCGGGACTGGTAGGATTGAATTTCCAGTGAGGTCTTGTTCTGGGATGCGTCGTTCATTGCGCATCCTGCCGTGAAAAGCGTGCTGCCTACTGCCAGAGCGCACAGCACTCGTCGCAGGAGGCCACTGCAGTTTTCTGAAACTAAGGCCAAAGCCTTCTTGCGGGTCCCAATGGTGAAGGCTGAATGATGGGCATCGGGGGTGGTTGTGACAAAGCTCGTCGTGGTTTTCATGGCTCAGCCTCAGAATGAAGAGTAGCGGGAGGAAAAATCGGTGACGGTTTTCACGCCTTTGATATCTCTGAACTTGATGATCAGCGTTATCGTCCGACTCGATTGCTCAAGACCTGAGCTGCTGCTGGATGCGCCTGCCAGAATGATCGTTGCAAAAGCCGAGCTGGAACTGGCATTCGAGACTGTCGCTTGCTTCTGATAAGTCCAGGATTCCTCGCCATCAGAGTTTTGTGTCACCAGATTGGGTGCGCCAAAAGTCTCAACGACTTCCTGCTGCGTTGTGATGTTTTTCTTGAGTGTGATGCTGACCTGACCTGAGGTCAGATTGCTTTTGGACATTTTCTGGCTTTCGATCTCGCGCTGTGTTGCGCATCCTGAAAGCAGAACGGCCAAAGCCGTGCAGAGAACTGCGTACCTGTTCATGATCTCGTCCTGAGTTAGAGGGGGAATACGTCGCGCTGGAAAAAGTCGTCCCTGAGTCGTGACGTTGCATGAATTGTAATTAGTCAGAAAATTATTCGTTTGTTAATTTTTATACTGTTGTGTGGCCGCTACGATTGAGCAGCCAAGCTCTTCAGACTCAAAAGGCGAGCAGGCGAAGGGATGAGGAGGCGGAAGGACGAAAGTGCGGAAGGGCGATGGAAGTAGGGAGTCGCGATTTCATGCGTGCAACAGAACTTGCTGCCACAGTTGTTCGACCGCCTTTCGTGGTTCTGCTACTCGTGCTTGCTCAACGCGCGCCCGGTCATGCCCGGTCAGGCGGATTTGATGCTGAAGTTTGCGGAAAAGTCGGTAGGCATCGCTGACCGCGACGGATAGCTGTAGATCGATCAGCTTGAGCTCACCGGCCAGTTTCAGCAGGGCGATATTGCCGATATCGCCCGTCATGGCGGGATACTCGGCCGCATGGCGCAGCACCAGGAACTGGACGATGAATTCGATATCGATCATGCCGCCCGCATCGTGCTTCAGATCGAATAATTCCGAGCGATTGGGATGCGCCTCATGCATGCGCTGCCGCATGGCCAGTATTTCAGTGCGCAGCTGGACAGGATCTCGGGTCTGGCGCAGCACCTGCGTACGCAGTGCTTCGAATTGTGCGCCGATGTTCTGATCGCCCGCGCAGAAGCGTGCTCTCGTGAGCGCTTGATGCTCCCACAGCCAGGCGGACTGATGCTGATATTTTTCGAATGCCGGTAGCGAAGACACCAGCAGGCCGCTGGCGCCATCCGGTCTGAGTGCGATGTCGATATCAAACAAGATACCGGCCGGCGTGTGACTGGTCATCCACGTAATGAAACGCTGGGCGAGCTTCGCGTAGACGGCCGGTGCCTCTGGATCTTCATCCTGATACAGAAAAATGACATCCAGATCAGAGGCATATCCCAATTCCTTGCCGCCCAGCTTGCCATAGGCGATGACGGCAAATCGTGGTTGATCGCAATGCTTGCCGGTCAGTGTCTGCCACACCGCCTCCAGCGTCACCGAGATGAGTACATCCGCCAATGCGGACAAATGATCCGCGAGACGCTCTACGCTGAGCACGCCATCAAGATCTTGCGCGAGAAGTCGAAACAGCTGCGCATGATGTTGCTCGCGAAGTACATCCATCTGACGTTCGGTATCGCCAGTGAAAGCCTGGAGTTGCTGGCGACACTCCTGCGCAAACGCCTGCCAGTCAGGCTCCGTGTGGAGGATAGCGTCATCAAGCAATTCATCCATCAACACCGGATGGCGGGTCAGATACTTCGCCGCCCAGTCACTAGCGGCCATCATGCGGATCACCCGCGCCAGCGTGTGAGGGTATTCGGTCAGCAAAGCCAGATAAGCCGAGCGGCGCGCGATCGTATCAAAAAAATCCAGCAGGCGATTCAAGGTCGCGGAACAGGACGCCGAATCTGCTTGCTGACTTATCATGGGCAGTGAAGCACGCAGCAGCGACTCCAGCTGTCCCTTGCGCTGTGGCGGTAGTGACTGAATACGGTTGCTGCGCCAGCTGGAAAGCAAGCGCTGTGCGGATGCCTGCGCATCATCAAAACCCAGTTGATCGAGATGAGTGGAGATCGACTCCGCCGTCGTCTCGTCGAACGACAAACTCGCTACTTCGCTACCAGCGCCGATATTCGGAGAAGATTTGTCATCGAAAATTTCATCGAAACGTGCCGCCACCCAATCGGTATGCGTGCGCAAGGCATTCAACAGAGCGGGTGCGTCGTCATATCCCATTGCACGGGCTAGAATCAGGCGATCGTCCTCTGATGCTGGCAGCACATGCGTTTGTGCATCGTCGAGATACTGAATACGGTGCTCGAGATTGCGAAGGAAGGTATAGGTCTCCAGTAAACGAGAGCTCACCTGGACAGGCAGTAGTTTCTTTTCGGCGAGGATGTGCAAAGTCGCTCGGGTAGAGCGATCACGAAGGCCGGGATCGCGTCCGCCACGGATCAGTTGAAACACCTGCGCGAGGAATTCAATCTCGCGTATGCCACCGCGGCCGAGCTTGACATTGATGTTACGTTCCGGATGACGAGTTTCCTGCCGGATGACTTCTGCCCGTATTTGCGCATGCATATCGCGCAGCGCGTTAATCGAGCCAAAGTCCAGGTAGCGACGGTAAACGAAAGGTCGGACAATCGCTTCCAGCGCCGCAATGTCCTCGGCCCGCCCGGTGAGTGCACGAGCCTTGACCCAGGCATAGCGTTCCCATTCGCGTCCCTGCACCATCAGATACTCTTCAAGCATCCCGAAGCTGGCCGCCAGCGGGCCTGATGCGCCATTGGGCCGCAGCGCCATATCCACACGAAAACTGAATCCGTCGGCGGTGATCTCGGCAATATCAGCGATCAGTTTTTTGCCGAGGCGTACAAAGAATTCATGATTGGACAGCTGGCGCTGGCCCTCGGCGGTGACCAAGGTGTCCCCATCTTCCGGATACAAAAAAATCAGATCGATATCCGAAGACACATTCAGTTCGCGTCCGCCCAGCTTGCCCATGCCGACCACGATCATGTGCTGCGCAGCACCCGACTCCTCGCCCATGGGGACGCCGTGCAGCTCGCACTGGCTGCGATACAAGTCGGCCAGATGGCGGTTGATGACGAACTCCGCGAACGCCGATATGGCGCTCAGAACCTCATCCAGATCCCCCCGGCCAGCGAGATCACGCTCGGCAATAGCGGCGACCAGCAGGTTTCGCAGGCGACGCATGGCCGCCGGTACTGAGGGCACAACCGCCAACTGCGACTCAAGCAACTGGGCAAAGTCCACCGAGGCAAGCGATAATCCAGTCATTCGCTCCAATTCGGCCTCACGCGCAGGATCCGCCTCCAGCCATCGGCTGACGAACCGGGAAAGGTTCGGGCTGGTAAAACAAGGCTGGTTTGTGCTCATAAGCTCAGTTGGGGGCGCATCGGAGTGGCGGGGAATCCGGAGTTTGCAGCTATGATAACAATCTCGGCCAGGCGCTGATGCTGGTCCGTGAAGGAAAGCGCTGTCGGCTACCGGGGTGCACGAATCAGCAGTTTCGCGACAGAACGACATCAAGAGCGACACAGCGTGAATCGTCATTTTGGCTCAGGACGAGATGCCGATTGGTGCGTGGGACTAGGTTTTCCGCTGAACTCATCGCTCAGCAGCTAATTTTCGGCCAAAGCGTCAATCGCTTTAGGCGCGGTATTCATTACAACAAATCCATTTGATGTCGAGCCAACCAGATAATCCAAATCGTATCGGACAAGCACTGCGGCTTGGGTGGCGTTCGGTTCGTGTCGGCTACGACAAGGTCAATCGAGTAACCCACCATGCGCTCAGCTGGTTGGTGCTCGGGCTGATCGTTGCCTATTTTGTGTTCTGTGCAGCCTTCCTGTCTCTGCGCTATATCGTCTTGCCCAATATCGACGGGTACAAGTCTGAAGTCGAGCAACTCGCAAGTCATTTCGTCAATCGTAACGTTCTTATTGCCGGCATAGAGGCCAGCTGGCATGGGCTCAATCCCCGCCTGAAGCTGGAAAACGTTGTGATTCAAAATGATCAGGGTGAGAGCGCACTTGTCCTACCAGAGGTGAACGCGACCATTTCTTGGTGGTCGGTGATGGGCGAGCTACGTCTGCAGGCACTGGAATTGTCGCGCCCGAATCTGGAGATCGAACGCGATAACGAAGGGCGTGTTTTTGTCGGTGGTTTACGGATTGATCCCACCAAGCCTGATGATGGTCTTGGACTTGACTGGCTGCTGGCACAGCATGAAATTGTCGTCAGGCAGGGTGAGCTCCGCTGGCGCGATCAGATGCGCTCGGCACCCGAACTCACCTTGAGTAATATCAGCTTTGTCTTGCAGAACCGTTGGCGCACGCATCGTGCCGCATTAAAGGCAACGCCGCCCGAGTCTATGGCAGCGCCCATTGATCTGCGCGTTGAATTTACGCATCTGCCATTTTCGAAAACACGCGCGGATTATGCGGAATGGATGGGCGAGTTTTATATCGACTGGCAAAAAACGCATCTTGAGGCATGGAAGCCCTACATCGATATGCCTTATCAGCTCACGGGAGGCGACGGCTCGCTGCGAGCCTGGGCCAATTTCGATCGTGGCACTGTGGCCAATGTGACTGCGGATCTGTCTTTGTCAAATCTGTCGGTAAGCCTGGATCAATCGCTTGAGCCACTCAAGCTCATCAATGTCAGCGGGCGTATTTCAGCCGGTGAAGTGATTTCCGGTCTGAAGCAGAAGATATTTTCCTATGGCGAGAGCGGCCACCAGCTGACGTTGACGAATTTTTCACTCCGCACCGAGCAGGGCGACGTATTGCCCAGAACAACGGTAAGCCACGTTTACGCTGCTCCTGCCAATGGCAAAGCCGAACACCATGATTTGAAAATCACCGAAATGGATCTCGGCGCGCTCGCTCGTTTTGCAGTGCATGTACCGTTACCCGATCACATACGAAACACACTCTCTGATTTTTCGCCCCGAGGGCAGCTTCGAGATTTCGCGGCATCCTGGGATGGGGCTATGCCGGGTGCCGGAATGTATCGGATTGCTGGAAAATTCGATGCGCTGGGAATGCGTCAGTCCAGTGGGCTGCATTCTTTACCCGCTTTTGATGGCATGTCCGGTGAGGTGGATGCAAACCAGGACGGTGGACGCTTGAAATTAAATAGCGAGCACTTGAAGCTCGATGCCGTCAACGCATTGAGCCTGCCGCAAATGAATCTGGATGACATTTCACTCGAAGGTAGTTGGTCACTGCGTGACAAAAAACATCTGGCCATGCGTGTCGACACCATGCGTTTTTCACAAGCGGGCGTGTCGGGTATGCTCATGGGTAGCTACACGATACCAATCCCATTTTCGACCAGCGGATTGGGTGAGCTGGATCTGAAACTGCAGCTTCCCGTGATTGAATTGAGCAATGTATCGCGCTATCTTCCTGCAGTCGTGGGCGGTGACACTCGCGAGTGGCTGAGCTCGGCGTTGCGCGGGGGTCGTGCGCGCGATGTGACGCTGCTGATCAAAGGGGATCTGGATAAATTTCCGTTTCAACAGAAAATCATTACGGACAGTCCACCCGGGATTTTTAAAATCACCGCAAAAATAGAAAGGGCTACGCTCAGTCCCGCACCTAAAGAGTTATCGCAGGATAGACGCACATTTTTGTGGCCCACGATTGACGATATACAAGGTAATTTTCTCCTTGATGGTACCCGCTTGCAGATTCACGCTGACAGCGCAAGAACTACCGGGGTTGCGCTGTCAGAAGTTCATGCCGTGGTGCCGGATTATCTGAGCAGTAAGCCAGTGCTTGACGTGAGTGGTGTGGCGCAGGGCCCTTTGCAATCCATGCTGACCTACGTGAGTGTCACACCGGTAAGCGGCTGGATCGATGGTTTCACCGAAGAGGCCAAGGCCAGTGGCAATGCAAGGCTGGGCTTGAAGATGCAGTTGCCTCTGAGCGCAGCAGGAACAGCTGCGGTGCAAGGTAATGTGAAGTTCGCGGGTAATGAGGTGCAGTTGTGGCGAGCGTGGCCTGCGGCGCAGCAAGTGACGGGCGAGTTGAATTTCTCGGAGCAAGGTGTTCAATTACCTTCGATTCAAGCCGTTTTTCTCGGTGGACCTTTAAGCTTGAGTGGTGGTACCCAACGCGATGGCGCCACACTGATCAAGCTGGAGGGATCGGTCAATACGGAGAGTGCTGCTCGTTCGATCACGACACCCATGGCAAGGCGCGTGTTAAAAAAAATCACTGGCAGCACGCGTTACACAGCTAACCTGAAAATCAGGAATCAGCGTCCTGAGTTGACGATAGATTCTTCGCTCGCTGGCTTGGCTCTGGATTTTCCTGCGCCGTTACAGAAACCCGCTGTTGAAAGCTGGCCCCTGCGCATCATGTTGCAGCCCTTGCCGGCACCGGATGGTATTACGCCGACAGAAGAAATTCGAATCAGTCTCGGTCGCAATATCAATGCGCGTTATTTGCGACAGCGCAGCAGTTCTGGCAACAATACATGGCGCATGGTGCGCGGTGGTATCGGTGTGAACACGCCAGCGCCGCAGCCGGACAGTGGTTTGGCCATTCAGCTCAATGTGCCATCGTTTAATGCGGATATCTGGCGTTCAACGCTTGCTGGGCTTGCCGGAGAGGCTGGTTCAGGAACGACGGATAACTCGCCTGTCGCCTCTGGTACAGGGCAGGGCTCGGCACAAAGCACAGATTACGCGCCTTTCTTTGCTCCCGATGTTATCAATCTCCGTGCGACTGAACTTACGATCTTCGATCGCCCGCTCGACAACATGGTGCTAGCTGCGACACGCCAGCGGAGCGGATGGAAGTTCAATATACAGTCCGACGAAGTGGTCGGTCAGGCGAGTTGGGAGGATCCTTCTTCCGAGCGAGGCGCGGGCAAAATCACGGCTCGCTTGTCTTCATTGAAAATTGAGCGCTCTGCAGATGCGGACGTGACCGAACTGCTCAGTGGCAAGAAATCTGCGGCAGAGTTGCCGGGGCTGGATATTGTTGCCGACAGTTTTGATTTGCGTGGCATGAAACTCGGCCGGCTTGAACTGGCAGCTACCAATGGGGCCATCATGACACCAGGCCGAGAATGGCGGATCAGCAAGCTCACGCTGACCAATCCCGATGCCAGTCTCCGCGCAACGGGACGCTGGCTGCTCAATGGTAACGATAGTCAGTCCATCCTCAATTACGAACTCGACATTAACGATGCCGGCCGTCTGCTCGATAGAGTGGGTTTTGAAAAAGCGGTCAAGGGTGGCAAGGGTCGCATGGAGGGCGACCTTAACTGGAAAGGTTCGCCCTCTGCATTCGATTTTCCTACGTTGTCCGGACACATGAACTTGCGCGTCAGTTCGGGGCAATTTCTGAAAGCAGATCCAGGCGTAGCGAAGTTATTGAGTGTGATGAGTCTGCAGTCTTTGCCAAGACGATTGACGCTGGATTTTCGGGATCTGTTTACCGATGGTTTCATGTTCGACAGTATTGCCAGTACTGCGGCCATATCGCGCGGTGTACTGAAGACCGATACCTTCAAGATGCGTGGTGTGAATGCCGTCGTCCTGATTGACGGTACAGTGGATCTGAATGATGAGACACAGAATTTGAATGTGGTCGTTATCCCGGAAATCAATGCAGGTGGTGCGTCCGTCATTTATGGTCTGGCAGTCAACCCTGTCGTCGGACTGGGCTCTTTCCTGGCGCAGCTTTTTCTGCGAAATCCCCTGTCTCAGGCATTGTCGCAGGAGTACGTCATCACCGGGCCGTGGAAAGATCCGGTCGTCAAAAAATCAACCAGCAAGCGTAAAGTGGATATTCCTCCGGCTGACGCAGACAAAGTCGGCAGGCCGTGATCATGAGCTCAGGAGAACAGTTGTCAACAACCCTCAAAATCGCGGCCGTGCAGATGGTCTCCACGCCAGAGCCCGCTGAAAACATGCGGACCGTCGAGCGGCGTATCCATGAGGCGGCTGATGCCGGCGCCTCGCTGGTGTTGTTGCCTGAGTACTGGCCGCTGCTCGGACGTACCGAACAAGACAAGCTGCATCATGCCGAGACACCGGGCCAGGGGCCCTTGCAGGACTTTATGGCGCGTCTGGCCAGCGATGCAGGCGTGTGGCTGCTGGGTGGCACTGTGCCGCTGGTCTCGGGTGTGCCCGGCAAGGTACTCAACACCTTGCTTGCCTACGATCCGCAAGGACAACTCTGCGCTCGCTATGACAAGATTCATTTGTTCGGATTTTCGCGGGGTGAAGAATCTTTCGATGAATCGCGCACGATCGTGCCCGGTGACGAAGTCCGAGTGCTGGAGACGCCCTTTGCACGCATCGGCCTGTCGATCTGCTACGACTTGCGATTTCCTGAACTCTATCGTGCGATGGGCGCCTGTGATCTGATGGTCATGCCCGCTGCATTCACTTACACCACAGGCCGCGCCCACTGGGAAGTGCTGCTGCGGGCCCGCGCCATCGAGAACCAATGCCACATACTGGCTGCTGCACAGGGCGGCGTACATCCCAATGGCCGGCGTACCTGGGGCCACAGCATGCTGGTCGATCCCTGGGGCGAGATTTGCGCCGTGCTGCCTGAGGGCGAGGGACTTGTCATCGGCGAGCTGGATCTTGTTCGGCAGTCCAGCGTGCGCGAGAGTTTGCCGGCCCTTGCCCACCGCACGCGCTAGCCCGGCCATGCCAGCATGAACAAGCCCCATCCAGTATGATTTCAATTTTCGGTGCGTCGCGATTCAGGCGCTCAATGTCCAACCGTCTCGTTTACTTACCATCAGGCTATCCAACGCTATGAAACTTATCGAACCCAATCTCCAGACCCAGACTGCTGCGCGCCAAGTTCTGCTCACGCCCAATGGACTGGACGAAGTTCATTTGCTCAAGGTGCTGGGTTCCATCTTCACGCACAAGGTCGATTACGCCGATCTCTATTTCCAGTTCACCAAGAGCGAGAGCTGGAGTCTGGAGGAGGGTATCGTCAAGACAGGCAGTTTCTCGATTGATCAGGGCGTTGGTGTGCGTGCCGTATCGGGCGACAAGACTGCTTTCTCCTATTCGGATGAGATCTCCGAGCGCGCACTGCTCGAAGCCGCCGCCGCAACACGTACCATCGCACGTCAGGGTGCGGGCAAAATCAAAGTGGCTTCTGCCATCCAACCCGGTACTGCGCGCTCGCTTTACTTGCCCAAGGATCCGTTTGTGTCACTGGATGCGACCGCGAAAGTGAGCTTGCTGGAGAAAATCGAAAAAATCGCGCGCGCCAAGGACCCACGCATCGTGCAAGTCATGGCCGGTCTCGCCGGTGAACATGATGTGGTGCTGGTGGTTCGCAGTGATGGCGTGATCGCAGCGGATATTCGCCCCCTGGTGCGCCTCTCGCTGACCGTGATCGCCGAGCAGAACGGCCGCCGCGAAGTCGGCACCGCCGGTGGCGGTGGCCGTTATGACTTCGCTTATTTCAGCGATGAGCTCCTCGAAAAATATGCCTCCGAAGCGGTGAATGCCGCCCTCGTCAATCTTGAATCACGGCCAGCGCCTGCAGGTCCCATGACCGTCGTGCTTGGACCGGGCTGGCCTGGCGTCCTGCTGCACGAAGCCATAGGCCATGGACTTGAGGGTGACTTCAACCGCAAGGGATCCAGCGCTTTCTCAGGCCGCATAGGTCAGCGGGTCGCAGCCAAAGGCGTCACGGTCGTCGATGACGGGACCATCGCTGATCGTCGCGGTTCCCTCAATGTTGATGACGAGGGCAATCCCACCCAGTGCACCACGCTGATCGAAGACGGCATCCTCAAGGGCTACATACAGGACACGCTCAACGCGCGGCTCATGAAAATGCCCGCCACCGGCAATGGCCGGCGCGAATCCTACGCCCACCTGCCCATGCCGCGCATGACCAATACCTACATGCTGGGCGGCGACCGCGATCCCGAGGAAATCCTCGCTTCGGTAAAAAATGGTCTCTATGCGGTCAATTTCGGCGGTGGTCAGGTCGATATCACCAACGGCAAATTCGTCTTCTCGGCCAGTGAGGCCTGGATGATAGAAAACGGCAAGCTGGCCTACCCAGTCAAGGGTGCGACACTGATCGGCAATGGTCCGGATGTGCTGAACCGAGTGTCCATGATCGGCAATGACATGCGGCTTGATTCCGGTGTTGGTGTCTGTGGCAAGGATGGGCAGAGCGTGCCGGTAGGTGTCGGTCAGCCGACCTTGCGCATCGAGGATCTCACGGTTGGCGGTACGGGCTGATTGCCCTGATTATCGGTTTGGCAAGCTGACTTGCCAAACCCGGGGATTTATAGCACCATCCGTGTCCTGACTGACGCCGACTTGTATAAACCGATGTCTCTGCTGCGCTTTTACTTTTTCTTTTACTTTAGCTACCCCAGCCCTACGGCGGTGGAGAAGCGGTAAGTTCACGTAAAAGCAAAGCGAACAC